>JAEWLN010000040.1 GCA_023457535.1 Bacteroidota bacterium
GTAGGATGTAGCCAATCGGCGGCGGACTTCAACTCCGATTTTTCCCTGTTTAAAAAATACCTGACCAGCTTTACTTCAGGGGTAGTCCCGTCGCGATCGGACATTCGCGTGGTGCTCGCGTTTTCCAAAAAACAATGGAAGCCCAATGAGGTGCTCGACGACGATCTGTTCAGGATTTCGCCCTCGGTGGACGGAAAAGTCATTGCGCTTTCGGGCAACACGGTCGCATTTGTTCCCGATAAGAAACTCGATCAGAACACCCGGTATCAGGTTACGTTCCGGCTCTCGGAGGTTGTCGAAGTGCCTGAATCCTTGCGCGATTTCAATTTCACGGTCCAGACGATCAAACAGGACTTTGTCATCGCGACCCAGGACGTGCAGTCGCACAGCAAAGATTTCCAGTATTTGAATTGCATGCTTAAATCGGCCGACGAACTCGACATCACATCGGCGCGGAAACTTGTGTCGGCTTCGCAAATGGGGCGCGCGCTCAAAGTGAAATTTGACAAGGCCAACAGCACGGGAACGGAATTCCGGTTTGTGGTCGACAGCATCCGGCGCGAGGCGGGGGACACGCAATTGGAAATTGTTTACGACGGCCGCAACCTCGGCATCGACCAAAAAGGCGTCATCAAATTTCCGGTCGCGGGCAAATCGGGTTTCAAAATTATCGGTGTGGACGTGCCCGATAACAGCAACCAGACGCTGCTGATCAATTTTTCCGATCCGCTGCGCAAAGGACAGCAATTCGACGGACTCATCGCGATGGAATCGGCAGCCAATCTCAAATTTGCGACCCAGGGCAATGTACTTAAAGTTTTTTTCGACCAACCGCTAAAGGGCGATTTGCTGCTCGAGGTTTTTGAAGGCATTGAAAGCCAGGACGGTTTCAAAATGAAGAAAAGTTTTGCGACCAAAGTGGCTTTCGACCAGATCAAGCCCAATGTCCGGCTTGTGCGCAGCGGAACGATCCTGCCCGGTTCGAGCAATCTCAAGCTCCATTTCGAGGCCGTTAACCTGCGCGCCGTTGACGTGAAAATCTACAAAATCTACAAAAATAACGTCCTTCAGTTTTTGCAGGAAAACCAGCTCAACGGATCGCAAAACCTGCGGCAGGTGTCCCAGCCGATTGCGCGTCGGGTGATCGATCTGCAATCCAATACGCTCATCAAATTGGACAAGTGGAACACCTTTGCGCTGGATCTGGCCAAAATCATCACGCCGGATCCCGGTGCGATTTACCGCGTGGAATTTGAATTCCGCAAAAAATATTCGCTTTATGAATGTGCGTGGTCCGAGCCCGACGAAAATGCCGGAGATCCGGAAGAACCGGACGAGAACGACGTCAATTACAGCAACAGCGGCTACGACGATTACTATTACGACGATTACCAGTGGCGCGAAAGCCAGGACGCGTGTACCAATTCGTATTACTACAATACCAAGGTAGCAACCAATGTCCTTGCGTCGGATTTGGGCGTGATTGCCAAGCGCGGCGATAACAAATCGTATTTTTTTGCGGTGAACCATTTGTTGACCACTGAACCTGTCGGCGGTGCCCGGATCGATCTTTACAGTTTCCAGCAGCAAAAACTCGCCTCTGTCAGAACGGACGCCTCGGGGACGGCTTATGTCAAGCTCGACAAATTCGCTTATTTCGCAATCGTGTCCCAGGGCAAAAACACGACGTATATGAAGCTTGACGACGGTTATTCGCTGTCGGTTTCAAACTTTGACGTATCGGGCGAAACACTCCAAAAAGGGCTCAAAGGCTATATTTACGGCGAGCGTGGCGTGTGGCGTCCCGGCGATGATTTGTACCTGTCGTTCATCCTCAACGATGCGGCCAATAAACTGCCGCCGTCGCATCCGATCAAATTCCGGCTCAACGATCCAACCGGTAAGACCACTTATCAAAAAATCGTCAAAGCCAACGCCATCAACCACTATGCATTCGTAGTTCCTACCGATCCCGACGCACCTACGGGCAACTGGGAAGCGATGGTCAGCCTTGGAGGGGCGCGCTTTTACAAAAGCATCAAGATCGAAACGATCAAACCCAACCGGTTACGGATCAGAAATTCGTTCGACAAACTGGTGCTTGCCTCGGGTAGTCCGAATACCGTTTCGCTGGACGTCGCCTGGCTGCACGGCGCGGTGGCCAAAAACCTCAAGGCGGAAGTCACGGCCAAATTCTCGCCGCAAACCACAACGTTCAAAAGTTTTCCGAAATATGCGTTCGACGATTTGGTGCGCCAGTTCAGCACCGAGGAGGTCAGTATTTTCTCCGGACGCGTCGATGCAAACGGCCACGCGTCGGTTTCGATCGATCCGCAATTGCAGGGTCGTTCCCCAGGGATGCTCAAGGCCGCGTTTGTGACAAAGGTTTACGATGAAGGCGGCGTTTTTTCTACCGTTGTGGCCACGGCGACCTATTCGCCTTACCGCACTTATGTCGGCATCAAGTCGCCCGAGCCCAATAAATATGGCATGCTTGAAACGCGCCAAATGAACCGTTTCGATATTGCATCGGTCGATGAAGCAGGCAGGCCCAAACCTGTGCGCGGTCTTGAGGTCAATGTCTACAAAGTGGAATGGCGCTGGTGGTGGGATGCCTCGCAGGACGATTTGTCGAACTACAACGCCGCACATTCCACCATGCCGTTTAAGCGTTTTGTGGTCAACACCGATGCCTCGGGCCGCGCCTCGGTACAATTCGCTGCCACCGACGATCAATGGGGCCGATACATGGTACGCGTGTCCGATCCTGCAGGCGGTCATGCCGCGGCACAAACCGTACTGATCGACTGGCCGTATTGGTCTGGCAAAACGCGCAACACAGACGCTTCATCGGCGAACATGCTTGTGTTTTCCACCGATAAAAAGGAATATGCCGTGGGGGAAACGGCCAAGATTTCCTTTCCGTCGGGCGAAGGCGGCCGTGCGTTGGTATCGATTGAAAACGGTACGCGTGTGATCCGGGCGCTGTGGGTCAAAACGCTGCAGGGTGAAACGCGCATCGACGTACCGGTAACGGCTGAAATGGCGCCCAACGTATATTTCAACATCAGTTTGCTGCAACCGCATGCAACGACGAAAAACGATGCGCCTATTCGCATGTATGGCATCGTCCCGATTGAAGTGGTCGATAAAAATACCAAATTACAGCCGCAAGTCACCATGCCCGACGTACTCAGACCCGAGCAGCCGTTTGCGGTGAAGGTCAGTGAAAAATCCGAGCGGCGCATGAGTTATACCATCGCTATTGTCGACGAAGGATTGCTTGATTTAACGCGTTTCAAAACGCCGGATGCGTGGGGCAGCTTTTACGCCCGCGAAGCGTTAGGGGTCAAAACGTGGGATATTTATGACGATGTCATTGGGGCGTACGGCGGAAAAATAAACCAGATTTTCGCCATTGGCGGCGATGAGCACCTTGGCGGCGGAAAAGCCAAAAAAGCCAACCGGTTCAAGCCTGTCGTCATTTATCTGGGCCCGTTCACGCTTGAAAAAGGACAGTCGAAAACCCATCAGGTCAAGCTGCCCAAATATGTTGGGTCCGTGCGTACGATGGTTGTGGCCGCCGATGCACAATCCGGCGCGTATGGAAATGCCGAAAAGGCTACGCCGGTCAAAAGCCCGTTGATGGTACTGGCATCTGTGCCGCGCAAAATCTCGCCGTCCGAACAGGTGACGATCCCCGTTACGGTTTTCGCAATGGAACCCAACATCAAAACAGTCAGCGTGCAACTCAAAACCAGCAGCGGATTGCGCGTGGTGGGCAGCCATTCGCAAACCCTTACGTTTTCGCGTCCCGATGAACAGCTGGCGTATTTTAAACTCGCCGTCGGGCAGACCGGCATTGGGAAAATCCACGTTGTTGCGTCGTCCGGCACCCACAAATCGGGCTATGATGTAGAAATCGATTGCGTCAATCCGAATCCGGTCACGCATACGTTCAAAGATGTGGTTCTCGAACCGAACAGTTCCAAAACCCTCTCGTGGTCGGCCTTTGGCGTAGCCGGTAGCAACAGCGCCAAAATCGAAGTGTCGTCGGTCCCTACCATGGACATCAACCGCAGGATGCAATACCTGATCAGTTATCCGCACGGTTGTGTCGAGCAAACGACGTCCGGCGTTTTTCCGCAATTGTTTTTGTCCGATGTGGCCGATATCACCACCCAGCGGCAGGCGCAAATCCAACAAAATGTCTCGGCCGGCATCCAGCGTCTGGGCGGATTTCAATTGGCCAACGGCGGTTTTGTATATTGGCCGGGCGCTTCCCACGCCGACGATTGGGGCACCTCCTACGCTGGCCACTTTTTGATCGAAGCCGAGAAAAAAGGGTATGTGCTTCCGGCCGGCTGCAAATCCAGGTGGCTGGCCTACCAGCAAAAAGAGGCGCGTACCTGGCGCTATTATCCGCAATACGGCAATGATCTGGCGCAGGCGTACCGATTGTATACCCTTGCATTGGCCGGTTCAGCCGATTTGCCGTCGATGAACCGACTGCGCGAGACCTCGGGGATATCCAATGAGAGCCAATTGCGGCTCGCCGCTGCCTATGCGCTCGCAGGACAAAAATCGGCCGGGGAATTGTTGCTCGGCAAGACCGTTATCGATGCTGAAGACCGTGCGGCGGACACATACCGCTATTTTGGTTCGCCGGACCGAAACCGCGCGATGGCACTGGAGACGTTGCTGTTGCTCGGACAAAAACAACGCGCATTCCAAACCGCGATCACCCTTGCCAGAAACATGGCCTCAAGTCAATGGATGAGCACCCAAACGACCGCTTATGCCTTGTACGCCATGTCCAAATTTGCCCAGTCGAGCGGCGCCAAAGGCATTGACATCACCTATACGAAAGCGGGTAAAGCAGTCCAGGTCTCGACCGGAAAAACCATTGCAGACCGCAGCTTGGCCATAACGCCTGGAAACAACAGCGTGTCGGTGCGCAACAACAAAAACAACACAGTGTATGTGCGCGTACTTCAGTCCGGGATTTTGCCGGTGGGGCAGGAGCAACCATTGCAGAATAATTTGTCGGCCGGCGTGGTATACAAAGACCGCAAAGGCCAGCCTGTGGACGTCAGGCGGATGCCACAGGGAACTGAGTTTATTGCCGAAATAACGGTCAGAAACCAACGCAACGAACGCGTGCAAAATGTAGCGCTGTCGCAAATTTTGCCGTCGGGATTTGAAATTGTCAATACGCGGTTTACCGATTATGGCGATGCGGTCAATAATTCCGCCGATTATATCGACATCCGGGACGATCGCGCGAATTTTTATTTTGCGCTCAAATCCAATGAAGTCAAGACGTTCCGCGTGCTGCTCAACGCAACTTATCTCGGGACGTATTATTTGCCGGGACTGCAGTGCGAGGCGATGTACGACCATTCGTTTTTAGCGCGCACCAAAGGCCAATGGGTGGAAGTAGTCAAACCATAATTGAAAACCGGACCCGACCGAAGGGTTCCGATAAAAAAGCACATTTTGCGGCTCGAAAAAACTAAAGTGGCGTCATGGGGCGCGCGTTTGGTACGTTGGGTAAAAACGCACAAACTCAAAAGCGGGCTACTGATTGTAGTGCTCGTGGCCTATTATTTTTGTTTGCCGCGCCAATTGTTCTACGATCCTTATGCGTCGGTCATCGAAGCAGCCGATGGCGAACTGCTGGGGGCAAAGATCGCGCGCGACGGTCAATGGCGGTTCCCGGCGCAGGATTCCGTGCCGCAGAAATTTGCGCAATGCGTGATCGCGTTTGAAGACCGGCATTTTTACCGGCATCCCGGGATCAATCCGGTGGCGATGGCAGCAGCGTTCAGGCAAAACCAGGCCGCGGGCCGTATAATGCGCGGCGGCAGTACGATCACACAACAGGTGATCCGCCTTTCTCGTGGGCAGCGCGAGCGGACCTATTGGGAGAAAATGATAGAAGTTGTTCTGGCAACGCGGCTTGAATGGCGGCATTCCAAAACCCAAATTCTATCGCTGTACGCGGCCCATGCGCCGTATGGAGGCAACGTTGTGGGACTCGGGATGGCGTCGTGGCGGTATTTTGGCGTGCAGCCGCACCAATTGTCGTGGGCCGAAAGCGCTGTTTTGGCCGTGCTTCCCAATGCACCCGCGCTGATTTATCCAGGCAGAAACCAACAACTGTTACTGGAAAAGCGCAACCGCCTTTTGCTGCGATTGTATCGTGCCGGTAGGATCGATGGCCCGACGTATCAGCTCGCCATTGCAGAGCCGCTGCCGCAAAAGCCGTTCGCGCTGCCTCAAACTGCGCCCCATTTGCTTGAGCGCATCGCCCGAACGCACCAGGGCCGTCGCATCAAAACGACGGTGGATGCCGCGCTCCAGCATCGCGTAAACCAATTGGCGCGCTATTACCACAGCCAATACCGGCAAAACCAAGTGCACAATCTGGCCGTGCTGGTCGTCGATATCCGGAACCGCGACATTATCGCCTATGTGGGCAACGCACCCACGGACGCCGACCACCAGAAGGACGTAGACATCATTACCGCGCCGCGCAGCACCGGCAGTATCTTAAAACCGTTTTTGTATGCGGCCATGCTAGACCAGGGCGAATTGCTTCCAAATACACTTGTGCCTGATGTGCCGACGCAGATCTCGGGTTACAAACCAGAGAATTTTAACCTGACCTTTGACGGAGCGGTACCGGCGCATCGGGCGTTGGCGCGTTCGTTGAACATTCCGTCGGTGTTGATGCTTCAGGATTTTGGCGTGGAGAAATTTTATGAGGAATTGCGCCGGTATAAGCTGCGCGACATCAACCAAGCCGCGGATCACTATGGACTGTCGCTGATCCTGGGCGGCGCGGAAAGCAATTTGTGGGATTTGTGCCGGACGTATGCCGCGTGGTCTTCAACAGTGGGCTATTTCAATGCACACCAGGGCCGATACCGCACACGCGAACTGGCCGATCTCAATTACGTGCACGATTTTAAAACCAATTTTGGCCAGCCATCGTTCGAAAAGCCATTGTTGGGCGCCGGAAGCATTTACCTGGCGTTTAAGGCCATGGAAGAGGTCAACCGGCCCGACGGCGATCAGGCGTGGAAATTCTACGACAGCGCGCTCAGGATCGCGTGGAAAACCGGGACAAGCTTTGGCAACCGCGACGCGTGGGCAATCGGGGCCAATTCGCGCTATGTGGTGGGCGTGTGGGTAGGCAATGCCACAGGCGAGGGCAGGCCCGAACTGACGGGCGTTTCGAGCGCCGCCCCTTTGCTGTTTGACGTATTCCGGCTTTTGCCCAAAAAGCCTTGGTTCGCCGAGCCACTCAACGATCTGGAGACGGTGCAGGTTTGTGCACAAAGTGGTTATCTGGCCAAGGAAGATTGCCCGGCCGTGGCGCAACTCGTACCGCCCAAAGGAGCTGCGACGCGCGCGTGCCCTTATCATCGGACGATTCATCTTGACAAGACAGGGCAATACCGTGTGGACAGTAATTGCGAGGCTGTGGCCAATATGGTTGCCAAAAGCTGGTTTGTGCTGCCGCCTGTGATGGAATGGTATTACAAGTCGCAGCATTTAGATTACCGGCCGCTTCCGCCTTGGCGACCTGACTGCGGGGTTGGGGTTGCGGCCATGGATTTCATTTATCCAAAGGCGGGCACGAAAATATACCTGACGCGCAATTTGGACTCCGATTTACAACCGGTGGTGCTCAAGGTGGCGCATCCGCAGCGCGAAAAGAAGCTGTTCTGGTATGTGGATGATGTGTACAAAGGCGTCACGCAGACGTTTCACGATATGGCCATTGCGCCGGTGTCCGGGATGCACTGGGTGACGGTAGTCGATGAGGACGGCAATGAGATTCGCCGGCGTGTGGAAATTGTGCGCGAATAAACGGCGGATGGGATGCTTACGCCCGCGTGAGGGATCGAGGCAGGCACCGCGTGCAGCCGAGAGCCCGACGGCGCTCCAGAGGTGCAACGGTATACGCGGGGTTGCTGCGCCGGCACGCCCTAAAAGCGCATAAAAAAACCGCCCTTCATCCCGAAAGGCGGTTTCTTATTATTCCTTGATGACGTTTCCTTTGTCGTCATAAAAGTGGTATTCCAAATACGTGTAAGCGTCACGTGGTATGATTTTCACCCATTTCCGATGCTCGAGCAGCCATTTCGAGCGTGGAGACGGAAACCCTTTACTGAGGTAGGCAGCCACAAACGGATGCGCATTGAGCACGACTTTTTTGTGGATTTTGAGAATGCGTTCCAGGTCCTGGTTGATCTTGTCGACAATCTGGATGGGCGCTTCAATTTCGCCGTTGCCGTTGTTGGGATCTTCCTCTCTGGTTTTGATGTTGACCTCCGGGCGTACCCGTTGGCGTGTGATCTGCACGAGGCCGAATTTGCTCGGGGGCAGGATCTTGTGTTTGGCTTTGTCGTCGCTCATTTCGTCGCGAAGCTTGTCGAACAGTACCTTGCGATTGTCCGGATTGGACATGTCGATGAAATCGATGACAATAATCCCGCCCATGTCGCGCAAACGCAATTGTCTGGCGATTTCAGCGGCGGCGATCAGGTTGACCTCAAGGGCGGTATCTTCCTGGTTGGAAGCTTTGTTGGACCGGTTTCCGGAGTTGACGTCGATCACGTGGAGCGCTTCTGTATGCTCGATGATCAGATAGGCGCCGCGGCTCATGGAGACGGTTTTTCCGAAGGAGGTTTTGATTTGTCGTTCGATGTGGTACTTTTCAAAGATCGGCACGTCACGTGACTGATAGAACTTGACGATCGATTGTTTGGTAGGGGCGATCTCCATGAGATAGTCCTTGGTTTGGTAAAACAACTCCTCATCATCGATGTGGATCCCGGTGAAGGAATCGTTGAACACGTCGCGCAGGATCGAAGAAGCGCGGTTGAGCTCTCCTAAGACCTTGGACGGATGGTGGGCAGTTGGTAATTTTTTGCACATTGCAGTCCACCTTGATAGCAGGTTCTGCAAGTCTTTTTCTAATTCGGCTGTTGATTTTCCTTCGGCCACCGTGCGTACGATGATGCCGAAACCTTTCGGTCTGATGGCCTGGACAAGTTTTTTGAGCCGGTCTTTTTCTTCGCGCGATTCGATTTTTTGCGAAACCGAAGTACGGTCCGAGAACGGAACCAGAACGATAAAACGACCGGCCAGCGACAGCTCCGATGAGATGCGGGGGCCTTTGGTCGAAATGGGTTCTTTGACTACTTGTACCAGAACGGATTGATTGGCGGTAAGCACATCTGCTATAATGCCGTTTTTGTCAATCTCCTTTTCGAACTGAAAGTTTTTGAGGGTGAAATCTTTTAATTTACCTGCGCTTACAAGTTTTAAGAATTTCAGTTGGGAAGATAAGTTAGGGCCCAGATCGTGGTAGTGCAAAAACGCGTCTTTTTCAAAGCCAACGTTTACAAATGCCGCATTAAGCCCGGCGACCGGCTTGCGGATCTTCGCAATGAAGATGTCGCCCACCGAGAAATCGCTTTTGTGCTCTTCTTCCTTGTGCAATTCTATTAGTTTTCCATCTTTTAATAAGGCAAAATCTACGGCTCCGGAACTTGATCTGATGATTAACTCTTTATTCACAGCGTAAATTTTTATCCGGACTTTAGTCGAAAGTCGAAAGTCGAAAGTCGAACGAGCCGAACCGAAGTCCTTTCGTCAAACCTTTTCGTTCCTATCTTTAGACCGGAGGCTGGATGGATTAAACAATATTTACAGGTATTTTGTACCCGGTGGAAACCGTCGTTGAACGTGCCTTGCCTTTCGGCTTGATGACGTTATGGCTTTCGACTGATTCCCGATTTCAATGAACGTTTAAAAAAGAAAAAAGTAGTTTACACTACTTTTTCTTCTTGTGGCGGTTAGCTCTCGCACGTTTTTTTCTTTTGTGCGTGGCTACCTTATGTCTTTTTCTTTTTTTACCACTTGGCATACTAAAGGGTTTAGGTGATTAGTTAATAAGATTATTTTGCTTCGTTATTCGTTTTGACGCCTTCTACAAATACTTTAGCAGGTTTGAAGGCGGGAATGTTGTGAGCAGGAATTTTAATAGTAGTGTTTTTCGAAATATTTCTACCTGTTTTCTCCGCTCTGGTTTTGATAATGAAGCTTCCGAAACCTCTTAAGTAAACATTGTCACCAGTTTCGAGTGAAGTTTTCACCTCGTCCATGAAAGATTCTACAGTTGCTTGCACATCGCCTTTTTCAAGACCCAACTTTTCGGAAATTTTCGCTACGATATCTGCTTTCGTCATTTTGTTGCGTATTAATTAATGTAAAATTTGAGAGTGCAAATATAGAAATTAAAAATCGGATTATTCAAGCTAAAACATTAAATTTTAATCACATAAACATTTAATTTTGCAGGGCAAATTTTTAACATGAATTTCACTAATGTGCTTATCGCGTGGTATTTACAGCACAAACGCGAATTGCCCTGGCGGGATACATTGGATCCCTACCCGATCTGGCTCTCAGAAATCATCCTCCAGCAAACGCGTGTCGCGCAGGGAATGCCTTACTTTTTTTCATTTCTCGAAGCCTTTCCAACGGTGTCCGACCTGGCCGATGCGCCTGAGGAAAAAGTGCTCAAATTGTGGCAGGGACTCGGTTATTATTCACGCGCGCGCAACCTGCACCAGACTGCGCAATATATCACCTATGAATTGGGCGGAAAATTTCCCGGTAATTACGCCGGCCTGTTAAAGCTCAAAGGCGTGGGCGAGTATACGGCGGCGGCCATCGCGTCGTTTGCCTACGCAGAGGCGGTGCCGGTAGTGGACGGCAATGTGTTTCGCGTACTGTCGCGGTTTTTTGGAATCGCGACCGATATTTCGGGCGCCCCTGCCAGAAAGGAATTTGCCACCTTGGCGCGCACGCTCATGCCCGATGACGACCCTGCGACGTTCAACCAGGCGCTCATGGAATTTGGCGCGTTGCAATGTGTTCCCAAAAACCCCGATTGTGCGATTTGTCCGCTCAACGACGGTTGTGTGGCCCTGCGCGATGGCAAAGTCGATAAACTTCCCGTCAAGTCAAAGAAAGCAAAAGTGCGCACGCGGTTTTTGAATTACCTGGTCGTGCGCGATTCTGCCGGACGTTCGGTGGTGCAAAAACGCACCGGGAAAGGCATCTGGCGCAATCTGTACGAATTTCCGCTTGTCGAGACCGATGCGGCCGCCACGGACCAATGGATCGCAGACCGCGCCGCCCGATTGTTTCGCGAGATCGCCTATGTAACCCGGAGGCAGACGGTCAACCACAAACTCACGCACCAAAATCTGCACATTACCTTTTGGCATGTAGAGGTAAATGGCCTCGTGGATGGTGCGGTGAGTGGCCAGGCATTGCGCGATTATCCTTTTCCGGTTGCCTTGTACAATTTTATCGCAAACCATTGGCAGTGATTTTTAAAAATTAGTATATTTGAAGCAATACAATCCATACAACATGAGCGGAACGTTAAACAAAGTATTGCTGATCGGGCATTTGGGAGATGAAGTAAAAATGCATTATTTCGACGGCGGCAACTGCATCGGTCGTTTTCCGCTGGCCACCAATGAAACCTACATTAATAAAACGACCAACGAAAAGATCACCTCCACCGAGTGGCACAACCTGGTCGTCAGGAACAAAGCCGCGGAGATCTGCGAAAAATATTTGTCCAAAGGCGACAAGATTTACGTCGAAGGCCGTATTAAATCGCGCCAATGGCAGGCAGAGGACGGCTCTACCAAATACACCACTGAGATCCAGGTAACGGAATTTACGTTCCTGTCGGTCAAAAAAGAACTCGACCACCACAAAGGCGAGAACAAAACGCCTAATTTTGAAGCGCAGAACCCGGCAGCCGAAAACGACCTGCCATTCTGATTGTGTAATTAATTCCTATTTGTTTGGACCCTGAGCCCAGTTTACCGCTTTCGCCGGACACCGATCTGATCCTTGGCTTTGCCGCCATCCTTATTTTGCTGGCTTGTTCGGCGCTTGTGTCTGCCGCTGAAATAGCGTTCTTTTCGCTTTCGCCCGACGACTTGACGCGTTGCGCACAAAAAGACCCCAAAAAATCGGCCGTCATTACCGCATTGCTCGAACGCCCCAAAAAGTTGCTTGCTACAATGGTCGTGACCAATAATTTTACGAACATCGGCGTGGTGATCCTGTATTCGGTGATCGGAAGTACGCTGTTTGACGCCATTTCATCGCCCGTATTTAAGTTTATTACCGATGTGGCCGTCGTTACATTTGTGATCCTGCTCTTTGGCGAAGTATTGCCCAAGATCTACGCGAGCCGCAATAACGTAAAATTTGCGTGTTTTGTGGCCGTCCCGCTATCGGTGCTCGACAAATTGCTGACCCCGGTGAGCATCCCGCTGCGCCAGCTGATCAATTTTTTGCACAAAAAACTCGGACGGCAAAAATCGAGTTTTTCGGTCGACCAGCTTTCGCAGGCGCTCGAACTGACCTCGTCCGAAGGCACATCGCAAAACGAGCAAAAAATCCTCGAAGGCATTGTTTCTTTTGGCAATACCGACACCAAGCAGGTCATGAGCCCACGCATCGATATTTTCGCACTCGATATTGACCAAACGTTCGCTTCAGTGCTGCCCAAAATCACTGAAAAGGGTTTTTCGCGCATTCCGGTGTACCGCGACAACATCGACCAGATCGAAGGCGTATTGTTTGTCAAGGACCTCATTCCGCACATCCACAAAAAGGAATTCGACTGGCAAAGCTTGTTGCGCGCCCCGTTCTTTGTCCCTGAGAACAAAAAGCTCGACAACCTGCTCAAGGATTTCCAGTCGATGAAAAACCATCTCGCGATCGTCGTGGATGAATACGGCGGAACATCCGGACTGGTTTCGCTTGAAGATGTAATTGAGGAAATCGTTGGCGATATCAGCGACGAATTCGACGACGAAAACATCAATTATTCCCAAATCGACGACAAGACCTTTTTGTTCGAAGGCAAGATCAACCTCAAGGATTTTTGCCGCATCACCGATGCCGACGAGGTTTTGTTCGATGACAGCAAAGGCGAAGCTGAGACGCTTGCGGGATTTATTCTCGAAATTCTTGGCAATTTTCCCAAAAAGGGACAGAAAATAAATTTTGACCGTTACCGTTTTACCATCGAGGCGGTCGATAAAAAACGCGTCAAGCAAATCAAGGTTGCCATAGAATGATAAAAAAAACGATTACTTTTTCTTTCCTCGCGCTGGGGTTGTTTTGTGTTTTCGGATGCAAAAAAGAAGTGCTGCCCAAACCGTCGGCGCAGTTGCGGCTCGATTATCCGGTAGCGCAGTACGCCCGGTTTGAGAATCAATGCCCGTTCACCTTTGTGATGAATGCCGATGCGGTGATCCAGCAAAAATCGGGTTGCGATTTCGAGATCAATTACCCCAAGATGAAGGCCACGGTCTACATCACTTACAAACCCGTCAAAAACGACCTGAACGCATTGTTGCGCGACGCCCAGAAGCTTACCTATGAGCACGTGATCAAAGCCGACGACATTACCGAGCAGCCGTTCATCAACCGCGATGAAAAAGTGTACGGCATGTTCTACCAGGTCAATGGCAATGCGGCCACCAACGCGCAGTTTTACGTGACCGACAGCACGCGTCATTTCATCGATTGCTCAGTGTATTTCTACGCCAAGCCTAATTTTGACTCGATCATGCCCGCGGCGAGCTATATCAAAAATGACATGCAGGCGCTTATGGAGAGCTTGAAGTGGAAACAGTAATGAACACCCAACGTGGTGAAGGCCCTGAAATCAAATGGAAAAGCCGAAAACAAATATTGTCTTCGGCTTTTCTATTTTTATTGATGCGTTGCTGGCCCGACCTTATGCTTTTTGTTCGTCGGCGCAGTGTTTTTTCTTGGCGGCGCAGCATCCCGGTTTCCCGTCTTTTGCATCCGATGCGCATGATTTGGCGCTTTTTTCATCCGCGCCCGGACCGGTTTTTCCGGCTTTCTTTTTGGCTTTTTCTTTTTCCTGGTCCTGGTAAACCATCGCTTTATTGCCCGATGATTTTACGTCGTGAACCTTATACGTTTTGCCATCGGCCGCAGATTCGACCGTCTTTACAAGCGTTTCAGGCGTTTGCTTGTTGGCGTCGAATTCTACTGTAGCAGTTTTGGAGTCAAAGTCGACGGTCGCCTTTTGCACGCCGTCCATTTTAGACAATTTGCTTTCGATCGTTTTCGCGCAGCCCATCGAACAGGTCATGCCGTCGATGTTAAAGCTCGCGGTTTCCATTTTGGCGGGTAAGTTGGCCGTATTGGAAGCTACTTCAGTGCCGGCTTGGGCAGCTGCAGCGTCCGTTTGTTTGCAACCGGTAAGCGCAAGTCCGATGAAGGCCAGCAGTGCCAGGGTGTGTAAGCGTTTCATAAAATGAGTTTTAGTTTTGATGAATTGTGAGGTCCTGCGACAAAAATAGAAAAATAATTATCCGCCGATTCATAAAATTATTACAATTTTGAACTCTTAAACCAATGCTATGCCCGTTTCGCAACTCAAATGGATACTGCTTTTGTCGATGGCCCTGATTTGGGGCAGTTCGTTCATCCTGATCAAAAAAGGCCTCATCGGGCTCGATCCGTTTCAGCTTGGATCGTTGCGAATGGTGTTTGCCGCGCTGTTCATGCTCGTGATCGGATTCAGGACATTGGCCGGGATTCCTGCTCACAAATGGAAATATCTTGGATTGACCGCCTTGCTCGGGATTTTTGCCCCCGCTTATTTATTTGCGATTGCAGAAACGCGTATCGGCAGCGCCATTGCCGGGGTGCTCAATGCGCTCACGCCGCTCAATGCGCTTATTTTGGGTGGGCTTTTCTTTGGGATGCAGTTCCTGCGCGTACAGGTGATGGGTGTTGCGGCAGGATTTCTTGGGAGCCTGGTCCTTGTGTTTACGGGAGCTGAAATGCAAACCACGACCCATTTGGGGTATGCGGCGCTGATTTTCATTGCAACGGTGTGCTACGGTTTGAATGTCAACATCATCAAAAAGCATTTGTCAGACCTTGATTCGCTGACGATCGCAACGGGCAATTCAGCAATTTTGCTTTTGCCAACACTGGTTTTACTGGTTTTTTCGGGTTATTTCGATGTAATGGCACGTAAAGATGTGCAATATTCCACGCTGTTCGTTTTGCTGCTCGGCGTACTGGGCACAGGCGTGGCCAATTTACTGTTCTTCAGGCTGATCGCCATTTCGACCACCGTATTTGCCACATCGGTGGCTTACCTGATCCCGATCGTAGCATTTTTCTGGGGTTTGCTCGATCACGAGGCGCTTTCTGTGCTGCAACTCGCCGGGGCGTTTGTCGTGCTTGTTGGCGTTTGGCTGTCCGGTAAAAAATAAGGCTACCCGAAGGCAGCCCTTGTTGTTTTAAAATCCCGGTTTTATTGAAAATCTGTGTCCGAAACACCTTCGTTGAACTTCACATCGGTGGTGATGAGCTCGATTTCCATCCCAAGGTTCAGCGTGGTGTGGTGTGGGATCTTGACGCCGTTGACCTCCCGGTAATCACTGAGCAGTATGGTTTGCGTGGTTTTTTGTCCGCCTTGTTCGACTTCCTTGGTTTCGGCGATTTTAAGCGCCGTTTTGGTGTCGAAAAAATATTTGGCCGTGCCATCTTTGACCACATAGGCGTCGTTGCCGTTGATCGGTTCGATGCCTTCCAGCACGATGCCTGGTTTTTTGGCCAAGGCAATTTCTTCAAACGGTATGGCCTGTTGTTTCATTTCTGTCAGCTGCTCGCCGGTGACGTCTTTGCGCTGGCCTTGCACGACAGCGTACGCGCCTTTGTCGTTGACGACTTGTTTGATCATCGACATTCCCATGGCTTTAATCTCGCGCAGCAATTTGCCTTTGGCCGTTTTGGACGTCAGCTCCACGGGCATGCCTTGAATGGTTCCGGACGATAAGGTCATGACTGATCTGATCCCCGACAGCTTTTTTTCGCCGCCGATGGCCTTGAGGTAATTTCCGATGACCGATTGCGCGGTAACGCCTGCCGGAATGGGTTGTTTTGCTGCGATCTTTTGAACCGGGTTCCCAAAGCGGTCAAAGTAAAAGATAGGGATCTTGAGTTTTTCGAGCGCAGGCAACACATCCGATCCTTTGCCGGTAACGATCACGCGCATGTTGTCTACCAGGAAGTACTGTTGGGCCACGCGCAGGACGTCATCGGCGGTGACGGCATTGATGTTTTTGATGTAATTTTCATAGAAATCCGCGGGCAGATGCTGCGTTTCGATATTGAGTGCATAGCGCGCGATGGTTTGCGGCTTCTCGATTTGCATCACAAAGCGCCCGATGTAACCGGCCTTGATCGTTTTGAGGTTTTCCTCCGATACTTTTTCAGTGCGGATGCGCTTGATTTCCTTGATGAATTCGACCACGGCGCTGTCCGTTACCGCATTGCGCACAGACGATGTGGCCACGAATTTCTCGACGTGTTTGCCAAATCCCATGCTTGAGCGCGCGCCATACGTCCAGCCGTGTGCCTCGCGCAGATTCATGTTGAGGTAGCCGTTGAAATCGCCTCCGAGGATTTGGTTGGCGACAATGGCCGGAAAGAAATCCGGATGGTCCATTTTGAGGTTAACCGTGTTTACAAGGGCAATTTCCGACTGGACCGCATTGGGCATATCGACAAAATTGATTTGCAGATATTGTACGTTCTTTGGATCGTTGTACGAGAAATGCGGTGCCGCGGCATGCGTCCATCCGCCAAAAAGGTCTTCGATCCGGGGTTTTACCGCCGCCATCTGAACATCGCCGATGACCACCAGATAAGCATTGTTGGGCACAAAATATTCCTGGTAATTCATTTTAACGTCGTCCAGCGTGACGTTGCCGATCGTTTGCTCGCTCAGGTATTCGCCAAACGGATGGGTTTTGCCGTATGCCAAAACGTCTTCCACGCGCCGCGCCGTAGCCGGAACGCTTTTGTCGTCGCTTTTGAGCCCTTCGAGCAATTTGGTTTTTTCCTTGTCGAACTCTTCCTGCGTAAAGTTAGGATGGAGTGCGGCATCGGCAAGCATTTCGAGAACGCGCGCGCTGTATTTGGACAAACCGCTGGCCGTTGCGCCCGATGATGAAAAGTCCATTTCCGCGCCCAGAAAATCCACTTCTTCGTTAAAAGTGTTTTTTGGGATGTTGCCCGATCCGTTGCCGAGCAAACGCCCCATCAGTGTCGAAACGCCTTTTTTGCTGCCTTCTGCATACGGGGCGTTATCAATGAACAGGTTGAACGACACGCGCGGCAGCTTGTGGTTTTCCACCACGAGCACTTTAAGTCCGTTGGGAAGTGTAAAGGTTTGCGGTTTGTTGATCCTGACGGCCGGTGCGGCTGCCGGTTTGGGTTGAGGTCTTTTTTGTGCTTGCATAATAAGTGTGAAAGACAAGCTTAATAGGAGGATGATCGATTTTTTCATTGGTTCTGCGCTTTGTCTTTGGATGGAACATAGTCCAGCACCAGACGCTGGTTTGGATTGAGGTATTTTTTGGCCACGTCGCGGATTTCCTCGCGCGTGACGGAGCGGAAAATGTCGATTTCCGTATTGATCAGATTCACATCGCCGTAGAGCAGATAGTAAGAAGCGAGGTTTTCTGCAATGCCTTCGATGCTGGCGTTGCTGTTGACGTATTGGTTCTCGAACTTGTTCTGGAGTTTTTGGAAATCGCGTTCAGAGATGAGTTCTGTTTGCAGTTTGACGATTTCGTCATCGATTTCCGCAAGCACGCTTTGCGCGGTGTTTTGCCCAAGCGGCAATCCGTAGAGCACGTACAACCCGTAATCTTCCTGGCTGACGTTGAACGCGCCGATCTGGAGCGCCATTTTTTTGTCGTCGACGATCTTTTTGTACAGCCGCGAACTTTTGCCGTCGCTCAGAATCGATGAAATCATGTCGAGTACGCGGGCGTCGCGCGTTTTCATCGACGGTGTGCGATAAGCTGCAACGATGGCCGGAATCTGGATGTTCGGGTCCTCGTATTCCCCTTTGATGGTTTGCGTGATGGGTTCTTCCGTAAAGGTTTCGCGTTTGATGGCCGGGCCTTTTTTGATCGGGCCAAAGTATTGTTTGATCCATTTGCGGGCCTGTGCGCCGTCAAAGTCGCCCGCTACGATCAGCACGGCATTGTTCGGGATGTAGAATTTTTTATTGAAAGCCTGGAATTCTTCGAGCGTGGCGGCATCAAGGTGTTCCATTGAGCCGATTGTTGCCCAGCGGTACGGATGTTTGGTGAACATGCGTTTTTTGACCTCGGCGATGAAACTGCCGTAGGGCTGATTGTCAACGCGCAGGCGTTTTTCTTCCTTGACAACCTCATTTTGGGTGTCGACCCCAATCTGGTTGATGATGGGGTGCATGAGGCGTTCAGATTCCATCCAAAGCCCGAGCTCGAGACTGTTTGATGGAAAAACTTCATAATAATAGGTGCGGTCGTCAGAGGTATTGGCGTTGTTGATGCCGCCGTTGCCGGTGACGATTTTCATCCATTCGCCGCGTTTGATGTTTTGGGTGCCTTCAAACAAAAGGTGCTCAAAAAAGTGCGCAAAACCGGTGCGGTCCGGATTTTCGTCCTTGGCCCCGACGTGGTACATGACCGAGGTGATCACCACCGGTGCCGACGGGTCGTGGTGCAGGATGACATGCAGGCCGTTGTCGAGTTTATATTCTTCAAAGGCGACTTTTTGGGCCGATGCCGCCATGCCGAGCGAAAGTGCTGCGCTGATAGCCATTAGCGTTTTTTTCATATTGGGATTAGTGAATGTTGGTTCAATTGGTAGGGAAGGGAAAAAAAATGTTACGACAAAAGTAGGTGTTTTTGTTGAATGTCGAACGTTGAATGTCGAATGTCAAAAGTCATAAAGTCGAAAGTCGTAAATGCAAAAGTCGTAAAGGCAAAAGGATGTAACTTTAAACCTTAAACTTAAAAAAAACAATGTTGAACGTCGAATGTCGAACGTCGAATGTCGAATGTCGAACGTCGAACGTTGAATGTCGAATGTCAAAAGTCATAAAGTCGAAAGTCGTAAAGGCAAGAAGGCGTAAGGTCAAAAAGGCGTAAGGTCAAAAAGTCGTAAAGGCAAAAAGTCGTAAAGGCAAAAGGTCGTAAGGTCAAAAGTCGTAAAGGCAAAAGGTCGTAAGGTCAAAAGTCGTAAAGGCAAAAGGATGTCTTTAAACTTTAAACCTTAAACTTCTCAAACCGAAAACCAGCGTTGCGTGAGCGATGGCAGCGGCATCCTTTTGGGCGCGCAGCGCAGCGGAGCGCCCGAAAGATACAGCGTACAGCGCGACGGCGCGTTTGAAATTGCTTTTGGAACCGGAAGGCCATGCGCCGGCACGCCCATAACTTTGAACCTTAAACTTTAAACTTTTTTATCCCAGTAGTTGCGCGTGTGCAATTTAGTCGTATATTTGCGCTCATTTTATCAACAAATAATTTATTGTTATGTACGCAATCGTAGAGATAGCAGGGCAACAATTCAAAGTAAGCAAAGACTCAAAGGTGTTCGTTCACCGTCTTTCAGGCGAAGAGGGATCGAAAGTGACTTTCGACAAAGTTCTTCTCGTGGATGACAACGGCAGCATCACTTTGGGCGCCCCGGCTGTAGAAGGTGCTTCAGTAGAAGCCAAAGTGTTACAACACTTAAAAGGTGAAAAAGTAATCGTTTTCAAAAAGAAAAGAAGAAAAGGATTCAAAAAGAAAAACGGTCACAGACAGTATTTGACGCAAATCCAGATTGCTGGAATAAGCGTTGGCGGCGCTAAGAAAAAAGCTGCAGCAAAAAAGACTGAAGAGACTGCAAACGAAGAGAACAATTAATTTTTAAAAAGATAACGTCATGGCTCACAAAAAAGGTGTCGGTAGTTCCAAGAACGGACGCGAATCAGAATCGAAACGTTTGGGCGTTAAGATTTACGGCGGCCAGGCTGCCATTGCTGGTAACATCATTGTTCGTCAAAGAGGTTCCAAGCACAATGCCGGCGAGAATGTTTACATCTCTAAAGACCACACATTGCATGCAAAAGTGGACGGAGTTGTAAAATTCCAGAAGAAAAGAGACAATAAGTCTTATGTTTCAATTGTTCCTTTCGAGGCGTAATTAAAACGATATTTATAGAGAGCCCGTTCGAGAGAACGGGCTTTTTTTTATGGTTGGGTGTAGATTTTCTGTAATGGGGGTATTGAAAAATTTTGTATTTTCTGACCTGTAGGGAAGGGGCGTAGGGTTTATCCCTAACCAATTTGCGGGAGATTTTAGGGTAGAAAATCTGTAGTTTTTGTTAAAGTTTTGGTTTGCCTGAACTCAAGTTTATCGTCGTGAGGTTGAGAAGTAGTGTATCGGTTTGGGTTGTGGGCACATCGACATCTCCGGGCAAAACCTGCGAAAAAAATGCCGCGACTTTAAAACTTGAACTTCTTTAACCGAATGTCGATAGAAATGCAGATTTTAGAAGGCAGAAAACCTCAAGCTCTTTTAACGAACCGCTGCAGCCAATCACCGGCGCACCTCAGTAATCCATTTTTAGGTAAAAAATCTGTAGTTTTTGTTAAAGTTTAACACGGGTTGCGCACCACGCTCATGACCAGAACCGCATTTTTTGCCTTTTACTGCGTTGACCGGCAGGGCTGGGTCGAACCGCCGCTGACTATTTGCTTTGATGCCCTGATGTGCGCAAGTGCTCCACAATGGAATTTCAAATACAAAAAAAACCCGTCCAGGATGAACGGGAAATTTAAATTATGTCGTAGCCGTCAGGATGCTTTTTTTATCGCGATGACGCAATTGATTATCTTGTATGCTATCCTGCTGTACCGTTTCCAGGGGCCACAACATTGTAGACCTTAATCTGCTGGATATCGCGGTCAAACAAATACAATCCGCCTTTGTCATCGCCAATGAGGTTGATTTTATCGAGAATGGCGCGTGCCTGGGCCTCTTCTTCAATTTGTTCGGTCACATACCATTGCAAAAAGTTGTGTGTGGCATAATCTTTTTCCTGCAATGTCACGTGTACCAGATCATTGATCGATGCAGATACAAAGATTTCGTGATCGTGTAATTCCTGAAACATATCCCGGAAGGTGTTGAAAGATACATTTGGTGCTTTAAGCTCTGAAATATAAGCTGTTCCACCGCGTTCGTTGATGAATTTCACGAGTCGCAACATGTGCATGCGCTCTTCGTCGGACTGTTTGTACATAAATTGCGCAACGCCTTCCAGCCCCTTGGCTTCGGCCCAACAGGCCATGGCCAGGTAGATTTGCGAGGATTCTCCTTCTATTTTGACTTGCTTGTTCAGCGCGGCTTCGATGGTTTTAGATAACATAGTATTCAATTTTTTATTTGACTTATAAATTTAAGCAAAATAAGCAGCCAATAATTTGTATCCGTTCTAAATTTCGAGCGCGAAAACAGTTTAAAACAGATTCAAATAACGGTGTTGGAGCAGGGCGTGCCGGCGCAAAAAACATCCGGGTGCCAAACAGCTCCCGGGCGCCGTCGCGCTGTTCGCTGTAGTCCTTGCCGCTCCATTGCATTGCGCGGCTCCGGGCTGCCGCTGCCATCGCTCACGCACTCCCGCGTCTCGCACCGTGATCTTCCGGGTTAAGACATTTTTGTCGCCGTTTGCGCATTTCACCACCTGCGTCCCGCGCGCCAACCGTTTTACCGGGTTTATTCATTTGTTTTTTGCAATGGGATCTTACCGACAGTACTTTTTGGTCCCGTAGTCAAAATGGAATGATCAATGCCCGCTGCATCGGGCCATCAGATCGGAAACCCAGCCTGGACTTTGGGGTACGTCACCCTCATGAAATGAGCGATGGCCGTTACGTTTCTGCGTCGGGCTCGCCAACCAATCCATTAAAACAACGGGATACCGGCAATATCCGTTTCCTGATCCGAACTGCAACCCGATCTTAGATTTCCCGTTTTGCAAAATCGTCACCCCAAGAGCCGTACAGGCAACAGCGCTGTATGATTGCGTTAACTGAAAAGGATCGGTTTGCAGATTTCGTGGCCTTCAAATTAAGATTAGGCAATTGGCCTCTGGAAAGTGATATTCAATGGGGCGATCGGAAATGGAAAAATCAGTCTGGCTGGACTCAAAAATCACCTTCAGGATCGCAGGAGCTTAAAATAACTAAATAGGAGACTGGCGTGGCAATATTTAACAAAAAGTACAGATTTTCTACCGCCAAATGTGCGCGCGATTCGTTAGGGGTAAACCCTACTCCCCCTTCCCTACAGGACCTAAGTTACAAAATTTTTCAATACCCGCCCTGCAGGAAAACTGTAAATCAACCCCGAAATTTCACCTACAAAAAAACCGCGAATTTCGCGGTTCCCATTTACTTCGCTTTCGCTTTTTCAAGCGCTTCGTTGTAATTCTCCTTGAGGTTCTCACGCGCCTCATGGAGCGATTCCTTGGTTTTGTCGGCGCCTTCGTTCACGTTGGCTTTGAGACGGTTCCAGGCTTGTTCGGCTTCAGCCTCGGTTTTACGTGCGGCTTCTTCGGCTTTTTTATCGCCACGCGCCACGGCGTCTTTCACATCTTGCTTGGCGCGTTCCCACCGTACTTTGGCCGAATCGGTTTCGATGTTGATGCCATTGGTTTCTGTCGTCCGGGTCGTGGTGACCACCGTATCGCCATCAACCATATCCGTCGTGGTCATTTCGACCGTCTCTTTTTTACAGCCCACTGCAAGAATTGCAAACAGCGCGGCTGTCCATGTTATTTTTTTCATGATGTTGGGTTTTATTTCTAAATATATAAAAACTTCCGCAATGTTGTTTGAAAAAAGGTGCACAAATCGGCAATTGGGCGTTCCATTGTACCCAACATATTGTGCTAATGGATTGCAAATCTTATATTTGCGAAAGTAACTTTAAATAATTTTATATGATCCGCAAATTTACTATTACTTCTTTATTGTTTTCGGTGGCTGCTATGGCGCAGGTCACTCCAACGCTGCTCAACGATTTGAGCGACGGTAACACCTACTACGGATTTACTGATCTGGCTGTGCACAACAACACGGCCTACATTTCCAACTCAGATGCCGGTATGATCTTCAAAGTCAGCCTTAGCACACCAAACGCTACCCCGGAAATGGTAGTGAGCAATGTTTCGTTCCCAACCGGTTTGGCTGTATCGGGTTCCAATTTGTATTATTTCGAAGGTGCCGATGCGGTGTTTTCTGCCGATTCAGGCAAATTGTGGCGACTCGACCTGAGCAACCCTGCGGCAGCGCCGGTCAATGTCATGTCTAACTTGTCATTCCCTACAGAAATCGAAATTTCGGGAAATATGATTTATGCTGCAGAAAATGTTCTCGTCGATGGCGATCTGGATCACGGTCAGGTAACATTGATTAACCTTTCGGGCACGCCTACCAAAACCGTTTTGTACGACCAATTGTACAGTCTGGACGATATGGAGATCGACGGCAATAACCTTTATCTGCTCGAATGGGACGATGTCACGGACCAGACGACGATTCTGAAGCTCGACGTTTCTACGGGCCTGCCTGCAACGCCAACAATGTTTTACGAGGACCCGGCCGGATATTACCCGCTTCGCATTGAAATAGCCAACGGCAAACTGTTCTTTAATATGGACAGCGGTGTTTCTCCGCATATCCTGATGCTTGATCTCAACAGTGGCGCTCCGGTAGCTGAAGAGGCTGTTGGTCCGTTTGAATTCAACGGGCAGGGCGTCTATCTTGAGGAAATGGTTGTAACAGCCGATAATAATCTGTACGCATTCGGTTCTACATTCGACGGCACCGATTCAAACTATCTGCTTTACACGGCCAATGTATCGTCGCTTGGAGCCAAACGCCACAGCGCGTCGGCGCTCGGGGTTTATCCAAACCCTTGTACAAGTGAGATTAACCTCAAGGGAATCGCACAGTCGGCGTTCTCAGTATATGACCTTACCGGCAAGCAGCTCCTGAGCGGTACCACGGACGGCGCCATCAATGTCAGTGCGCTTCAAAACGGCGTATACGTGCTCAACGTCGATGGGTTTCAGGCAGTCAAATTTGTCAAGCAATAAAAATCTCAAAAGAAAGACCCCGCCCTGCGGCGGGGTTCAAAAAAAAACCCTGCATTTGCAGGGTTTTTTTATTCTTCAAATAATTAATATCTGTAATACTCCGGCTTGAACGGCCCTTTGACCTCCACGCCAATGTAAGCAGCCTGGTCATCACTGAGTGTTTCGAGCTCCACACCCAATTTCGCAAGGTGCAATGACGCTACTTTTTCATCCAGGTGCTTTGGCAGCATGTATACTTCATTGTTGTATTTGTCGCTGTGGTTCCACAACTCGAGTTGCGCAAGGGTTTGGTTGGTAAACGAATTACTCATTACAAAGCTCGGGTGTCCGGTCGCGCAGCCCAGGTTTACCAAACGGCCTTCCGCCAGGATCAGGATGTCTTTGCCTGCAATCGTGTATTTGTCTACCTGCGGCTTGATCTCAACTTTAGATGCGCCGTGGTTCTTGTTGAGCCACGCCATGTCGATCTCGTTGTCAAAGTGCCCGATGTTACACACAATTGTTTTGTCCTTCATCGCCTCAAAATGCTTTCCTACCACAATGTCTTTGTTACCTGTGGTAGTGATGATGATATCGGCGTTGCCTACAACAGTGTCTAGTTTTTTGACTTCGTAACCATCCATTGCGGCCTGAAGCGCACAAATCGGGTCGATTTCAGTCACGGTAACAATAGAACCTGCGCCGCGGAACGAAGCCGCAGTTCCTTTACCCACATCGCCATAACCGCAAACCACAACGCGCTTTCCTGCAAGCATTACATCTGTCGCACGGCGAATCGCATCCACAGCAGACTCCTTACAGCCGTATTTGTTGTCGAACTTAGACTTGGTCACTGAATCGTTGACGTTGATCGCCGGCATCACCAAAGTGCCGTTCTTCATTCTTTCGTACAGTCTGTGGACGCCCGTGGTGGTTTCTTCACTCAAGCCTTTGATGCCCGCAGCGAGTTCCGGATAACGGTCAAAAACCATGTTCGTCAAATCGCCGCCATCGTCAAGGATCATATTGAGCGGCTGACGGTCCTCGCCAAAGAACAACGTTTGCTCGATACACCAGTCAAACTCCTCTTCATTCATGCCTTTCCACGCATACACCTGGATTCCCGCATCGGCAATGGCAGCAGCGGCGTGATCCTGCGTCGAGAAAATGTTGCAAGACGACCACGTCACTTCAGCGCCCAAATGCTTGAGCGTTTCAATCAGCACCGCTGTCTGGATCGTCATGTGCAAACAACCCGCTATGCGCGCGCCTTTGAGTGGCTGTGAATCGCCGTATTCCGCACGAAGCGCCATCAGTCCCGGCATTTCGGCCTCGGCCAGTTCAATTTCTTTTCTTCCCCACGAAGCCAGGGAAATGTCTTTTACTTTGTAGGCCACAAACGGCATTGTCGTTGTACTCATTATCGTATATTTGTATTATATCTTATAAATGTCGCGCAAATTTAGCGATTTGATTTGGATAATGCACCGTTTTGCCAAAATTTATGTAGCGTGCATCCCAGCGGTTTTGCGTGTTAACATTGTGACACACAGCGCGTCGTTTAAATAGGATCAGGAGCTTTTTCCGGCTGTCCGCTGTATCTTTTTTAGCCTGCTGCGCGGCCAAAAAAGGATGCCGCTTCCATCCGGGCTAGGCCTGCGAACAAAATACACGCCTATGCCATTGCATCACGTCATTCATCACGGTCCCGATACGCAAATCTACATTTGGAAAATCACCGAGCCGGAGGACGAACTCCGCGACACCGTCTCGCTCAATCCACGCAATCAGGCCCGCATTGCCGGGATGAAATCACAACCCCACAGGCGCGGTTTTTTAAGCGTCCGCCGGCTGTTGCAACACGTCGGCTACACTGATTTTGACCTGCACTACGACCCGTCGGGCAAACCCCATCTGGCGGACGGGCGCCATATCTCCATTACCCATTCGCACGAATTCGCCGCCATTGCGCTGAGCGGTTCCAACATCGGCATCGATCTGGAAATGTGCCGCGACAAAGCTGCGGTGATCGCGCACCGGTTTTTGCACGAAACTGAGATCCGGATGCTCGACCCTGATGATCCCCAATACATCCCCAGGATAACGGTGCTTTGGGGTATTAAAGAAGTGATTTTTAAGATCCGCAACGAGCCCGGCATCAGCTTTAAAGACCATGTGCGCGCCGAACCGTTTGAAATGACTGACGGCCAAACCACAGCCTATTTGGAAATGGACGGGTTGCACGGGGTTTTTCGCATCTTCTTCGAATCTGTTGACCACTACATTCTCGTGTATGCGTTGGACGCGAATCCGGATCCGTAAAAAACCCTCTCGGTTGGAGAGGGTTTGGGTATTTAGCGTTTGATGATGCGAATCGTCCGGACGGCATCGCCCTGTATCGCGACCAAATTGTATACTCCGGAAGGATAGCGCCCCCCGAGTTTAAAACCTTCAAGATCCTGCCACGCCATTTCGTAGGTTTCGACCAGTTTTCCAAGCATGTCGTAAACCTTGAGCTGGATGTTTGCTTTGCCCGGACTTTCGATGAAAATGTTGAAATCGGTGGCAAACGGCATCGGATACGCATCGATCTGAATGTCCTTAGATAAATTCCCGGTTGCGATTGATTTAGCTGTTCCCCCCGGCGCGCTGATCAAACACGCATCGCCAAACGGCGACCATGTTCCGGAGGTCATCACTGCGGTGCGAACGGTATATTCGGCCCCGGCAGTAAACGCTGTCGCAGGAACCATATTGAAGTTGAACCAATTGGTGTTGCGGTCTATCATCGCAGCCGCGCCGTCATAGTTGCGCACAATCTGGAAGCGGTACTGTGTCGCGCCCGGCAGGCTTGTGGTAGCAACCGCCGTGGTAAGGTGCTGGATCACGCCCTCACATTGGGTGAGTGCAGGAACAGGTGGTGAAGACATTTCACACGGCGCGCCATAGCCGCCATAGCCGCCCGTGGTTTTGACCGATACTTCGATTCTGTAAAGGCTTCCGTAATTGTAACGCGTGAGCATTTGCAGGCTGAACCAGTTCTGGAGGCGATCGAGGATTTGTACGGCATTAGGTCCGAGCGGGTCAGTCAGGTTGGTCACCCGGAAACGGTATCCGGTGACGTTTGGCAAACTGGTCGTTGCGATCAGCGTGTTGATTTGGGTTAAGGTAATTCCGCATTGGGATGGATTTACAGCGCCCGCCGCACCACTCTCGAGAATGGCCGGCGTCGAAACCAGGCACGGCGCCCCCCAGCTTACCTGCCATATTCCGCCGCGTTGCAGCTGTATTTCCACAGTATAGGTTGTGGCGTACGTATAGGAAGCGAGTTGCGTCATCGTGAAATGTGGTGCGGTGCGTTCGATCAGTTGCACCTCATCGCCATGCGTGATCCGTATGCGGTATCCGGTGATCGGATGGTTGGGCACCGTCGCGATCCCTACCAACGAGCCAATCGAAGCCAGTGTGGTTCCGCACGAAGTGGCCAGTAGTGTCGTGGTTACCGTACCGGTTTCGTCGGTATCGCCATCGCAATCGTCATCGACGCCGTTATACGGGATTTCGGCCGCGCCCGGATGAATTGCGGACACCGTGTCGTGGCAATCGGTGTTGTTCACTGAATAGCCCGGCGGCGGCGTATTGGCGTTGATCGCGCAAATTTGGACTGCGGCACCGCTTCCGTATGAATCTCCGTCGGCATCGGTGTAGAAGGCGAAAGATTGGTGAATAAGCGGATTACCGTCGTCGCAATCGGTGTTGTTCAATGAATAGCCCGGTGGCGCCGTATGGGCGTTGATCGCGCAAATTTGGACTGCGGCGCCGCTTCCGTAAGAATCTCCGTCGGCATCGGTGTAGAAGGCGAAAGATTGGTGGATGAGCGGATTGCTGTCGTCGCAGTCAGTGTTATTGAGAACATATCCTAAAAGCGGACCCTCGCAGGAAATTGCGGTCACGGCCGGATTTCCAAACGTATCGCCATCGGCGTCGAGATAATAGGTCGCCTGAGGCGTTACGACAACCTCGGTCGTGCCTGCTTGCGAGGAACAGCCGGTAGTGTTATTGGTGATGACAACCGAATAGCTCCCGCCGGCAGCCGCGGACGCGTTGTCGATCATCGGGTTTTGTAAATTGGAAGTAAACGCATTCGGGCCGGACCAGGCATAGCTGAAGGTATTGGGCGTAAATGTGATGCTCTGGCCGTTGGCGAGGCTGGCCGTCATATGGGAATACATAATGGCGCTCGTAGCCGAGGTCTGGATCCCGATGGTCGCATTCCGGCCGTAATCCCAATTGAAACTGCCGAACACCACATCCTGGTATACAAACGTGATCGCGCCGGTCACAAGATGGAGCTGGACCTGAAAAGTGATCGAAGTGGATGCCGACGCAAGATAATCATGTCCTGCATTGGTATATTGAATGATAAAGACAGACCCTACCGTATTGGTTCTGATGGTGGGCGAACTTTGTATGTCAAGGTCGTCCCAGAACGGCGCCAGATAAACGTTCCCGGCGGAGTTGACCGTATTGGGCATGGGCGTATTGTCATGACTCAAATCCCCGCTTACCGAACCCAGGGCGATCAGGCCGTTCATCCCGACCCGTGCATTGGTGTAAGTGATGCCGTTGAACGTAAATGCCGGGATGGGGATATTGTGTTCACTATCGTCGGAAAGGGGCAATTGCAGCACATGCGTTCCACTGTTGCGAATGTCTATAAACGGAACCTGGCTGTTGCTGTTCATGGTGAATTCAGGTAACACACCCGGGGTAGCTACCAGATGGATCGCTGCGTTTTCGCAAACCGGGGAATCAGATCCCGCGTTTACGGACTGCGGTGCAATTACCGATAGCGTCGCTGGGTTTGATAAGCGGGCACAGCCCGGGCCGCTGGTGAGCAATGCGCGATAGACCGCGCCATTTTCACTTTCGGGTACGTTGCTGATCGTAAGGGTAGCGGTGGAAGTTCCGCTGAACATGGCGTTATCGGTTATGGGAATGTCGTTTCTGGTCCATTGGTAGGCGGGTTGCCCTGTCGCCACAACGCTTATGGTGGCCACGCCCGAGTTCGCGCATATTGGTGCGGGACTCGCAGGCTGTACCGTGATGACCGGTCGTTGAACTACAGTGTAGTCCGGGCCGGTCGCCGTTCCTGAGTTTGTGGTTACCGTAACGGCGCCTGATCCTGAATTTGCGGTAACTACAATAGTGTTTCCATTATTCGAGAGCATGGCCGAGACGGGAGTCCCACCGATGCGGATGTTTGTGGCAATCGCCGGTGCGAGGTTCACGCCATGGATCTCTATCGGGTCGCCCGGACATCCCGACGACGCGTTTATGCTGGTAATTACAGGAAATCCGGATGTTGTAACCAAAATGTCATCAACGAAAAGTTTACCCTGATTGGCCGATGAGTAGGCGTGAAACCCAAAATAGTAGGTTCCGGTTGACGGCGCGGTAAATACCACGTTGTTGACCGTAGGAGCCCCGCTTCCTATAAAGGTATGGTTGGCAAGGATATTGGCCATTTCCGCAGCCCCTGGATAAAGGCCGAAAGCCACCTTTAATTTTTCGGCCGTGATGTTGCTGCTGTTATTGCCGTATCGGTACTGGATGTTGTATTGGTTGCCGGCTGTCAGCGCAATGCCCTGCGTATAAAACCATGCATCGGCAGTGCTGGAGGTTACGGCCGTATACACGAGCGTTTTGGAGTTGAATCCGTTTCCGGGCGCCGAATCGGTGGTCCATTTACGGGTTCCTCCGGCTTCGCCCATCGTGCATTCAGGAAGCAACGTCGCGATCGCCGATTCAAAATTTTGTACGTAAGGGACCGTGGTCGACTGGCACGGCGCTACGACCGTAAAATCGACGGCTGTACGGCATCCCGGAAGCGCAGCACATTCGGCATAAAACGTTGTGGTTCCCGGAACATAGGTGTTGGCCAATGCCGATCCGGGCACGCCGACGGGATTAAAGGTCTGTCCGGTGCCCAACAATGTTCCACCGGACGATGCGGTGTACCAATTCAACGACCCGGGAATCAGATACTTTATACTAATGTCTATAGCATCTACATGGGCCGTGCCGGACGTGAAGAGCTGAGCATACTGCGTCACGGACAAAGCCACGCCAAACTGTGAATTATTAATGTCCGCCGGTGTCCAGGTAGTGCCCCAGCGGTCATTCTCGCTACCGTAAACTTTATAGGTTTTGGTAGCGGGCCAATTTGCATTCGATCCTAAATTAACGCCAATCGGGGCCCCGGCCTTGACCAGTCGCACCGATGAGTCCCAGGCGTTGGCCAATCCTCCTGACTGGTGACGCGCAACCCGAACTGAGATGCCATTGATTACGGCATCGGCGGGAATCGCAAAATTATATCCGGAAACATATAATGTCTGGCTGTCAAGCGTAGTGGTCCCGCTTCCGGTCGCAGTCACCGTCGTGGTCGCGGTGTTATTGTCGTCTGCGAAGGCGGCCGTTGGACTTGTCCATCCCGTACCGCTATTGATACTAACTGCGGCAGACGGATACCGATTGTTGGCTTGTACAGGCTCTGTAGCGACACATCCTGTAGCGCCGACCGAGCCGGTTTGACCGGTGAAAACCGTAACGTTCGTGGTGATCGGCGCCGGCCGGATTTCCAAAGTTTTGGTAGCAACGGCTGTGGAACAACTTCCGATGCCTGTCACCGTGAGCGTCAGTGTGACCGATCCGCGTTCGCCGGGTGCCGCGGTATATGTTGCCGAAGTCAGCGAATTGGCGTTGCTGATCGTTCCCGATCCATTGGACGTCCACATGACGCTTTCGTACTGGGCAGCCGTAGCACCGTTTGTTATATTGACCGCGCCGTCGCTGGCGCACATGGAAACCGGACTTCCCGCAAAAGCAGTAGGATTTGCCCGTACTGTAATCGTGCAGGTTACCGACGCGTCGGGACAAATGTAGTTCAATACGTTCATTCTTAGCGTAACGACCCGTCCGGCATCTTGCGCGGCAGGGGTATAGGTTGGGGTGGTGGTGTTTGCTCCGGCGGTGAACGATCCGAAGCCATCTTCTTCCCACCAGATTATTCCATTGGCTGCCGCAGTCCCTGTTACGACAATAGGTTGGTTGGGACACGCCATCTGATTTCCGCCAGCCACAGCTGTTGGGGATCCGGAAATTGTGAGCAACTTACTGGCTGTTATATTGGAACATGGCGCCGATGCGAAAGCGGTCAGGGTAAGTAAAACATTTCCGGATGCGATGTCTGCCGCACTTGGAGTGTAGATTGCCGCCAGTGAAGTTGCGTTGGCAAAAGTGCCCGTTCCGGAAGATGTCCACAACAAGCTATCGTGATTTGTTGCAGAAGCGCCCGCACCAATGTTTGGTGACTGTGTTTCGCAAATGGTCATCGGCGGCCCTGCAACCACTGTGGGAAGCGGCGCTACGGTAACGGTTACTGAATTGTTTTCCGATTGGTCTGTCGTGCAACTTTTTGAAGTGACCGACAAAATGGTCACCGTGCTCGTGCCAACGGGTAAAACCGGCGTTGAAAACGTACCTGTTCCCGGATTTCCCTGCGTGAATGCCACCGTTGCGGTTTGGGTCGATGTGAGCGCTCCGGCAGTAGAATAAGTAACCTGATAACTTCCGGTGGTCATGACTTGAGAATGGATCGTGACGGTGACTGCCGAGGCCCCGCAGACAGAAGTTGTTGCTGTGGTGGAAGATAGCGTATAGGACGGACAAACATAACTGACGATGACCTGTCCACGGAATCCCGCGCCGCCTACGTATTGATTAGCGAAAGTACCTGATGAACTAGACCCGCCGCCGCCGCCGGCTAAGCCCAATGCGTTACCACCATCTCCGTTGCTGGTTCTACCCGCACCGCCCGTACCGCCATGGGCAACGCCTCCTGCGCCCGGGGTGTCTATGTAGGCATATCCGCCCGGAGCAGCGTTTCCGGCACCGCCGCCGCCGCCGCCGCTTTTGCTGCAGCAAATTGTGCTGCCCCAACCGCCCGGAAATGTCCCTGGCCCTCCTGCACCGCCTTCACCCAATGAGCTGCCGCCCCAGCCGCCGTATGCCACTACCGATCCGAATGAGGAATTGCCACCATTGCCGCCATCGGCCGCGCGAAACCCGGAACCGCCGGCCCCTACAGTTACTCCTACTGTTCCGCCAGGAGGTACTGAAACGCCTACCGCTTTTGTAAATCCGCCGCCGCCTCCGCCTCCGCCAAAATTGGAGCCGGAAGCCCCCGTGCCTCCGCCGGCACCGCCACCACCCCAGGCCTCGACGTCAACCGACGTTACGCCCAGCGGTACCTCAAAAGTATCATTTCCGGTAAAAGTGATGGATTGCGCCTGAATACCGATACCGGATAGCAGGCAAATAATAATCGCGATCAGGGTCGTACGGACGGGTCGTGCGTAAAATGTAGTCTTGTTCATGCCTTGGTGGTAAAAAATGTTGTTTTGATTGAATGGGCTGATTAGTCCTCCCGGTTTACAGGCGGGTAAAAGTAAATGGGATCCGTACGTTATTTTTGGAAATGTGACCAATGAGGTCATGTATGTGATGAAACCAGCGTTGGAAGGATGTTTTATGCGAAAGGGAAGGTATGGGCATTATAATCGGCGGCGGGTTATCAACATGCCGCTGAAGCGGACAATCGTTTCATGAAAGCTATCGTTGTACCGAACAATCAAAAAATATCCAACCTTCTAAACAAATCCTCGCTGTAATTTTTTGACACCGGGATCGCTTCCTGGCCAATAATTACGCTGTTGGGATCGATCTTGGTCACCTGCTGCAAATTGATGATGTACGATTTGTGGACGCGCAAAAACGAATCGCCGAGCCGTTCCATAAAACTGCCCATCGATGCACGAACCAATGCCGGACGGGCCGCCGAGGTGTAGATTTCAAGGTAATTGCCATCGGATTTAATCCATCGGATGTCATCGATCACTAGTTTATTGTACGCAAATTTATCCTTGACAAACAGCGCGCCTTTGATGATCAGCGGTTTTTCGTCGTCCGGAACCGCCGGTTTAGAAATATTGGCTGCCTTGTGCAAACCCATTTCGATGGCGGTAAAGAGTTGCTCAGGCTTGAACGGCTTGACCAGGTAGTTGACCGGATGCGTGTCTTTGGCGCGTTCCAGCGTTCCCGGGTCGGAGTAGGAAGTCGTGAAGATGAACGGCACGTGGAAACGCTGGTTGATTTCGCGGGCCAGATCGATGCCGTCGCGTTTACCGTTGAGGTTAATGTCCAGCAGGATCAAATCTGGGATGTTGCGTTCGAGGATTGCAATCGCTTCGTCAAAATCCATCGCGTCGCCAATGACGTCATACCCCATCTTGGTAAGCATGGCCGTCACATCCTGAGAAATGATCAATTCGTCTTCGATAATCAAAATGCGCAACATAGTCAAATATAGCATTTATTTGGCCGCATGCCAAGCTTTTAAATCTTTAAACTCTACGGTAAATGAAGTCAGCCCGCTGTCGGATTGGGCAAAAAATTGTCCGCGCAACTGGCGGCTCAAGATCGAAACGAGCTTCAAGCCAAGGGATTGCGATCGTTTTACATCAAAATCCGCAGGCAGCGGTTTGCCGTTGTTGGCGATGGTAAGCTCATAATCGGTATCGGTCCTGGGTTGGATCGAAATATCGATGCGGCCCGTCTGGTTGGTGTCAAAAGCATATTTGTAAGCGTTTGAGACCAGTTCGTTGACAATGAGCCCGAGCGGTATGGCCGTATCGATGTCAAACCGTATCCCGGGAGTTTGGATATGGACCTGCACCGATGCCGATTCACCGCGAAACATCCGCGATAAGTAATCGACCAGGCCTTTCATGTAATTTTCGATGTCGACGTTGTTCAGGTGCTCGGACTGGTACAAATTCTGGTGAATCAAACTCATCGCCTCCACGCGGCTTTGCCCTTCCTGGATCGAAGACAAGACATTGGCATCCTTGATGTCCTGCGACTGGATGTTGAGTAAACTCGAAATGATTTGCAGGTTGTTCTTCACACGGTGGTGGATCTCGCGCAACAGCGTCTCCTTCTCTGTGAGCGATTGCTGGATGATGTGGTTTTGCTCTTCGATGAGTTTGCGCTGGCGTTGGTTTCGGCGCATATTCCGATACATCAAAAACGCCACGCCGCTCACCACCACAAGCACCGCGAGGATCGTATAGTTGACCCACCGCTGACGGTTTGCCGCTACAAGCGCATCGGCGTCCTTTTTGCGTTGTTTCTCGAGCGCATCGTCCTGTTTCTTTTCGAATTCGTACGTCATTTGCTGCTCGGTGAGCTTTTTGCTTTGCTGTTCGTTGAATAATTCGTCGTTGATTTGCTTGAACAACACGTGGTTGTTATAAGCCGCGCGGTAATCGCCCATCGAGCGGTGAATGTCGGCCAGGTTGGCATACGCATCCCGGACAAACTCTTTTTGTCCGATACGCGTGGCAATAGCAAGCGCGTCCTTGGTGAACGCCAACGCCTGCGGGATGTGCCCGAGTTTAAAATGCGCGCGTCCAAGCTGCAGTTTGCATTCTGAAATACCGGGTTGCGCCTCGTTTTTGGTAGACAATTCAAGCGCCTGGCCAAAATTTTCAATGGCGCGTTGCGGATCGTCCTGCGCGAGATACGCATTCCCGATGGCCAGATAAATATCGGCGTCGATAAACGAATTCTGGAACGGACGCGCCTTGTCCCGCGCGCGCTGCAACATCGAAAGCGCCTGATCGATCTTGTTTTGCTTGAGATAAGCCTGGCCGATGCTGTTGTAGGCATAAGCCTGTACATAAGCAGCATCTTCGGCACCCAGCTTTTTGGTTGTTTCGATCGCCGCGCGGTAATACCCGAGGGCTTTGTCATAATTGCCGTGCTGTTTGTACAAAATGCCGGTATTGATCTGCGACGACGCAATCGCAAACATGTCATTCTGCTTTTCAACGATCTTCAGCGAGGCAAGGTTGTAATAGATCGCCTCGGGAAAATTGCCGAGCTTGGAAAACAAAATCCCCAATTCAGAATAGGCTTTTGACAGTGAAGAATCGTTTTTGAGCCGGGCAAATATTGCCGCCGATTTTTGAAGGTATTTTACTGCCTGATCGTGTGCGCCAAGCCGGTTGTGCTGACTCCCGACGTATAGATGGCCGCGTCCGATCCCGCTCGGGTAATTAATTTTTTCCGAAAGCTCAAGCGATTGTAAACTGTAGGCCAATGCTTTTTCAGGCTCAGAGTCCACATAGCGCAATATAAGGCTTTCGATCATTTTGACCTTGACCGAATCGCGCAAATCGGGTTTGCGGTTTTTGTGCGCCGCTTCGTAACGCCCGATTGCGTTAAGAAGGCTGTCGGTCTTGTTGATTTTTTGGGCCGACGCAACATTTACCGCCAGTACAACGGCGAGCATACCAGATAAATTCTTCAAACGATGGAAAATTAAACTGTTGCGAATGTAAGTGATATTTTACAATTATGCAGCGCAAAGCGTTAATTTTTAATCCGATAAGGCCGATGGCCAAAAAGCGATTATCCTGCCAGCCACCGCGATTATACGCCCAATTCCGACGTTTGTTCAACACGCGGATATTGTTTGCTGTTTTTGATGTATGTTTGCCCGCAATTAAAGAAGTTCAACCAAATTAACTAATGAATGAAAAGAATTTTTACGCTCGTACTGGTTTTCCTGGCCGCGCAAATCCACGCCCAGTGCTGGCAGAGCACTACCGCCGGGGATTCCCATACGTTCGCTATCGGCAGCAACGGCACACTTTGGGGTTGGGGCGACAACTCTTACGGCCAATTGGGAGATGGAACCAATCAGGACAGACCGCTTCCAACGCAAATCGGAACGGCCACCAACTGGCAGCAGGTCAGCGGTGGCGGCAGTCATACCATCGCCAAAAAATCCGACGGCACGCTGTGGGGTTGGGGTGAAAACGCCAGCGGCCAGGTAGGTAACGGCTCAAGCACCAATTACCTATTTGCGCCCGTCCAGATCGGATCGGTCAATACCTGGCAAAGCGCAGCGGCTGGATTGAGCCACACCGTTGCGATCCGCAGCAACGGAACGCTGTGGGCCTGGGGATACAACGGTTCGGGCCAATTGGGCGACGGTACCACCACAAACCGCAACGCGCCGGTCCAAATCGGTACGGCCACCAACTGGCAAGCTGTAGCGTGCACGGGCGATTTCACGATCGCGATCAAAACCAATGGCACGCTGTGGGCCTGGGGTGACAACTCAAAAGGGCAACTCGGCGACGGATCGACGACCAACCGCAACGCGCCGGTACAAATCGGCACGGCTACGAACTGGCAAAGCATCGCGGCAGGTTATCAGCACGTTATTGCCAAGCGCTCCAACGGCACCCTCTGGGGCTGGGGCAGCAACGGCTCTTATCAGCTGGGCAACAGCAATACGGCCAATGTGCTGACCCCGACGCAAATCGGGACGGCGACCAACTGGCAATCGATCGGTGCGGGCGACAAGCACAGCCTTGCGATAAAAACCGACGGCACGCTCTGGGCCTGGGGCGAGAACAGCGACGGGCAAATCGGTAATGGCAGTAACAGCGATGTCTCTGCGCCAACGCAAATCGGTACTGCAAACAATTGGCAAAGCGTCGATGGCGGTGCTTACCACACCATCGCAAGAAAATCGAACGGCGATCTGCTTGCCTTTGGGGACAACATGGACGGCCAACTCGGCACCAACACTTATTCTGACAGCAATACACCTGTAGCACTCACCTGTCCGCCAAGCCTTTTTATCCCGGACATGTGCTGGCAAAAAGTGACCAAGGGCCGCGACCATACCATTGCGCGCAAATCAGATGGCACGCTGTGGGGCTGGGGACTCAACGCCAACGGACAGCTCGGCAACGGTACGACGGCCGATAAAAACATCCCGACGCAAATCGGCAACTGGAACTCGTGGCAAACCATGGCAGCCGGCGCCGACCACACCGTGGCCATCCGCACCAACGGGACACTCTGGGCCTGGGGTTACAACAATTACGGCCAATTGGGCGATGGTACTTCCACGACATTCCGCGCCACGCCTGTGCAAATCGGAACCGCGACCAACTGGCAAAGCGTAGCGGCAGGCGAATCGCATACGATGGCGATCAAGACCAACGGCACACTGTGGGGCTGGGGGCGCAACAATAACAACCAGTTGGGCAACGGAACCTATATGAGTGAAATGGCGCCCGTACAAATCGGGACGGCAACCAACTGGGCCAAAGTCGTGGCGGGTCAATCGTACACGCTGGCGATCAAGACCGACGGCACGCTGTGGGGCTGGGGACGCAACAATACCGGACAATTGGGCGATGGCACGCTGACCAATCGCGACGAACCGGTACAGATCGGGACGGCCAACAACTGGCTGCACCTATCGGCCGGGGAAATCCACTCAATGGGAATCAGGACCAATGGCACCTTGTGGGCATGGGGAGAAGGTTTCCAGGGTCGGCTCGGACTGGGCGACTTTAACGACAGGACCTCGCCAACACAAGTAGGAACGGCCACCAACTGGTCAGATGTTTCGTGCGGCGACTCGCATACGATCGCGGTCAGGTCCAACGGTACGCTCTGGGGCTGGGGCTACGATCACTGGGGCCAGTTGGGCAATGGCGGCACCAGCATCAATACCATGGTGCCCAACCAGATCGGGACACAAACCAACTGGCAAAGCGTTGCGGCGGGCATGAACAACAGTGCCGGCATGCGGACGGACAATTCACTCTGGGGCTATGGGGCCAACTACTATGGGCAACTTGGCGACGGCACAACCAGCGACCGCAACATCCCAACGGCCATCGACTGCATCACAAGCCTCGAAGATGCGCAATTTGAAGCTGCTACGGCGCTGCGCGTTTACCCGAACCCGGTCAAAGAGGCACTCCATATTTCATTGGATGCAAACATCGACACCGTTGCGATCTTTAACATGCTCGGACAGCAAATCCTTTCCAAACCGGTCAATGCGGCGCAAGGCACGATCGATGTTTCCGGTCTGGAAGCAGGAACTTACTTGGTAAGAATCCATGCCGGAGACCAAATCAAGAATGTTAAAATAATCAAAGGATAGCCACGGGCATCAAACCAACCTCCATGAAAATTATATTGCGCACCCTTTTTATCGCGTTGGCAACGGGCCAATGCATGTACGGGCAAGGTTTTACCAGTCCGGCGGTCCAATGGAATATCCCGGCCGTACTCGATTATGACGAATACCACATCTCGGACGATTTCCACGCGGTCATCGACATGAACGGCGACGGAAAGCCAGACCTTGTGGATACGGAAAACCAATCGACGGAATCCGTATCGGACGTTTTTATCAACGGCCAGCAAAAGTACTGGAAAGTATACCTGAACACCGGATCGGGGTTTAGCGCGACGGCCACACAGTGGAATATCCCGGCCGTGCTCGATAATTCGGATTACCGTCTGGCCAGCCAATACCACACCGTGATCGATATGAACGGCGACGGCAAACCGGATTTGGTCGATTCTGAAAACCAGTCCACGGAATCCGTATCGGACGTCTTTATGAACGGCCAGCAAAAGTACTGGAAAGTGTACCTGAACACCGGCTCTGGATTCAGCGCAACGGCCACGCAGTGGAACATTCCGGCGGTGCTCGATTACGCCGATTATGTCGTGGCCAACGAATACCACACCGTCATTGACCTCAACGGCGACGGGAAGCCGGACCTGATCGATTCTGAAAACCAGTCCACGGAATCCGTGTCGGACGTATTTATGAACGGCCAGCAAAAGTACTGGAAAGTGTACCTCAACACCGGATCGGGATTCAGCGCTACGGCTACGCAGTGGAATATCCCGGCTGTGCTCGATAGCGGCGATTACCGTGTGGCCAACGAATACCATACGGTCGCGGACATGAACGGCGACGGCAAACCGGACCTTGTGGATACGGAAAACCAATCCACTGAATCGGTGTCGGATGTGTTTATGAACGGCCAGCAAAAGCACTGGAAGGTCTATCTCAACAACGGATCGGGATTCAACGCGACGGCTGTCCAATGGAACATTCCGGCCGTATCGGACAACGCGGATTACCGCTTCGCAAACGACTACCACACCGTGATCGATTTCAACGGCGATGGCAAACCGGATTTCATCGATTCTGAAAACCAGTCGACAGAATCGGTATCGGACGTATTCATGAACGGCAACCAGAAATACTGGAAAGTGTACCTCAACAACGGATCGGGCTTTAACGCCACATCGGTACAATGGAATATTCCGGCCACGCTCGACAACTCTGATTACCGCGTTTCGTGGGACATCCACAATGTGATCGATTTCAACGGCGACCACAAACCGGACCTGGTCGACTCTGAAAATGAAGCGACGCAAACCGTTTCAGATGTATTTATGAACGGCCAGCAAAAATACTGGAGGGTATATCTCAACAACGACCCTACGCTGGAATCGGCCAGCTTTGCGACCGGGACGGCCTCCATCGTGGCCTATCCGAATCCTGCAACGGACCGCCTGACGATCGCCTCGTCCTACGACATCGAATCGGTATCGGTCTATAACATGGTAGGACAACAGATATGGACCAGCGATGTGCGCGCGGGCGAAATCGGGATCGATATTTCCGGATGGCAATCGGGTACTTACCTGATCAGGGTGTCGGCCGATCAAACGCAAAACGCACTGAAAATCGTCAAGCGATAAAACCCGCTAAATGGTATTACCGTCGCTTTGCCCGACGCAACGCCTTGATTCAAAACCCTTGATCCCGAAAGGTTTCGGGGTTTTTTTATATCGCAAACCGACGGAAATCGTCCGGATGCGATCTTTGGTGTATATTTGCCGGTGATGCAAACCATTTACGCCAACATCCAAAAAGCCCGGTCGCAACGCCAGAAGTTGCTGGCCATATTGCTCGACCCCGACAAAATCGCACGCGAATCGCTTGAAACGACCCTCGCCAAGATCAACCAATCGCCGGCCACGCACTTGCTCATAGGAGGAAGCGAGGTCAGGGATGCCGATATCGACGGGCTCATTGTGCACATCAGGCGCGCATGCCGTTTGCCGGTCATTTTGTTTCCGGGGCATCCGTCGCAGATTTCAAGCCACGCCGACGGCATATTGTTGCTGTCGCTGCTCTCCGGCCGCAACCCCGATTTTTTGATCGGGCACCACGTACAGGCGGCGCCGGTATTGCAAAAATCGGCACTCGAAATCATCCCGACGGGCTATCTGCTCATCGAAAGCGGACGTCCGACAGCGGTGCAGCGCGTAAGCCGGACGCAACCCATTGACAGCGCAAACATCGGTACGGTCGTCGCCACTGCGCTTGCCGGACAAATGCTCGGGCACAAATTGATCTATCTGGAGGCCGGAAGTGGCGCGGACCACGCTGTCGGGTCAGCGGTCATCTCGGCCGTGGCATCGGTCCTGGACATTCCGCTGATCGTGGGCGGCGGCATCCGCAGTCGGGACGGGATCGAAGCGGCATTTGCATCGGGCGCCGATATGGTCGTGATCGGGACGGCGTTCGAGAAAGATCCGGATTTTTTTGATTGGCACTAATAAATAATTACCTATGGAAGTTTCTGTCGACATCAGCTTGTATCCGCTGGACAAAAATTACGAGCCTGCCATTATCGCGTTTATCGCAAAATTGAAGGCATCGCCATTTCAGGTTGTCGAAACGCCCCTGTCAACGCAGGTTTACGGCCCCTATGATGCGGTGATGGATTTTCTCAAAGAAGCGATGCGCGAAACGTTTGCCCATCCGGAAATGGCCGTTTTCAACATCAGGTTCATCAAAGGAAACCGCGCATGACCGAGTTTTTCCTCAATGCCTACAAAGACACACCTGTTTTTGTCATCGTGCTCGAGGCCATCACGTTTGTGTTTGGGATCCTGAGCGTGTATCTGGCCAAAAAGGAAAACATTTGGGTCTACCCGACGGGTTTGATCGCCACGACGATTACCGCTTATTTGTTTTACCGCGCGCAGTATGTGGGCGATTTGCTTGTCAACGTCTATTATTCGATCATGAGCCTGTACGGATGGTATTTGTGGACGCGCAAAAAAAATGGTACGCACCTGGTTCAGATTTCACGCACAACGACGCGCGAAAAATTAACAGGGATTGGCGTGTTTGTTTTTACAATTATCGTAATTTTCAGTATTTATCGGGTATTTTTGG
>JAEWLN010000041.1 GCA_023457535.1 Bacteroidota bacterium
TTGTTTTACTGCTTGTAATCGATCATTTTGTGCAACTTCCGTGGCTTCGGATGACGTTGATGCTCGTGGTTTTGTTCTTTTTGCTCATGGTCCTGCAATTTTTCAGGAACCCGTCGCGTCCGGTCGAAATTGACGACAATTACATCATAGCACCGGTCGACGGCAAGGTCGTTGTGATTGAAGAAGTCGACGAGCCGGAATACTTCAAAGACAAGCGTTTGCAGGTTTCGATTTTTATGTCGCCGATCAACGTCCACGTCACGCGCTATCCGGTCAATGGCAAAGTCAACTATTCCAAATACCATCCGGGCAAATATCTCGTGGCATGGCATCCAAAAGCCAGCACGGAGAATGAACGCACTACCGTAGTGGTCGAAAACCGCATTTTTGGCGAAATTCTGTACCGCCAGATCGCAGGGGCCTTGGCCAAACGCATCGTGAACTATGCCCAGGAAGGCATGCACGTAGTCCAGGGGGCCGATGCCGGATTTATCAAATTTGGTTCGCGCGTGGATTTATTTCTGCCGATCGGAACCAAAGTAAATGTACAACTCAATCAAAAAGCGGTGGGCGGTAAAACCATCATCGCGATGCAATCCTGATGACAGCAAAAGATCTGGATACCCGTTTTAAAGAGGCGGTCGAGATCGCCGATACCATGTCGCAAGCCGATTTGCCGCAAGACGTGCAATTGCGTTTGTATGCCTATTACAAGCAAGCTACATCGGGCAGCCCAAGTGCCAAATTCAACGCCAATTTTGACCTTCGCAACGCATTCAAAACCAACGCGTGGATGCAAATCAGCCATCTTTCCATCGACGAGGCCAAAGAATTGTACATCCAGGCCATCCACGAACACCGTAAAAAATAACCATGAGCTACCGTTTTTCTTTATTGTTGCTGATTGCAATAGCGGCGACTTCCTGCAACGACCGCAAACTCAAGGAAGTGGTAGAAGTGCCGTTGCCTGCCGCCGAGGAAAAAATGATCATAGGCCAACCCGACGATGTACGCGCGGACGATGGCGCCTTCCAATTGGCCAAACTGCCGTATCCCTACGATGCGCTGGCCCCCAACCTCGATGCGCTCACGATGGAAATCCACTATTCCAAGCACTACCTCACCTACACCAATAACCTGAACCGGTTGCTTTCAGGCACAGAACTCGAGAAACTCAAGATCGAGGAAATCATTGGCAAACTGGACATGAGCAACGCCGATTTGCGCAACAATGCAGGTGGCTATTACAACCACACTCTGTTTTTTGAATCGATGGCACCAAAGGCAGGCGGCGCGCCCAAAGACACGCTGGCCGTTTCGATCAAACGCGATTTTGGCTCCTTTGAAAATTTCAAAACCGCTTTCTCTGAAGCGGCCTCGCGACAATTTGGTTCGGGATGGGCATGGCTCGTTACAGACAAGGCAGGCAAACTTCAAATTACTTCCACGCCCAACCAGGACAATCCCCTGATGCCCGGCATGGCAGTCAAAGGCACGCCGATTCTCGGGCTCGATGTGTGGGAACATGCGTATTATCTGAATTTTCGCTACAAGCGCAAGAATTATATCGACAACTTTTTCAATGTGATCAATTGGGAAAAAGTCAATGAGCGATATGAAGAAGCGATGCGAAGAAAATACTAAATTATGAAAACGCCAACCGCGATGGCCTCCGGATTTCTAACATGCCTGTTTTTGTGGTCCCTTCAGGCGTCGGCGCAAATCCAGTTTGGCTCTTATCTGGAATTTGAAACCATTTCGGACCCCAAACCCATCGCGATCGGCGATGTCAACAATGACGGGCTCAACGATGTGGTGTTGGCCACAGAATCAGCACACTACGGCAACAACATCAACAATTTCAAAGTCTTCGTCTATTTGCAGAACGCCGCCGGTACGCTCGATGAGCCGGTCAAATACAATTATTCGCATGTTTACGGAATCTCATCGCTGAAAATTGCCGATTTGAACCATGACGGCCTCAATGACGTGGCAATCGCCTACGGAAACAAAGTGGGGGTGTTCTACCAGAATGCCTCACATACGCTCAATAACGTCGTGCGGTACGACTGCAATCCGTATCACAACAGCATGAATGTAGGGGATTTCAACAGCGACGGCCTTACCGACATCGTACTGAGCAAGGTGGATTTCGCTTCAATTGAAATTTTACAGCAAAACCCAGAAGGCGGATTTACGCACGTATTCTACCCGAAACCCGCGGATTTCATGGAAGTAGAAGTAGCCGATCTCAACAACGACGGCCGCGACGACCTGGTATTTGCGTCCACATCCGGACTTTGCACTTATTTACAGAACAGTTCGGGAACTATGGCGCCGTATGTGGCGTACAACAACCTGGTTGCCAATTACCAGATTGGCGGCGTAGGTGTTGGCGATCTGAACAATGACGGATGGAAAGACATTGCGTTTTCCAAAGGCGGCAACCAACCGCACTCCAAAATTTACATCTGTTTCCAAAATCCGGCTACCGGCTTGTTTCAGGCCCCGGTGATCCAAAATGCGTACGACATCCCGGATCCGGTAGACATTGCAGACTTGAACAACGACGGCAAAAATGAAATCGTCACCGTTCACGGCGGATGGAACCGCGTGAGTTGTTACCAGCAGGACGCCGTAGGCCAATACAACGATTATGTGATGTTCCCGATTCCGTACGCCACCACGTACATTCCGCAGGCGCTCAGCATCGGGGATTTGAACAACGACGGCCGGAAAGATC
>JAEWLN010000042.1 GCA_023457535.1 Bacteroidota bacterium
ATCCTGGGATTTGTCGCCAGCGTGCAGGTGTCTTTGAATGATATGGTGCGCATCGGCGACTGGATTACGTTCGACAAGTTCGGGGCCGATGGCGATGTGATCGAAATCAATCTGGCCACGGTCAAAGTGCGTAATTTCGACAACACGACCACGACGATCCCTACCTACTCGATGATCTCCGATTCGTTCCGGAACTGGCGCGGCATGCTCAACTCCAACGGCCGGCGGATCAAGCGCTACATCAACATCAAAACCAAAAGCATCCGTTTTTTGACCGAGGCCGAACTGGAAAATCTCAAGCGCATCCAGCTCATTACCCATTATATCGAAGACCGGCAAAAGGAAATCACGCGCTACAATGAGACGCATGGCATCGACAAATCCATCCCCATCAACGGCCGGCACATGACCAATTTTGGGTTGTTCAGAAAATACATCACGCAATATTTGCAAAACCATCCGGCGCTCAACAAAGACATGTTGTTGCTTTGCCGGCAGCTGCAACCCACGCAGTACGGTATTCCGCTGGAGATCTATACTTTTACAACCGATAAGCGGTTTGAGAATTACGAATACATCATGGCCGATATTTTTGACCATATCTTTGCGTCTGTCGGGTATTTTGACCTGGAGATTTTTGAGCTGCCCAGTGAAGGGCCGCGAAGTTTTGAGCATTAGCGGTTTGAAACCGGGTTAATCCTTATTTTCAATCCGCCTGAACCGGTCGTCCAGTTTTTCCAATTTCGTTTTCCCGTGCGGTTTGGGTTTGCGGTCATCGCCAAGGGCCACCATGGTGATCGAATCGACGGTGATGATGACCTCGCGCGTCATAATATTGCGCACTTCACAACGCAGCGTGATGGACGTATGGCCGAATTTTACCGCATCGATGCCGATCTCGATGATATCGCCTTCGCGCGCCGAACTGCGGAAATTGATTTCGGACATGTGCTTGGTCACGATTCGCGTATTTTCAAGCTGGATGATCGAGAACAGCGCGAGTTCTTCGTCGATCCAGGCCAGCAGTTTGCCGCCGAACAGCGTGCCGTTGGGATTGAGGTCCTCGGGTTTAACCCATTTTCTGGTGTGGAACAGCATGATTTGTCAGGTTTTTGTCAGTGCGAAACTAATGATTTCGGCGTGGTCGAATGCCAATTTTGGCAAATCGTTAACCGAAAACCATTTCGCATCCGCCGCGTCGTCTGCCGCCTGGGGTTGCACGTTTTCATCGGACATCCGTGCCAGGAAAGCCACAGAAACCATGTGTCCACGCGGATCGCGGCGTGGTTTGCCAAAGGCTTTGAGTTGTTCGATATGATTTACGCGGATGCCGGTTTCTTCGAGCAGTTCGCGTCGGGCAGCATCGGGCAAATCTTCATTCTCATCGACAAACCCGCCCGGCAGGGCCCATTGGTTTTCAAAGGGCGGGTTTTTTCGCTGGATCAGTACGATGTGTCCGCCCGATACGGACGCGCGCCAGAGCACAACATCCACAGTCACAAAGATTTTAGAAGTTCTCATACGTTCTTTTAAATTAACGACAAATGATTATAAAATTCCGATAAAATGTGCAATTATTCTGTCTAAGATTGAATTTTAAATCTAAACCGTTATATTTGCAATAGCCAATTTATAAATTTATTTACGCCATTGACGAAATAACCCGAATCAATTATGAAAAAAAATTTACTCTTTTTATCCGGTGCCTTACTTAGTTTTGCGGGCGTGTCGGCTCAAAACGATCCCAAAAAAGAAGACATCAAGGATGCAGGCGACGCAGTAGTCGAATATGCCACTTTCAATAAATGGACTGTAGAAGTGGTTGCCGGCCAGGCTAAAGGTACAAAGCCGTACAGCGAAGGCTATTATTCGAGTAATCCCGATAAGGTGCTCGGGGCATTTAAATTCAATTCATACGGCGTGGCGGCGCGTTACATGTTCAGCCCGACCTTCGGATTGCGTTTGGGTGGGAATCTGGACCGTTTCGAAAGCATCGAGGACAGCAAGCCGTTCGAAACGCAGCAATTGCGTTTTGATCTCCAGGGTGTTGTCAACGCGGCGCGACTGTTCAATATCCAGGAGCACCTCGGAAGGTTCAACCTGTTGATCCACGCCGGTTTCGTATACGCGCGTTTTACGCCCAAACTCGATACCGGGATCGACCTGACGCTTCAGGATGAGCCGGGTGAGCCGGGCGGTGTTTCCAATGTCGATCAGACAGAGAACAACCTCGGTATTATGGTAGGTTTCTCGCCGGAATTCCGATTGACTAAAAAACTGGCCATTATCGCCGATTTTTCAACCATTGCCAACTTCAGGCAACATTTTGCGTGGGACGGCCACTATGCCAACCGCGATGAAAACCTTTCAGGTCAGATGATCGCCGGTACGATAGGACTGGCCTATTCATTCGGATCCGATGAACTCCACGGCGACTGGGCCATTCTTGAAGACCCGAAAAGCCAGGAATTCGCAGAACTCGACAAACGCATCGGCGAACTCGAAACCATGCTCAATGATGCCGATAAAGACGGTGTGCCGGACTACCTGGACGTAGAGAACAACTCGATCGCAGGGGTAGCTGTCGATACCAAAGGCCGAATGGTCGACATCAACAAAAACGGTATTCCTGACGAGCTCGAGAAACACCTTCAGGCGAACTATGCGACCAAGGAAACCATTACCCAGGCCGCGGCAACAGCCAATGAGGAAATGGTCAGAAAACTCATCAACGACGGTTACGTAACGACCTACTTCGATTTCAATAAGACCAAGCCTACCAACGTTTCCACAGAAGGCATCGACTTTATGCTGACTTATTTAAGAAACAACCCATCGGCTTCGATCGACATCATCGGAAATGCTGATGAGATCGGTGCAACGCCTTACAACATCCAATTGGCCAACAAGCGCGCCGAGAGCGTCAAGGCTATCCTGATGAAAGCCGGAATTCCGGCCAGCAGACTTAACGTGATTTCTAAAGGCGAGGATACGTCGGTGGATCCGGATTCTGCAGGTGCAAGAAAACTTGTCCGTCGCGTAACGTTCAAAGTCAGACAATAATCAACATTCAGTTCTTGATAAGTATCAGAATCCCCTGTCGGTTGGCAGGGGATTTTTTTTATCTTTAAAAGAAAACATCATGGAAACCAGAGATATATTTATCAGGGATTTCCGCGGGGCGACCCTAGGGACGATTACGCAACAGTCCTCTGCCGGCGAAATCTTCCAGAACCAGACGCTGCGCCCCATTCTGAAACTGCAAAATGATTTGTTTGTCGCGGTTTTTGCCAATCAGATCGCCAAGCACAAATCCGATTTCTACGGCCTGCCCGTCGAAAAGAAAATGCAATACATCGAAAACGTGATCCAGAAAGATGTGAAGTTCAGGAATTCGCTCAAAGGAATGGTTATCAGTCTGTTCAGTCTGGAGGAATATGCCGTGTATATCCGGGATTCGTCAAGCCTGAACAAGCGAATGATGAACATGCTCATTGAGCGGCTGCAAAGCCAGGTCCAATTGTTTGAACCACCCGGGTAAAGTGTTTACAGTAAAGTATAAACGCCCGGACTGGCTCATTACATCCGCTCAATAAACGCAGTCACTAATTGAACGCCATAAGCCGTGGCGTGTTTACTTTTTGCAAATTCATCGTCGGCAAAAGCCACCCCTGCGATATCAAGATGCGCCCAAGCAGGGTGGTCCTCTGTAAAATACTCCAGAAATTTGGCCGCGGTGATCGCGCCGGCCATCGGTTTGCCGCTCCAATTCTTAACATCGGCGATATCGCTTTCGAGATCGCCCTTGTAGGCGTCCCACAATGGCAAAGGCCAGCACCGCTCTCCTATCGCATCGCCGGCTTGCTGGATTTTAGCCGACATATCTGGATTGTTGGTAAAAAGTGCCGCACACTCATGGCCAAACGTTCCCATTGCGCTGCCGGTCAGCGTGGCCAGATCGATAATAGTATCGGGTTTGTAGTTGCGGATCAGGTACGATAAACCGTCGGCCAGAATAAGCCTGCCTTCTGCATCGGTGTCGATGATTTCGATCGAATGTCCGGCGTAGCTGCCAATGACGTCGCTCGGCCGGAACGAATTGGCGTCCACCGCACTCTCGCAAGCCGGTACGATGGCGGTCACTTTGACGGGCAACTGCAAATCGGCAATCAATTGCATCGCACCTAATACGGCGCCCGCTCCAGCCATGTCTGATTTCATTTGGTACATACCGGCCACTTTGATGTTGAGCCCGCCGGTATCGAACGTAATTCCCTTGCCCACCAGCCCGATGTGCGGTACCGCGACGTCAGGATTTGACTTGCCGTACTCCATAATAATGAACTTGGGCTCATTGACGCTTCCTTTGCCCACGGCCAGAAAGGCGTCGAGCCGCTGTGCTTCACACGCTTTCCGGTCCAATACGGTTACTGAAAAACCGTACTTCTTACCCGCGTTCAGGGCCCAATCGGCGAGGTATCCCGGCGTGGCCACGTTGGGCGGTGCGTCCACCAGATGCAGTGTCCCGAGTTGGGCCGCAGCTATTTTGAACGCGCGCTGCGCAAGGCTTGAATGGTCTTTGGACGCATACAAACCGAGCGTAAAATCGTCCGCGGCAAACGGGTGACGTTCACTTTTTTTGAAATGCCCGATGTCATATGTGCTCCACCACAACCCACACAATATCGCCTCTACTTGCGCATCGGTCAGAAAATCAGGCAGCGCGATGGCCGTTTTCTGGACAAACCAGTCGCGATTTTTGGCGGGAATTCGTCTGAAAATCGTTCGCAGCGTACGGTAATCCGGCTCCGTGCCGATGCCTGCAAAAATGTACAGGCCCCCGCTGTGCCCGATGGCGTAATGCGTATCTTTTTTGCCGCTGAACACCAGCGGGGAAATCGAAACGCCGTTGAAAATAACCGGTTGGTTTGCCGGCGTTTCCAATACCGGGATGATCAGCGTTCCTTCAAAACGGTCCGCAGGATGGAGTTGAAATGTTTTCATTTGGTGGTTAAAGCGGCCTGTGGCCTGAAAATTAGAATAAAGGATTTGCGGGCGTTACCGGTTGGCCATTGCGCGCAACTTTTCGATGTATTGCTGCGGGGTTTCGTCCTGATAAACGCCAATGTGACCCAGCGCCCTGGCATTGCTGCCGATCAGTACCACAAGCGGGAAAAAGCCGTCTTTGTTGTACTTTTCAACAATGAGCAAATTCTCCTCAATGTTTTCCCTGGACTGAAAATCCTGCCGCACAAGCATAAAATGGCGCGAGGCGTAGTCGAGAAAATCGCGTGATGACAATACCTGCTGTTCGAGCTGTACACAATTTGGGCAGTCGCTTCCGCCCGTAAAGTACAAAAGTACCAGTTTGTTTTGCGCCGCCGATTCAGAAAGTGCCGTCTTGAGGTCGTTGGACCATTGCTGCGCATGGGAAACGGTGCTTCCTAACAGCAGCAGCAATGCAATTGCATTATTTTTCATGACTCTGTTTTAATCTAAACATCAAACCTTTGTAGCACTTTGACCATAAAGTTACAGCATTCCGTTGTATTTGCGCAAAAACCACTCTGTGGCCAATGCACATGCCACTATCACGAGCAGCCAAATCCAATCGATGAGCGGCATTTTGCGCACCACCGCCTTTTGTACTGCTTGATAATCGTCGTTTTCGAGCAAACGCGCCATCAGCGCATCGACCTGGGCGGGCATAAAGACCTGCGCGCCGGTTTGCGCGGCCAGTTGCG
>JAEWLN010000043.1 GCA_023457535.1 Bacteroidota bacterium
GTGGAAATGTATCTTTGAGAAATCCCAAACCCAAGATGGCAAATTCTGAATACCAATTGGAAAAATGCAACTTTGGCTTCCAGACCACCGCAAGGATCAAACGCCAATCCGCAAAATGCTCCCGGTGTTTACATTTTGGAATGTAAACGTTACGGAAATTCTTTCTGCAATCAATAAATAACCGACAATTCCATCCCGTCCGCTTTTGGAATTTGGAATTTGGAATTTGAAATTTGTATGTTTCAATTCAAGAAGTTTTCGATCCGACAAAACCAAACGGCCATGAAAGTCGGCACAGACGGCGTACTCCTTGGCGCGTGGGCACCCGTGGACCACGACCCGTTCTCCATTCTCGACATTGGCGCCGGAACCGGACTTCTCGCGCTCATGCTCGCCCAACGATGCGATGCCGAGCAAATCGAAGCCCTCGAAATCGACGCCGATGCACACGAAGAATGTGTCGGGAATTTCGAAAACTCGCCGTGGAACGACAGGTTGTTTTGCTTTCATGCCTCGCTCGACGCGTTCATGGAGGAACTTGAGGACGAAGAATATGACCTGATCGTGTCCAACCCGCCGTACCATGTAGAAGATTACTTTTCAGGCGACGACAAGCGTGATGCAGCGCGGTTTACAGCCTCTTTGCCGTTTGAGGATTTGTGTGAAGCGGCGTCCGTGTTGCTGAGTGACGAAGGGATATTTTGTGTGATCATCCCTTTTTCTGCCGAACCGCATTTCATTTCGCTGGCGCGCGAAAACGAACTGTTTCCCGTAAAAATCACGCGCGTCAAAGGCACATCGACAGCTGACATCAAGCGCAGCCTGCTCGCTTTTTCAAGAACGGCCGTCGAAAACTATCCTATCGGGGAACTGGTAATTGAAACCGCACGGCACCAGTACACGGATGACTACGTGCAATTGACGAGGGATTTTTATTTGAAGATGTAATTCCAGCGTCGCAACAGCGATAGCAGCGGCATCCTTTTGCTGACGTCAGGAAAGCAAAAGATAGAGCGGATAGCGCGGCCGCTTGCGGGTTGCCCAAAATAAATCCGGCTGCGATCTCATTAGGCTTCTGACTTTGGACATTCGGCTAAATTATCAATCGTTTTCGTTGGCGGGTTTGCCCCGTTTACTTACTTTTGCCCCGCATAAAGTTTAAAAACGGAATGTGTTTAGCGCATCCCTTAAATAACCATATATGAAACCAGATTTATTCCAGGCTCCTGATTATTACCTGCTCGACGAATTGTTGACAGATGAACATAAATTGGTACGCGACGCGGCCCGTGCGTGGGTCAAACGCGAAGTATCGCCCATCATTGAAGAATACGCACAACGTGCAGAATTCCCAAAACAAATCATCAAAGGCCTTGGCGAGATTGGCGGGTTCGGTCCTTACATCCCGGTTGAATACGGCGGCGCGGGACTCGATCAGATTTCGTACGGGCTGATCATGCAGGAAATCGAGCGCGGCGATTCGGGCGTTCGTTCCACCTCATCGGTGCAATCCTCGTTGGTGATGTACCCGATCTGGAAATACGGCAACGAAGAACAACGCATGAAATATTTGCCGAAACTCGCAACCGGCGAATGGATCGGCTGTTTTGGACTGACCGAGCCGGACCACGGATCAAACCCGGGCGGCATGACGACCAATTTCAAAGACAAAGGCGACCATTACCTGCTCAACGGTGCCAAGATGTGGATCTCAAACGCGCCATTTGCAGACATTGCAGTCGTTTGGGCCAAGGACGAATCCGGCCGTATCCACGGGCTCATCGTCGAGCGCGGCATGGAAGGCTTTACGACACCGGAAACGCACAACAAATGGTCTTTGCGCGCCTCGGCTACCGGAGAGCTCATTTTTGACAACGTCAAGGTTCCCAAAGAAAATTTATTGCCGAACAAATCAGGATTGGGTGCGCCGCTGGGCTGTCTCGACTCTGCACGATACGGCATTGCCTGGGGCGCGATCGGCGCTGCCATGGATTGCTACGACACGGCTTTGCGTTATGCCAAAGAGCGCGTCCAGTTCGACAAACCGATCGCAGCCACGCAACTCCAGCAAAAGAAACTCGCCGAGATGATCACCGAGATCACCAAAGCGCAATTGCTGACCTGGCGTTTGGGCGTTTTGCGCAACGAAGGCAAAGCGACCTCGGCGCAAATCTCGATGGCCAAAAGAAACAACGTCAACATGGCGATCGAAATTGCGCGTGAGGCACGCCAGATCCTGGGCGGAATGGGCATCACCGGAGAATATTCGATCATGCGCCACATGATGAACCTCGAATCGGTCATTACGTACGAAGGCACGCACGACATCCATTTGCTCATTACCGGGATGGACATTACGGGCCACGCAGCGTTCAAATAAAAACAAAGGACCATAAAAAAAGCTTCCGCAATGGAAGCTTTTTTGTTTTATATCCGTACCGATTTAATATTCAGGTGCCAGTTCGATCTCCAGGCCGTCCACCGCTTCAGTGATTTGCACCTGGCAACCCAGGCGGCTGTTGGGCTTGACGTTGAATGCCTCGGACAACATCGCCTCTTCATCATCGCTTTTTTCAGGCAGCTCGACATCGTTCAAAATATAGCATTGACACGAAGCGCACATGGCCATGCCGCCGCAAATCCCGATGGTTCCCTCCGGCGCGAGTTCATAGGCGCGCACGAGCTCCATAAGGTTCATGTTCATATCGGTTGGGGCTTGCACTTCGTGGCGGTTGCCGTCGCGGTCCGTGATTTTGATGGTGATGTCCATGGTGCAAATTTAATTTTTTAGGAGCTATTTCCGGCTATCCGCTGCAATCTTTTTGCTCCATGGCATTGCGCAAAAAGGATTTTCGCTTCTATCCGGGCTAGGCTGCCGTATTGGAGATTAAAACTTTTCGCGCGATAAGCCAACCGCGGAGAACACGCGGTGACCAAATAAGAAAAGTGCTAATTCCACGCTTTCATCCCGACGTCAGTCAATGGACTTCACTACCGCTTTCTCCGCCTCCTTGCGCGTGCCGTCAAATCCGTCGACACCTGAAACGGTGGTGTATTTCATGACGTATTTTTTACCCGGGTTCATGCGTTGGTACACGCTCTGACACATCAGCGTCGCTTCATGGAAACCGCATAGAATCAGTTTGAGTTTGCCCGGATAAGTGTTCACGTCCCCGATGGCGTAAATGCCCGGAATGTTTGTTTGGTAATCCAGCGTATTGTCTACTTTGATCGCGTTTTTCTCGATCTCGAGTCCCCAATGGGCGATAGGCCCCAGTCTGGGCGTAAGCCCGAAAAGCGGGATCAGGTAATCGGTTTCGATTTTGCGGTGCGCGCCATCGATGTCGATATCGATCGATTCGAGTTTTTCTGCGCCGTTGAGCCCGACGACTTCTGCCGGCGTGATCAGTTTGATCTTTCCGGCGTGTTTGAGTTCCTGTACTTTCTCAACCGAATCGAGTGCGCCGCGGAATTCATTGCGCCTGTGGATCAGGGTGACCTCTGAGGCAATGTTTGACAGGAAAATGCTCCAGTCAAGCGCCGAGTCGCCGCCGCCCGCAATTACAATGCGTTTGCCGCGGAATTTTTCCGGGTTCCTGACGAAATATTCGACGCCTTTGTCTTCGTAGAACCCGATGTCCTCAATAAGGGGTTTGCGCGGCTCAAAGCTGCCCAACCCGCCCGCGATGGCTACAGAATTGCAATGGATCTGCGTGCCTTTGTCGGACGTGACGATAAATGTTCCGTCCTCTTGCCTGGCAATGGTTTCGGCGCGTTCACCGAGCGTAAATCCGGGCTGGAACTGTTTGATCTGCTCCATGAGGTTGTTGACCAGGTCCCCGGCCAGCACCTCCGGAAAACCGGGAATGTCAAAGATGGGTTTCTTGGGATACAATTCTGCGAGCTGCCCGCCGGGTTGCGGCAATGCGTCGAGCAGATGGCATTTGAGTTTTAAGAGTCCGGCTTCAAAAACCGTAAAAAGTCCGGTAGGCCCGGCGCCTATGATGAGGATGTCTGTTGTAATCATGTAAGTGTAATAGTCGTAAAAGCGAAAGTCATAAAGGCTAAAAGCATAAAGTCTCGACAAACGCTGTTAGAAGGTTGCCTTTATGACCTTAAGACTTTACGACTTTTGACCGGTCGCGTGAGGGATTACTTCACCAAATTAATATTTTTCATAGGTGTTCAGTGAATTTCATTTGAAGCGAAAATCCTTTTGTTTGCAAAACAAAAGATTGTAGCGAAAAGCCCGACCCGTAGGGACACGCCCAAATTATTTATGCAATATTAACAACGGTTTCGATTTGCGGCGCAAATTTCTTGATGGTTGTTTCGACGCCGGCTTTAAGCGTCATTTGGTTGACCGAGCACGCGATGCAGGCCCCTTCGAGCCGGACGGTAACGTGCTTGTCATCCTGGATCGAGATCAGCGTGATGTCGCCGCCGTCCGATTTGAGGAACGGGCGGATTTCTTCAAGCGCTTTCTCGACATTGAGCGTAAGTTCTTGTGTATTCATAATTTCAATTTGAAAATGTGAGAATTTGAAAATTTGCCAATGAATCCGGAAACTCATTTTCAAATTTCCAAATTTTCAAATTAGCACATTATTTCTTTTTTACGGCAGAACAGCCCGCCATCGTTGTAATCTTGATCGCCTCTGTGGGCGGCAGGTTTTCATTGCGACCCACCACTTCCTGCACGACGTTGCGCGTGATCTGCTCAAAGACCGACTCGACCAACGATGCGGTTTGCATGGCTGCAGGACGTCCGAAATCTCCGGCTTCGCGAATGGATTGTACAATGGGTACTTCTCCCAGGAATGGCACGCCCAGATCATCGGCAAGGTTCTTTGCGCCTTCTTTCCCAAAAATATAGTATTTGTTTTCCGGCAATTCTTCCGGTGTGAAATACGCCATATTTTCGATGATGCCCAGTACCGGGACGTTGATCGCATCGGACAGGAACATGGAAACGCCTTTTTTGGCATCGGCCAGCGCTACGGCTTGCGGCGTACTGACCACCACTGCGCCCGTGATGGGGAGCGACTGCATGATCGACAAATGGATGTCTCCCGTTCCCGGTGGCAAATCGATCAGCATGAAATCGAGTTCGCCCCAATCGGCGTCGAAAATCATCTGGTTGAGCGCTTTGGAAGCCATCGGGCCGCGCCAGATCACGGCTTGGCTTGGCGCGGTAAAGAATCCGATCGAAAGCATTTTGATTTCGTAGCTTTCAATAGGCTTCATTTTAGAGCGCCCGTCGACGGTTACGGAAATGGGTTTTTCGCTTTCGACGTCGAACATGATCGGCATGGAAGGCCCGTAAATATCGGCATCGAGCACGCCCACAGAAAATCCCATGCGCGCCAGCGTGACAGCCAGGTTCGCCGTTACGGTCGATTTCCCTACGCCGCCTTTACCCGATGCCACAGCGATGATGTTTTTGATTCCGGGAATCGCCTTGCCTTTGATTTGGTTCGGGTTTTCTTTTTCAGGTACTTCGACCTTGATGTTGACCTTTACCTTGGCCTCTGGTGAAAACTTTTCGTGGATGAGTTTGCGGATGTCGTCCTCTGCGCGTTTTTTGATATGCATGGCCGGCGTTGCGATGGTGAGATCTACAACCACTTCATCGCCAAAGGTGAGCACATTGGTCACAGCGCCGCTTTCGACCATATTTTTACCTTCGCCCGCTACAGTGATGGTTTCGAGCGCTTCAAGGATTTGTTTTCTATCTAATTTCATAATGCCGGATACCTTATTTAGACTCAATCAGCCGGGGTATTTCGGGTGCAAAGATAAGATGAAAAGTTCACAAACAAATGCCAAAAATTTGAAATTGTTGGCTTTGGCGGGTTAATGAAAATAGGCAGTTTTTCTGTAACGGCCGTATTTTTGGAAATCGTAACTTGACCCCACGGGAAGGGGGGATAGGGTTTACCCCTATGCGATCCGGATGAATTATCAGTGTAGAAAATCTGCCGTTTTTGTTAAATTTCGAAGTGCGAAATTTACAGTTTTTCTGTAACGGCCGTATTTTTGGAAATCGTAACTTGACCCCACGGGAAGGGGGGATAGGGTTTACCCCTATGC
>JAEWLN010000044.1 GCA_023457535.1 Bacteroidota bacterium
ACATGGTCTTGTTTTAGTTGGCTAAAGTTATGAAAAACTTTCAAGTACCCAACAGGAATTTTAGCACATACCCCGTCGGCAAAAGCCGGAGCGCTACGCCAAAAATCCCATTCAGCGCAAAGTCAGCTGTCGTTTGCCGTCGGGTAGAATCTCAAGATCGATCGCAGAATGTGTTTCCGGCAATAAATTCGGAATTTTTTCGGCCCATTCAATCAGGCACCAGTTGCCGGAATACAGATACTCGTCCATGCCCATGTCGTAGGCTTCGGTTTCCGATTTGAGCCGATAGACGTCAAAGTGATAAACCACCTGGCCGTCGTTGGTACGGTACTCGTTGACGAGCGAAAAAGTCGGGCTTCCGGTCGTCCCCGATACGCCCATCGCTTTGGAAAGTGCGTTGATGAAAGTGGTTTTTCCGGCGCCCATCTGGCCGTTGAACGTGATGATTTTATGCGGATCTGACGCCAGTACGGCGCGCGCCGCAGCATCGATATCTTCCAGGGCAAATTGTATCTGCATATATTTTATTTCGGATTGAACACCAAAAAAGGAACGATCATTTCTTCGAGCGAAATCCCGCCGTGCTGATAAGTGTTGCGGTAATAACTCACGTAATGGTTGTAATTGTTGACGTATGCCAGGAAATAATCGTTTTTGGCAAAGATATACGAACTGCTCATGTTGATCGCGGGCAGCCCGATGGCTTTGGGTTCCCTGACCGCATAAACGTCGCGGTCTTCATAAGTAAGGCTGCGGCCGGTTTTGTAGCGCAGGTTCAAACTCGTATTCTTGTCGCCGATGACTTTTGACGGGTTTTTGACATTGATCGTGCCGTGGTCTGTGGTCAGGATCAGTTTAAACCCGAGCTTTTGCGCATGCTGGATGATTTCGAGCAGCGGCGAATTCCGGAACCAGCTCGAGGTGAGTGACCGATAGGCTTTGTCGTCCGAGGCGAGTTCTTTGACCACATCCATTTCTGTTTTGGCGTGCGAAAGCATGTCGACAAAGTTGTAGACCACGGTCACCAAATCATTGTCTTTAAGCCCCTTGAAGCTTTCTGCCAACTTTCTGCCCCCGGCAAGATTCGTGATTTTGAAGTAGTCCTGTTTGAGATTAAGCCCGAGGCGCTTGAGCTGGGCGGTCAAAAATTCCGCTTCATACAGGTTTTTGCCGCCGTCGTCCACATCGTTCTTCCAATATTGCGGGAATTGTTTTTCCATTTCCAGCGGCGTCAGGCCGGAGAATATGGCGTTGCGCGCGTACTGCGTCGCCGTAGGCAAAATGGCGTAATACGGCACTTCTTTTTCGAGCCGGTAGTGGTTGGCCACGGTGCTCTCGAACGCTTTCCATTGGTCGTAACGCAGGTTGTCGATCACGACAAAAAGTACGGGACGCTCTTTCTTTTTGAGTTCGGGAACCACGAGTTCCTTGAACAGGTTGTGCGATAAAACCGGTTTGTCGGCCTTGGGTGCGAACCAGTCTTCATAGTTGCGTTCGATGAATTTGCCAAACTGGGAATTGGCTTCGACCTTTTGCGATTCGAGTATTTCGATCATGCTCTGGTCCATGATATCGTCGAGTTCCAACTCCCAGAAAAGCAGTTTGCGGTACACGTCCACCCATTCTTCGAACGAGTTGACCATGGCCATATCCATCGCGATCTTGCGGAATTCTTTTTGGTAATCGAGCGTGGTCTTTTCCGATATGAGCCGCGAGTGATCGAGGTTTTTCTTGATGCTGAGCAAGATTTGGTTTGGGTTGACCGGTTTGATCAGGTAATCGGCAATCTTGGATCCGATGGCTTCCTCCATGATGTATTCCTCCTCGCTTTTGGTAATCATAATCACGGGCGTTGCCGATTTTTTCTCTTTGATCTCAGCGAGCGTTTCCAGACCGCTCATTCCCGGCATGTTCTCGTCCAGAAAGACGATGTCGAAATTTCCGTCCTCGAAGATATCCACAGCATCGCGGCCGTTGTTGCACGTGGTAACGTGGTAATTTTTCTTCTCGAGAAACAGGATGTGGGGCTTGAGCAGGTCGATTTCATCGTCAACCCAAAGTATCTTGATCTGGTCCATATCATAAGGTTAAAGCACGGCAATTTAACACAAATTGGTGCGCGTTGTTCTTAAATTTTTTGTAAAGTTAAAAGCTCGTTTTTGGCCAAAAAAAAGACCATCCCAACCCAAAAGACGCCGGAATGATCCTTCTAAACGATTTGCAATTGTTATTTGTGCCTGGCCGTACGGCTTTCTTCCCAACCATCGTCGCGCGCGTTTCCGGTATCGCGGTCCGCAGCGCTCTCATCGTTCATATAACCGGCGGAGGATTCAGGCCTGTCGTGACCCTGATCGTTGAGCTTGTTTTCGCGCATCGTACGGGTTTGGTCGTCGATTTGCGAAATCCGGTCTGCGATATGCTCATCGGCGGGCAACTGGCTTACTTCACGGCCTTGCTCACTTTGCTTGATGTCGATTTTGTCTTGCGATCTGAGGACTTTTGCCGGATCGGACGCATTGATTTCCTCCGGGTGTCGCGGTGCAGGACGGTCTTCGCGTCCCTGGTTTTGTGTTTCCATAATGTTGGATTTTAGTTATTCTTTGATTTCGTGTTTGACCGGATGTGGCGGCAAAACCGTGTCGGTGCGTTCGAG
>JAEWLN010000045.1 GCA_023457535.1 Bacteroidota bacterium
CTGCTGCAGGAAGAAGCGAGTATGCGCCGTTGATGCCCAATACTACCGCTGACGGCAAATCGAAAAACCGACGTATTGAAATCATCCTGACGCCAAAACTCGATGAGATTTCAAAGATGCTCAACGAGTTGTAGAAAATAAGTTTTTGTATAAACGTCGAATGTCGAACGTCAAACGATTGCTAAAAATAGTCGTTTGGGTTGGTCGTTCGACGTTTAATTTTTGCCATCCGATCAATGAAATACACCACCTTACCCCATACCAATCTGAGCGTCAGTAAAATATGCCTCGGCACCATGACCTTCGGCAGGCAGAATACCGAAATTGAAGGCCATGCGCAGATTGATTATGCGGTTGGTGCGGGTATCAATTTTATCGATACGGCAGAAATGTATCCCGTGCCCGCGCAGGAAATGACCTACGGCGCAACCGAGGTAATCGTCGGAAAATGGCTCAAAAAATCGGGCCGGCGCGGCGAAATCGTTCTGGCGACCAAGATCGCAGGGCCCAACCGCGGACTGCCTTACATCAGGGAAGATCTGGGGTTTAATGAGAAGACGGTCCGCGAATCGGTAGAGAGGAGCCTCAAACGGCTGCAAACCGATTACATCGACTTGTACCAGCTCCACTGGCCCGAACGCAAGGTCAATTTTTTTGGGCAACGCGCGTTTTCGGTCCAGGATGATGCCTGGCAGGACAACATTGCGGCAGTGCTCGCGGTAATGCAGCAACTGATCTCCGAAGGCAAAATACGGTATGTTGGGGTGTCGAACGAAACGCCATGGGGGGTGATGCGGTTCGTTGAAGAGAGCCAAACCGGATTGCCGCGCATTACGACGATCCAGAACCCGTACTCACTGGTTAACCGCACGTTCGAGATGACCTTGGCCGAGATCGCCTATCGCGAACAAATTGGCTTGCTGGCCTATTCGCCGCTGGCGTTCGGGTTGTTGTCGGGCAAATACAATTCCGGTTCTGCCGATCCGGATGCGAGACTCAATTTATTTCCGAATTTTACGCGGTACAACGGCCAATCAACGCGCGAGGCGGCCAGAATGTATGCTCAAATCGCTCACGATTCCGGAATGTCGCCGGCGCAGATGGCGCTTGCTTTTGTCATGCGTCAGCCATTTCTAAGCAGCGTGATCATTGGCGCGACCAATCTGGCGCAACTCAAGGAAAATATCAGTGCGCAGCACATTGAATTGAGCGAGGCGGTTTTGCGTGAAATTGAACAAGTGCAGCAGCGGTTTGCCGATCCGGCGCCGTAAAGGGCAATCAATCGTAAAACGAAACAGTAGCTTCGTACAGCAGACTGGCAATTTCGGCCATTCCCAAATCAGAAGGATGTGCAGCCAGAGCGCCATTTTCATACAATCCCCACGAATAGTTATTGGAATTGCTTCTGAATTCGTCGAAAGGAATATACAAATAGCTGTTTGTCTGGGCGACCTGACGATGAATAACTTCCTTCGCGTCATCTGGCCAAACAACTCCGGTAATGATCACCGGTTGATCAGCATCGGTTTTAAACTGCGCGACCATGTCAGTCAATGCTTGTTCATAGTGATCAGTATCGCTCACATTTTCGCCCAGGCGAACAATAATCAGGTCATACGATTTACCAAAAACCTCAGGAAACTGATCGAGCTCATATGAAAAGTCATTCTCCCAATAGGCAATATTTTGACTTTCGACCGAAACCTGAAACTTATCCCATCGCGAAAGTTTATCCGAAAAAACATGCACAAAGTCCCGATCAGGTGCGGTAGCAGCCATTCCCCAATCGCCATACCAGCCTAATGATGGAGCAGGGCTGTGTTTGACGATCGAATTTCCCAGAATCAGAATTTTAAGTTCAGGCTTTTCAGCGACTGACAAAGTTGGCTGATCATCTGCGCAAGACGCGATCGAAACAACCAATGTTAATAACGTAATTTTTACAATGTTTTTCATTTGGCCCGACAGATTTTTTAAACCCACGGCTGGAGAAACTCCCTGCGGCTAACTGTTAAAGGTTTTGATGTTGTTATTTGCTGTGATCAATCCTACAGTTAAAAGGGCAATCGTTTTTTTCATAGGATTGTGGTTTTTAATTTATTCGACCAATAGTTTGGCTGCAGATTTTTTACCAGCGTTGTCCGTGACGGTCAAAATGTAAACACCGCTTTGCAAATAAGACACGGCGATGCGTTCTGATTCGAGCCCAACAGGTTGGGATAGCAATCGCTTACCCGACAAGTCGGTGATGGTTAGCTGGACCGGATATTGTTCGGGACGCAATCCCAGGCTAATGGTTTCACTTGCCGGATTCGGCGTGATCGTCATTTGGCCTATCGTAAACTTTTCACGCGAAAGCGACGTGTCAACCAACTTGTACACTTTTCCGTAAAATAATGAAACAACGTACAATTCCTTGTTTACATCTTCCCCGAATGCAGAAAAATAATAAGCGTCACCGGGAAATGCCGCCGATTCGGTGACTTGATACGTAACCTGGTCTAAACTTTTGATTTTGTTCGAACAAAAATCAGCGAACAAATATTTTCCCTGCATATTGGGATATTGAGACCCGCGGTAGACGTAACCTCCGGTAATCGAACAAGCATTGTTCCCATGAGAATAAACACTAATGGGCCAACTGTACGGATTTACGGGGTCGGTGCAGGCTAAATACCCACCGTTGCCTTCAAAGCAGGGCCATCCGTAATTTAGCCCCCCCCAATTCGACGGAACGCGGTTAATTTCTTCTTGCGTAGCTTGGCCGACATCGGCGATCCAAAGTTCTGATGTCACCAGATCAAACGAAAATTTCCACGGATTGCGCAAACCGTACGCCCAAATCTCATCGTTTCCGGGAAGCCCCACAAACGGGTTGTCCGCAGGAATGGTGTACGGCAAGCCCTGGTTAACATCGATCCGAAGCATTTTTCCAAGATTGTTGGTCAGGGTTTGTGCGTTCATGACGGGCGTTTCTCCGTCGCCACAGGCAATGTACAGGTATCCGTCGGGCCCAAACCGCAGCGTTCCGCCAAAGTGGTACATATCGGTATGCGGCACGGTTAAAATCGTTTCCCCGCTATTGGCCAGCGCGATATTTGGATTCGAGGGGTCGACCGAATAGCGCGCGATGACCAGATTATTGTCTGAAGCACGCGTATAGCTGATAAAGAAAAATCCGTTGCTGCTGTACTGCGGATGAAACACCAGGCCAAGCAAACCGCGCTCGCCACCTGTACCGATTTCGCCCGACATGTCCAGAAACGCAGTAGCGTTGACAGCACCGTCCGGGTTCACAACCTTGATCAAACCTGTTTGCTCGACTACAAAAAGACGCGCATCGCCGGCATGGACCACTTCAAGCGGTTGGGTAAAACCAACTGCAAATTCTGACAATTCAATTGTTTGCGCGTGCAATGCGGCAGTGACCACCGCACAAAGCAGCAGGGAGTAAATTCTTTTCATGTATGCGAAATTATTTGTGTCGGTAAATTTAACAAAAAAGTTGGCACTTTTCGCCTTTGGGAGTTCCGATGACACCAAATAAAAAATGCGGATACTGATAATCCGCATTTTAAAATTCCAATTTCCCGATCAGTGTGTCACGCCCAGTTTGGAAGTGCCTTTATTACCTGAGCGATCGGTCACATCGATCATATAAATACCTCCCGGAAGCGATCCCGTGGAAATGGCTGCGCGTTCGGATTCGATTTGCTGTTCGTGAACGATCCTTCCGCTGGCATCGACCACACTGAGCTGCAGCGGATAATCCGATGGCGCCATACGTACAAAAAACTCCGAGTTTGCGGGATTCGGCGTGATTTCAAACATGTTCCCGCCAAATTGCTGTACGGCCAGTGTCGTATCTGTAATGCGGTAAATCTTACCCAGCGATGCCGACGCGATGTACAATTCGCCGTTCACATCTTCGCCCAACGAGGTCCAGCTGAAACTGGTATTGTTCGGGTTGCCCGTTGAAAATGTGGCCGAATACGCAATGGCGTTAGTGGCCGTATCGACCATGCCCACGCGGTTCAGGCATAAATCGGCGAAGAAATATTTTCCGACCAATCCCGGGTAAGCGCTGCCGCGATAAACATAGCCACCGGTAATGGAACACGCGCCGCCGGAATGTGGGTACGTTGCCACCGGGTAAGTATAGGTCGTATTGGGATTGGCACATCCGGGCGTGTATACCGCGTTGCCTTCATAGCATTTCCAACCGTAATTGAGTCCGGCCGCGGTCGCGGCAACATGGTTGATTTCTTCGACGGCATTTTGTCCGACATCGGCGATCCATAAATCGCCCGAAACGCGGTCAAATGAAAATTTCCACGGGTTTCGGAGTCCGACCGCCCAGATCTCATCATTTCCGTCAACGCCCACAAACGGATTGTCCGCCGGATTGGTGTACAATACATTTCCATTGGGCAAATCGACGTTGATGCGCAGCATTTTGCCGAGATTTTCATTAATGTTCTGCGCACGGTTGCCCGGATCGCCGCCGCTGCCACCATCTCCCATGCCAATGTACAAATAGCCGTCAGGGCCAAATTTGATTGTGCCGCCATTGTGGTTGGTGAAAGGCTGGGATACCGTGAGCAGTACCGTTCCGGTAGGCAGTGCCGCATCGGGATTGTTCGGATCGACAGCATAACGCGCAATGACCGTCGCACCATCGCCGGCACGCGTATAATTGACATAAAAATAGCCGTTGGACGCATACTGCGGGTGGAATGCCAGACCGAGCAAGCCGCGTTCGCCGCCGGTGCTGATCGTTGAATTGGTCAGCGTTAAGAAGTTGTTGGGTTTGAGTGTGCCGTCCGCATTCAGGATCCGGATCGCACCCGACTGTTGGACGACAAACAAGCGCGAGTCGCCTGCATGCGTAATTTCTACAGGTCCGGACAAACCGGTGGCAAATTCCGGGATGGCGATGGTCTGCGCCAGCGAAACAGCCGAAAATGCCAGTAGCATTAAAGTAATTTTTGTCTTCATAGGATTGAAAAATTGATTAGAAAGCTAAATGTAAACATAATTTACACAATAGCTTACATGTTGGTTGCGAATAACTTATAGAATTTCCATCAAAAATCGAATTCCTCAATCGACGTCGAATCAATTTCCTGAACGAGCTGTTTTTTGGTCCGCACATAAGAACGCGCCGGCCCGGTCACCAGAATCGGGAGCTCGTAAATCGTGTCGATGGGTGTGATCACGCCGCGGCGCAGCATCAGGTTGCGCACTTGACGGTCGCGGTTGCGCGCATACGGTTTGAGGTTCGCATCGGAATTGAATTGGTACATGAAACGCCGTGGGCTCGGGATGATATTGGCCAGAAACAGACATTCGTTAAGCGATAATTGCGACGGCGACTTCTCAAAATAAAAGTGCGCGGCCTCGCCAATGCCGTAAATATTCGGACCCCATTCAATGATGTTGAAATACACCTCGAGCATGCGTTCCTTGCTCACGATGCGGTTGTTTTCCATGATGTACACCAGCAGGATTTCCTCGAGTTTACGCGAAAGGGTTTTGTCGCGCGTCAGGAATACGTTTTTGACCAGCTGCATCGAAATGGTGCTTGCCCCGCGCGTGAATTTGCGCGTTTTGATGTTTTTGACAATCGATTGCCGGAATGCCTCCTTGATGAATCCCTGGTGCGAGAAAAACGACGGATCTTCCGTGGTCAGCAC
>JAEWLN010000046.1 GCA_023457535.1 Bacteroidota bacterium
GGGTTTGGGAATGCAGCAGGCTTTTTCGTCGGCTTTGAAATCATCGGCAGAAATATCATACAAATTATACGCCGTGGAAATACCGGCAATCTGCCCGCCGCAATAATGCACATTGACCGCCAACCCAATGTTGGAAGCCAACACCAGCAAAGCCAGCAGTAAACTTGTGCACGATTTTAATTTCATGCGCCAAAGGTATTTAAAAAATTAATGTTGAACTCTTTATGAAATGTTATTTTTAGAAACGCGCCGCTGGTAGTAAAATGCGGGGACGAACAGCAGCACGAAGAGCGGTTGGATTAAAAACCGCCGTACGTAAAAAATGAAAAAGTTGTTTTCGTGACCGGCAAAGGTGACCAGCGCAAAAAATCCGGCGATTAAAATCAGATAGAAAAATCCGTACAAAAACGCCGCAAACCGCGTAAGACCTATCTCGCGGAACAACACATGGATAATGCCCAGCGAAATTACAGCATTGAGCGCGTACCTGCCGGTGAGGCTTCCCCATAACGCCCATCCGTTGTATTGTGGAAAAGTCAGGTTCAGGTAATCGCCTTCAAAATAGTACGAGAACGGATCGTAGAACATCGCGCGCTCAAAAATGCGAACCAGCGCTAGCAAAAAAACCAACAGCAAAGCCACTGCGATCTTCAGCCTATTTTTCCACAGCCGTCTCAGCATAAAATGAGAATTTATTGACCCAGAATACCCACAACAAAAACACCACGCCGTAAATGAACAACGGAAAAATCACGCCGTGCAGCAAAGCTTCGTATTGCGGAAAATGATACAATGCGACCACAAGCACCGCAATCCTGAACACATTCAGCACGTGGATCAGCGCCATACCGCCTGCAATGAACACCAGCGTGGTCCTAAACTTACCCGTAAAGGCCACGACAAACGCCACAAACAGAATCATGACACTCAGCGCATTGCACCCTTCCACTACGCGGGCGATGAACTGGCCGCGGTACAACAATTTGATACTGGCCTGCTCCGGATGCGGCGCAATGGACACGCGGCTGTCCCATATCCCGATCAAGCCTTTTGTCTGGCGCGCTACTGATCGGGTAAAGGAATCGACCTCGAAATCCGCTTTCGAAAATTGGGTCAGATAAATCTGATACGCCAAAGTAAGAACGGCATACGTAAGCAGGAATTTTGCAAGAAACAGCAAAAACGGTTTGTATTTGACCAGGTAGGCGACCACATCGATTTTTAACAAATTTATAAAATTTAAGTTCGCCCGATGCCGTACTTTTACAGAATAAATTTTTTTTGCACGATGACACTTGAAGAGTTAATGCCCAAAGTAACCGATATCATTCACCATAAAAACCAACTGCGCGACGACAAGTTGCTCCAGATTTGCCATTTGCTTCGCGACAACATCGACTACTACGACTGGGTGGGCTTTTATTTCAGAAATGGCGACAAAGAGGAGCTCATTCTCGGCCCATACGCCGGCGAGCCTACGGACCACACCGTCATTCCGTTTGGCAAAGGCATTTGCGGACAAGTGGCCGTTTCCAATCAAAATTTTGTCGTTCCGGACGTCACGGCGCAGGACAATTACATCGCGTGCTCTATGACGGTTAAGTCTGAAATCGTGGTGCCGTTGTTCGTGGACGGCCAAAACATCGGGCAAATCGATATCGACTCCCATATCATCGACGCGTTTGACCAGGCCGATGAGCGGTTTCTGGAGTTTGTCAATGCCGGGATTGCGAAGTTGTTTTAGGAGCTGCTTCCCGCTTTTCGTTGCAATCTTTTACGGCCTCCGCTACGCTGCGGCCGCAAAAGGATTTCCACTGCAATCGGGGCTAGGGTACACTGCACAACTCGAACTCTTTCGTAAATTTTAACTGTTTAAATTCTATTTGGTTTTTCGCTGCCGCGGGCTTTCTTTTGTGTGGCAACAAAAGAAACAAAAATGCCCCGCAGTGAAATTAAAAACAAACCAAAATTTACCGGTTTGCACAATCCCGCGTTAGCGATAGAGGCAGGCACCGCGTGCAGCCGATAGCGCGGCCGGGCCGGCTTGATTCCAAACGGTGACAGGATTTTCAACCGTTAAGTTGTTGAAATCCGGGGACCGCGGATTTGACACCGGCCAGGCAACGCCCAAAAAAAACAATTCCCCCATTGACAAACGGCAACCAAAACATTTGCATTTCAAAAAAATAAAATTACCTTTGCACACGAATCCAGAAAACCTGGTTCATACATAATAATCATTTTAACAATATTAGCATGTACTTAACATCAGAAGTAAAAGCTGAGATCTTCGCTAAACACGGAGGAAAAGCAAAAAACACAGGATCTGCGGAAGGGCAAATCGCTTTGTTCACATTCAGGATCAACCACCTGACCGAGCACCTGAAAAAGAATCGTCACGATTACAACACTGAGCGCTCACTCGTGAAATTGGTAGGTAAAAGAAGAAGTCTTCTGGACTACCTCAAGAAAACTGAGATCAACAGATATCGTGAGATCATCAAGGAATTGAATATCAGAAAATAATTCAAGAAGAGGTGCCAGCGCGCCTCTTTTTGTTTTTACGTTCTTTAGCAATACGCCGAATCCGCGAGGACCGGCTTACAGAAAAAAGTAATGGTTTTTCATTGGGTTTTAGATAACTACACAACAACTGCAACACTACAACACAACTAAAACCCATTGTTAAATCAACAAAAATAACTTATGATTCCACAAGTTACCAAGGAAGTTATCGATTTGGGAGATGGCAGAAGCATCTCGATCGAGACCGGAAAACTGGCCAAACAGGCCGACGGTTCAGTAGTCGTACGCATGGGAGACACAATGTTGCTTGGCACCGTTGTATCGGCCCGTAAAGCCAGTCCAGGCGTGGACTTTTTACCACTCACGGTAGATTACCGCGAAAAATTTGCCGCAGCCGGACGTTTCCCGGGCGGATTCTTCAAGCGCGAGGCGCGTCCGTCGGACAAAGAGGTGTTGACCATGCGTTTGGTCGACCGCGTTTTGCGTCCGTTGTTCCCCGATGATTACCACGCAGAAACGCAGGTAATGATCCAACTGATGTCGCATGACGAAACCGTAATCCCTGATGCACTGGCCGGTTTGGCAGCATCTGCGGCGCTGGCTTTGTCAGACATTCCGTTCGAGACGCTGATCTCAGAGGTTCGCGTGGCGCGTGTCGACGGTCAATTCATCATCAACCCAAGCCCTGAGCAATTGGCACAGTCGGACATCGACATGATGATTGGCGCATCCAAAGATTCAATCGCGATGGTTGAAGGCGAAATGAAAGAAATTTCTGAGCAGGAAATGATCGAGGCGATCAAATTCGCTCACGAAGCGATCAAAGTGCAAATTGCAGCGCAGGAAAGACTTCAGGCTGCTTTCGGGAAGAAAGAGATCCGCACCTACGACGAAGAAAGAAAAGACGAAGACGTCAAAGCCAGAATCTTTGAATTGTCTTATGACAAATACTACGCGATCGCCAAGGAAGCATCGGCCAAGCACGAACGCTCCGAGAAATTCGCAGCCGTAAAGGAAGAAGTGATGGCTTCATTCAGCGAGGACGAATTGCTCGAAAACGGCGATCTGATTTCAAAATACCTGTCGAAATCCCAAAAAGAAGCCGTACGCAACCTCGTCCTTGACCTGGGCTTGCGCCTTGACGGCCGTAAAACAACAGAAATCCGTCCTATCTGGTGCGAAGTGGATTATTTGCCGCGCGCCCACGGTTCGGCGGTGTTCACGCGAGGCGAAACCCAAGCGCTGGCTACGGTCACGCTAGGAACGTCACGCGAGGCGAACATCATTGACGCGCCATCTGAACAAGGTGAGGACAGATTCTACCTGCACTACAACTTTCCGCCATTCTCTACCGGAGAAGCCAAGCCATTGCGCGGTACCTCGCGTCGTGAGGTGGGTCACGGAAACCTGGCGCAGCGCGCATTAAAAAACATGATTTCCGATGAAAATCCATACACAGTACGCGTGGTTTCAGAAGTCCTCGAATCCAACGGTTCGTCTTCAATGGCGACAGTTTGCGCCGGAACGCTGGCCTTGATGGATGCGGGTGTCAAGATGAAAAAACCGGTCTCCGGAATTGCGATGGGACTCATCACCGATGGCGAGCGTTTTGCGGTATTGTCGGACATCCTCGGCGACGAAGATCACCTGGGTGACATGGACTTTAAAGTTACCGGAACTGCCGATGGTATCACGGCTTGCCAGATGGACATCAAAATCGACGGTTTGCGTTACGAGATCATGGAACAAGCGTTGTCACAGGCGCGCGATGGCCGTTTGCACATTCTGGGCAAATTGACTGAAGTACTTGAAACCCCGCGCGAAGAAGTAAAACGTCATGCGCCAAAGATCATCATGGCCACGATTCCTTCAGATTTGATTGGTGCGTTCATCGGACCAGGCGGAAAAGTCATCCAGGAATTGCAGAAAAATTCAGGAACGACGATTGTGGTTACAGAAGCGGACAACCTGGGTATGATCGAAATCCTCGGCACTTCTCCGGAAGGCATCGACATGGTGTTGAAAAAGATCGACTCGTTGATTTTCAAGCCGCAAATCGGCGAGACTTACAAAGTTAAAGTCATCAAGATCATGGATTTTGGCGCCGTTGTAGAATATCTGGATGCGCCGGGCAACGAAATTTTGCTGCACGTTTCCGAACTGGCTTGGGAGCGCACAGAAAACGTCACCGATCTGGTCAACCTGGGCGACGAACTCGAAGTCAAATACATGGGCATCGATCCAAAAACAAGAAAAGAACGCGTGTCGAAAAAAGCGCTTATGCCACGTCCTCCGCGCGATGAGAACGCTCCACGTCCGGAAAGACGCGATGGCGACCGCGGACCAAGACGCGATGACCGCGGCCCTAGAAGAGATGACAGAGGCCCAAGACGCGATGACCGTCGCGATGACCGTCGCGATGACCGCGGCCCACGTCCGGAAAGAACGGAAAACAATGAAAACAGCAATCCAGATACGTCTGCACCGCAGGAATAATCGTTTTCTAAGCATAAAAAAACCCGATTTATTGATTTAAATCGGGTTTTTTGTTGGACTATATTTTCTTGAACAGCACCTTTTCCTGCGTAAACTGATACGCGGCGTCGAGAAATTCAACAATTTGCGGCCAATTGGCTTGCGGCTCATAATAATTGTTGTACGATTTCCTGACGCTGATCACCAGTGAATGGCCTTCAACCTTGGCCGTGCTGACAAAACTGCCCGCGCTATTGGTAATGTTTTTGTTGAGTTTATCGATTCCTGAAACCGCATACCCGGACGGAATGACAAACGAAATCTCGTTTTCAAAACTGCGCGGAAACGAAAAATACACATTGTTCTGCCGCTCGCGCTCGTCTTTGTCAATTTGCACCTGTGCGCCAATCAAGCGCCCCACCTCTACCATCACATGGACACCGGCTTTTTTGATCAGGCTGTTGTCTGTAGTGAACTGCTCTTTGAATACCATCGGCATTTTGCTGCCAAAGCGGCCCGTATTGGCAATTTCATAGCGGTAATCGGCGATCGTAGCGTCGAGCTCATCGCCGGCCGACTTTTCGAATGTTTCTTTTTGTTTGTCCTTTATTTTTTGGACGACGGCCTCATATTCACGCGTGTATTTTTCGAACTTGTCCCGATTGCGGCGCACCATGTCAAGGGCCGATTCGGTGCCGTACTTGCGGTAATCCTCGTCGACAAAATCGCAAAATACGAGTTTATCCTGCTGTTCGGCATCTTTCATGTGTCCGTAATAACCCGATTCGCGATCGACGCTGAGCCCGTCCATGGATTGGTTGAACGCAACCTGCACTTTGGATTTACTGAGATTGTCCGACGCCGTGGAGCCCGGAAGCCTGACCATAGTCACTTCGGCTATCTTTTTGCGCTTGGCCACATCGAGTACATAAGCCTCGGAGTTTTCGAGTTCGTAGGAAAACTGGTCGGCACTTGTATGCGGTGTAAAATATTCGAGATACACCGGATTGGGACTCGTATTAACGCGCAACAGCACTTTTAGGTCCGACTGGATCAGCAAATCCTCGATAGGACCGTTGTAACGCGCCGTCCCGACAATAATATCGTAATCGTATTTAAAATCCTTCAAAAACGCCATGAAGTGATTGATAAATTCCGTCTCGGTATTCATAAAAATGGCGTTGCCGTAAAGCTTTTGTGACGTGAAAATTTTGGCTTCGCGCAACATCAGCGCATCGATGTATTGCGTGAAATAATAATGCCGGGTGAAATAATACACTTCGCGAACCTGCTCTTCCGGTGAAGAGAATTGTTTGCCTTTGACAAAGCGCTCAATGAACGCCATATCGCCATAAGGCCTGAATTTGCGGCTGTAGTAATCCAACACATCCTGCTTGCTGACGTTCTTTTTGACGATCTTTTCGTTTTCAGGCAGGAATGCTTCGGCCATCGATTCAAATTTGCCCGACCGCGCAAAGTAAACCTGAAATTTATAGCACGGCAATTCAACAAGCGGATAGAACCATTTTGGAAAATCGTTCTTGGCAATGTCTGTCGCGACCAATTCATATCGGCGCTCGTTGCTTTTATCGGTGGGAATTTCGCGCAGTTCGGGCGCGCCATTGTATGAATTGAAGTTCAGGAAAAAATCATTTTCCGTACGAAACGAAAGCTTGTAATCCATGATGGGATACGTGTCGCCCAAAGTGGTTTCGCGCGGCTCGAATCCATAGGCAAAATGCGAAATGAACGGATTGAAGCTGTACAGGTAAAAGTCGATGATGTCGCCTGGTTCGAGTCCTGCAATGGCGAGTTTTTTGTCTTTTTGTTTTTTGTCGGACCCATCGCTGACGTCCTTGGCTTCTTTGTCTACGTCGATCTCGGTTTGGCTTCCGTCAGGCTTCACGATCTTGATCGCAAGCGTATTGGTTCCCTGATTGCCCCAATAATCGTTGGTGCGGAACCGCTCGTTGAAAGAAAATTCAGAAAACTCCTTTACTGCCGCCTGATCGAGCAACTTGATGCGCTTGCGTACGGCGTGAATGTATTTGACGCTGGTGCCAAATTTGCGGTATTCGTAAACCTCGTTCTTGAAAATAACCACCGCCGATTCTTTGGCATATTTCCCGGGAATCGAATTGGCCGACGTGTACGGATCGTCCTTGCCCCAAAACAGCAGCCGGATCTCCGACTTGTCCAGCGATTGTGAAAAAAGTGCCGTCGCGCACAGCAACATCAGGAAAGTACCGATTTGTTTCATCAGATTTTGTGGAGTATAATTTGTTGGTTGTAAAGTTCATTAAGCGCTTTGATGGCGGCATTCCATTGCGGCATTTCGGCGGCGCGGATCACCCCGTCGCGCATCGCAAATGACTTGGTACAAACAATGGCGCCCGGTGTGGCCGTAAACCGTACATCGAGCTGATAGCCGCTTCCTGATACGGAAAAATCGGCCGGCAGCTTTACCACTTTGTACCCCGCAGGCAGGGTCACGCTGACCGAGCCGCTGTAATGCGTCTTATAGTCGAATTGGTAATCCGTTTTCCGGTCCCTGAGTTCCAGATGCCGGAATTCGCGCAGAATATTCACATCGAGATACATTTCATCCCCGAACGACGACACTTTATTGTCAACGGAAACCGCATAATCGATTTTAAGCGGCTTATCGCGTTCAAACAACGCAGAAGTCGTCACTTTTTGGATGCCGATGTTCTTATCGGCGCGCGAGAGGTACCGCTCCAGCGCGCGTTCCTTCATGTCGGTTTTAAACTGGTGGTAGCCGTACAGGAATTCCGCACAACTTTCCCCGGCATAAGTACGCCTGCACGTGCCGGTCAGTTTTTCGTTTTCAATGGTGAGTTGCGCGTTGAAAGTTTCTGCATTGCTGTTGGCCGTTCCGGTCGGGATGCGTGCGATGATAAAAGCCTCGCCGTTTTCGATCATTACTTCTTTACCCTGGATGCGCTCGGCATTGACGCCAAGTGCGCTGTATTTCTCCGTTCCGTCGAGAAAATATGTTTTACCCTTGTGAAACACCGTGCAAATCATGTGGTTGTCCACGGCAAGCGATGGCGTCGTATAGTCGTAGGAGAGGTGTTTGGTCCCGATCCACGTCAGCCGCGCGTCAAAACCGGCCACAAGCAGCATTTGCCGGATCAGGTTGGCCATGCCTTTGCAATCGCCGTAGCGCTTTTGGAACACATGCTGCGATTCATCGGGTTTAAAACCTGCGATACCGTCCTCGAACGCGATGTATCGGATGTTGTCCTGCACCCAATAATAGATATTTTTGATTTTTTCTTCGTCCGATGTTGCCCCTGCAGTAAGCTCGGCGACTTTGGACCGGAACACCTCCGGATCGTCGGTCATCGCATCGACGAGTGATTTATACCATTTGTACAAATCGGCTGCGGACCTGAACAGCACCGTTTCCTTCCCGTTGTTTTGGAACGATTTGGCCAACACCAAAAGGTGCGGATACAAATGGCTTTTCCCGGGAGATTGCGCTTCTTTGTGGAACGCGGCAAGGTCGCTAGCTTCAAATGTGTAGACTGTGGCGCGTTCACTTTCCAGCCGCCTGGTGCTTTTCTCGATCGGGAATCCGTCAAAATTGAATTCTTTGAGTTCTACCTCGAGCCAATCCGGAACGGTGATTTCTATTTTTTTGTGCAATACGGGAAATTCGTCGTTAAAATAGAGCGCGGTGAAATACTTCACATCTGCGTAGGTTTTTTCGAGCGTATATTGATAGGTATAACCCTGAACCGGGAAGTCGACGTCGATGTATTTTACGCGTGCGTCGTGGTAGAAAAGATCGTCCGTGTGGTAAATTTCATCCCTGACGGCAAATCCGGCCTTTTTGTTGTTGCGGTATTGCACAAAGATTTGGTCGATGCGCGACGCGCTGTCGTAGAATTCGTATTTCTTGATGTCGGCCCGATGCCCAATGTTCATCAGCTTTTCCCTAACCCGATGGCTGACTGTTACTTTTCCCGCATCGCCGTTGCGCCCAAACCCAATCATATCTGTACTTTCGAGCACCGCTACGTCATCCTTGGCGTATTGTGCGCGGATTTTTTGTGCAGTTTCCACATCCTGCGGCGTAGGGTCGATGTCTTTTTGCGCCGATGCCCAATTCACGGCCATGAGCGCGATTAGCATAACGGGATGCCTCATTTTTTTTTTGCGGGAAAGATAGTGAAATATCGTTCGCGCCACATCGGATGAAATTTTTTTGAGCGTGTTTGTAACTTTTTTGCACCCGGTTGCGTACAAGCCACGTATGCTTTAAAAAAAAGAGGCAAAAAAACATGAGACAACTCAAAATTACCAAGCAGGTAACCAATCGGGAAACTGCATCTTTAGACAAGTACTTACAGGAAATTGGGAAAGTCGATCTTATTACCGCTGACGAAGAGGTAGAATTAGCACAAAGAATCAAAGCCGGAGACCAGAGAGCGCTGGAAAAGCTCACCAAAGCGAATTTGCGTTTTGTGGTTTCTGTCGCCAAGCAATACCAAAATCAAGGACTTACGCTTCCCGATTTGATCAACGAAGGAAATCTGGGTCTCATCAAGGCCGCACAGCGTTTTGACGAAACCCGGGGATTTAAATTTATTTCTTACGCCGTTTGGTGGATCCGCCAATCGATTTTACAGGCTTTGGCCGAACAATCTCGTATTGTGCGTTTACCGCTTAACAAGATCGGGTCGATCAACAAAATCAACAAGATGTACGCGTTACTCGAACAATCGAACGAACGCCCGCCATCTGCAGAGGAAATTGCAAAAGAACTTGACATGACGGTCAACGATGTCAAGGAATCGATGAAAAATTCAGGACGCCACCTTTCGATGGATGCGCCGCTGGTAGAAGGAGAAGATTCCAACTTATACGATGTATTGCGTTCGGGCGAGTCGCCAAATCCGGACCGCGAACTGATCCACGAATCTTTGCGTACAGAAATTGAGCGTTCTTTAGAGACTTTGACCCCGCGTGAGGCCGATGTGGTGCGTTTGTATTTTGGTCTTGGCGACCAGCATCCTATGACGCTCGAAGAGATTGGTGAAACATTTGACCTGACGCGCGAACGTGTGCGTCAAATCAAGGAAAAAGCCATCCGCAGACTCAAGCATACCTCAAGAAGTAAGATTTTAAAGACTTATTTAGGTTAAAATTTTAAAATTTGTAGGTACAAATAAAATAATTGTTTATGTTTGGACCTGAACTAATGACATTTGGAAATTCTGGCATAGAATTCTCTATATAACCGCAACAACAGTCTGATTAACTGTTCGTTTTTTGATTGATGATTGAAACTCCGGCTGATTACCGGAGTTTTGTTTTTATATTCAAATTCCAGATTCGCTAAAGCGAATATACCTGAAGCTCACTGGGCTTCCTCCTTTCAATTTCAAATGGTCAGTCCAGGCAAAGCGCTCGGGTTCCCGCAATGTTGTTTTTTATAAGTTATTTAACTAGGGCGTTGCCTTCGGCCGCGCTTTACGCTGCAATCTTTTACGGCCTTCGCTGCGCTTCGGCCGCAAAAGGATTTCCACTCCAAACGAAGTTCACTGAACACCTATTAAAAATATTAACTTGGTGAAGCAATCGCTAACGCAAACTCGCGTAAGATCAAATGCTTCATTAATTTGTGTGCTTTGCGGTAAAGGACTATTTTTGCAGCAACAACACAACTTATGAAAAATACACTTATTGCACCGTCTGTTCTGGCCGCCGATTTCGCCAATTTGAAACGCGACATCGAAATGGTCAACAACTCCCAGGCCGATTGGTTTCACATCGACATCATGGACGGCGTTTTCGTCCCGAACATTTCTTTTGGAATGCCGGTTTTGGAAGCCATTTCAAAACACGCCAAAAAAACGATAGACGTTCACCTGATGATCGTCGATCCGGACCGCTACATTAAAACCTTTGCTGATCTAGGCGCAAACAATCTGACCGTACATTATGAAGCCTGTACGCATTTACACCGCACGCTGCAAGCTATTCGCTCTGAGGGTATGAAAGCGGGTGTCGCGATCAATCCGCATACCAACGTGGCTTTGCTGGAAGATGTGATCACCGACACTGATCTGGTTTGCCTGATGAGCGTCAATCCGGGATTTGGCGGACAGTCGTTCATCCAAAACACTTACAGAAAAGTGCGTCAGTTAAAGGAAATCATTACACGCCAGGGCGCTACGACCCTGATCGAAATCGACGGTGGCGTCACCTCGAAAAATGCGGTACAGTTGGTCGAGGCCGGTGCCGACGTACTCGTGGCGGGCAACTTCGTCTTCAAAGCCGAAAACCCGGCGCTGACCATTGCCGAGCTCAAAACGATGACGTCCATCGCGGTTTAATCGAACATTGATTTTTGTGTAGTCTGTCGCGCGGGAATGTGCAATGACAATCCTAATTTTGCATTGATTTTTCGGATAAAGTGTTCGGCGAGCAACGGCGATTCCAATTCGATGTTCTGGTGCACAAAAAAGTAAAGTTGCTGCAGGCCTTCTTTGCGCCATTCATCGATGCGCGTAACCCAATCATCCAATCTTTCAATATCGGACGGATGATTTGCGCCCACATACCGCACAAATGCTACCGGACCGGTCAGACGCATGTGCAGCATATCGCGGCGTCCGGCTGTATCTACAATAATGTTGGCCATATTCAATTCCTCAAGCAAATGGCAGAACTTGTCGAGCGTACCGGGCTCGAACCATTCTGCGTTGCGAACCTCCGCGGCAAGCGGAAAGTTTTTGGGAAACATGCGCAAAGCCGCTTCCAACCTGGTAAAATCTTTGGGCTTGAAATTGTCATGCAGCTGCAAAAAGGCCATTCCGAGCTTTTCCTGAAAATTGGAAACGGCATTGGCAAACGTCTGGATGGGTTCCTCGACGTTGTTAAGCCTGCGGTAATGCGTGATCAGGTCACTGACTTTGGGAAAAAATTTAAAATGATCAGGGGTCTTGTTGCGCCATATTTCGATCTGATCCCATTTGGGCATGCCGTAAAACGTAGCATTGAGTTCGATAGAATTGAATTGTGTGGCATAATAGGTCAGTTCATCCTTTGTGCCGCGCGGGTAAAAACCTTTCAGTTCCGCACGATTCCATTTGGCGCAACCTACATAGGCCTGAAACGGCTTTTCCGGCTTGTGGTTTTGCAGTATTTTTTTAGTTTGCGGCGCATCGGGTGGCAGTTTGAAATCGACCAGTCCCGGATTTTCTACTTGTCCAAACTTCATAAGAATCCTTTTACGTGCTAAGTTACGTCATAGGGGGCAAACCACCAACAATAAACCTGCTGTCGGGACAGGCGTTCAGAATTCAGACAGGCGCTGAAGGGCCGCATCGAAAATGCTCAAGCGAGTCTTGGCACAGTTGGACTTCGGAACGCTCAAAGCTCGCCAGTGCGCTCCACTGCGTTGCGCAACCGTTTGGCTCCGGTTTGAAAAAGCCGCACCGCCAAAAAAATGCTCAAGCGAGCTTGGACACAGCGCTTGACTGTGTAACGCTCAAACCTCGCCGGGATTGCGCTCCACTGCGTTACGCGCAACCCTCGGGCTCCGGTTTGAAAAAGCCGCAC
>JAEWLN010000047.1 GCA_023457535.1 Bacteroidota bacterium
GGCTTGCCCCTAAGCATTAATTAGGATGGTACGCGGTAGAAAATCTGCTTATTTTGTTAAAGTTTGTTTTTAAATCAGTCAGACGCTGACTGCGTATAACAAAAAAAAAGGTAGATTTTCTGTAAGGAAGGTATCGGAAAAAATTGTATTTTCTGCCTAATTGGGCAGGGGTAATTGGGCTTGCCCCTAAGCATTAATTAGGATGGTACGCGGTAGAAAATCTGCCTGTTTTGTTAAAGTTTTCGCTCTTCTTTGAAACCCTCACGCCGATTCATTCCAGCAAAAAAAAGCCCGACGGATCGGGCTTCAAAAATGGCGTTTTGTGGTCTATAGTCTGAAACCGTAGGCTAGGCGCAGTGCAAGTTGGCCGGTTTCGAATTCGGTATAGTGCTCGTAACGCACGCTCAGGTCGACGTATTTGTTGGCCCATCCGATACCCGGAGACAAAATAACCGTAGTGTCTTTGTCGAACGGAGCGTTTTTGGAGACGGTGAATCCGCCACCCACCTCGGCAAGACCGTAAAACTGGTCTTCCCAAAAGAATGCTTTAAATCCTGCTTTAACCGGAATTTGCCCGATGTTATGGCGGTTGGCCGGCCATTCTTTGAGGTCCTTGTCGACGAAGAAATGATTGTAACCGGTGGTCAACGTAACAGACAGGCGTTTGGAAAGATCGTATTGCAGGCGCACATCGGCTCCCACGGTGGGTCCGGAGAACACATCGGTGCCGCCAAACGGCGAACTGGAAGTGTTGAACATATAGCCGCCATTGAGTCCAAACCCGAGACGCCAACCCTGGTCATATCCCGTAGGCGTGGTTCCTATGACCGTGCCGATGGTTTCTTTTTGCTGTGCATTTACTGCGCCAAGAGTGAACAGCGCACATAACATTAACAGGTTTCTTACTTTGGTTTTCATGATTATTGATTTTAGATTAGAGCGAGTTTTGCGGCATAGTTGTTTTTTGAATCAAACGGGTTTTCATGAAATTGATGATGTAAAACTATCAATCGGCGTTGACGCGAAGCTTACACAATTCTCATTTTTTCTTGCAGAATTCTGTTTTTCGTTGAAATATATTCAATTTATTAACGTCGATTTGAATTTAATCGATTGCAATACAAGTCGTTGCTCTCAATCGGTGTGAACTTTGGATTTGCAGTTCAACTCCGACGCCTGGGCTATGGCATCGTTTAAATTTAACATATTTTAAGAATTTTCAATGGTCCGATTGCAAAATCGGTATCGCCATGTCAAACCCAACGCTTACCTTTGCCGCAAAAAAATCAGGTGAATCTTTCGCTTTACACCAAGGAATTCAAATACAATCTGAAATTGGCGTACCCCGTAATCCTGGGCATGCTCGGACATACGCTTATCGGCATTGTCGATAAACTGATGGTAGGAAACCTCGGATCGGCCGAACTCGCTGCCGTATCGCTCGGCAACAGTTTTGTATTTGTCGCCATGTCCATCGGCATCGGATTTTCGACCGCCATTACGCCCATTGTGGCAGAAGGCGACGCCGAACGCGACACACTCAAAGTGCGCTCGGCATTCCACCACGGACTGTTTTTGTGCACCGTGCTCGGCATTTTGCTGTTTGCGATCGTATTCATGGCCAAACCGCTGATGTACGTCATGGGCCAACCCGCGGAGGTCATCAAGCTCGCCTTGCCATACCTCGGCTGGACCGCATTTTCACTGATCCCAATGGTCATGTACCAAGGGTACAAGCAATTTGCCGACGGCCTTTCAATGACCAAATATTCCATGTATGCGATCGTGATGGCCAACATCGTCCACGTCCCGATCAATTACGCGCTGATCTACGGCGTGTGGATTTTCCCTGAAATGGGCGTGACAGGCGCGGGTCTCGGGACGGTGATCTCGCGCGTGATGATGGTAGTGTTCATGCACTGGATTTTGTCGCGCAACGAAAAACTCAGCGCGTATTTCCGCGGTTTTACGTTCGATGAGCTCAAAAAAGTCACCGTGCGCAAAATCGTCAACCTCGGTTTGCCGTCGTCCATGCAGATGCTTTTCGAGGTCGCGCTGTTCACCTCGGCGGTCTGGTTGTGCGGCAACATCGGTAAAACGAGCCAAGCGGCCAATGAAATCGCGCTCAGCCTTGCCACCATCACGTTTATGTTTGCCATGGGACTCAGCGTTACAGCCATGATCCGCGTGAGCAACCAAAAAGGGCTCAACGATTACAAAAACCTGCTCATCGTGGCGCGCTCGATCTTTTTTCTGTGCGTGATCATCGAAGTGGTTTTTGCGCTTGCGTTCATACTGCTCAACAATTTCCTGCCGCCGTTCTTCCTCGATGCCGATAATGTGTCGCAGCTCGCCGATAATACAGAAGTCATCGCCATTGCGGCCAAACTGCTCATCGTTGCGGCCATTTTCCAGATATCAGATGGCGTTCAGGTGGTCGTGCTCGGTGCGCTGCGCGGGCTGCAGGACGTGAAAATCCCCATGTACATTACTTTTGTCGCCTATTGGCTCGTTGGATTTCCAATCTCGTTTTACCTGGGCTTGCACACGCAGTGGCGCGCGGTAGGCGTTTGGATCGGACTGCTTGCGGGACTCACGGCAGCCGCGATATTTTTGTACCTTCGCTTTAATTATCTGACCAAAAAACGGATCGCCGAACAGGAAATAGCCGAATTCGAGCTTGCCAGCGGACGCATCCCACAAAATTGATTACCATGGAACTACCCAAATTTTTACTCGGCGACAACACGGATTTTCCGGACGACATTTTCATCATCCACATGGATTACCCGCGTTTTGTGATCAACCTCAAGGACGATGAGGTGGAATTTCTCGAAGAGTCGGAAGACCTTGATGAAGGCGAGCTCAACGAAGTCATGGAAGGCTTGATCGTCGAAGCCAACGAATTTTATGACCGCGAAGTAGGTCGGTATGAAGAATAATCAGGGTCGTTTTTAGGGCGTGCCACCGGCCATAACCTGTCGTGAAACGTTCAGCTTAGCGGGTGGCCGCTGTCGGGCTTTCGGCCGCACGCGGTGCCTGCCTCTATCCCTCACGCAAACACAAACCGGCACGTTCGGCGGATACTACATGCTTTCGAAATAGCGTTTCAATAACAACTGTGCTGCGGCAAAAGGCGATATTTCGTGTTGTGCCACGGCTTGTTTCTGCACCTCGAGTGCGTGTGCGATGGCCTGGTCATTGTAAAAATGGTTGCGCAATTGCTCGTCTATGGTTTCCATCATCCAGTATTGGTTTTGCCCTTGTCGTTGCAGGTCAAAATAGCCGTTGGATCGCACGAGATCCAAATAATCGGCAATCAGCTGCCAAACGGCGGCAATGCCTTCGCCTGTCATCGCGCTGCAGGTTTCGACTTTGGGCATCCAACCTGATTTTTTAGCCGGGAACAAATGCAGCGCGCGGTTGAATTCGGTTTTTGCAAGCCGCGCTTTTTTGATGTTGTCGCCGTCGGCTTTGTTGATCACGACCGCATCGGCCATTTCCATGATGCCGCGTTTGATGCCTTGTAATTCGTCGCCCGCACCCGCTATTTTGAGCAGCAGGAAAAAGTCGACCATCGAGTGCACGGCCGTTTCGCTTTGGCCAACGCCCACGGTTTCGACAATAATGGTGTCAAACCCTGCCGCCTCACACAAGGTAATGGTTTCCCGTGTTTTGCGCGCAACGCCGCCAAGGGTTTCCCCGGATGCAGACGGCCTGATGTAGGCGTTTGGGTTTTTGACGAGTTCTTCCATACGCGTTTTGTCGCCCAGGATGCTGCCGTGCGAAATCGTGCTGCTCGGGTCCACGGCCAATACCGCGACTTTTTTGCCCATGCCCGTTAGGTGTTGGCCTATGGCTTCTATGAAGGTGCTTTTACCCACACCGGGCACTCCGGTAATCCCGATGCGGATCGATCTGTTGGCCAGCGGAAGGCATAAACTTATGATTTCACGCGCGGCATCAAAATGCTTCGGACTGGTACTTTCCACAAGCGTGATGGCCCGGCTCAGCGCCGTGATGTCGCCGGATTTGATGCCGTCGAACAGTTCAGCCGGCGACGGTAGTTGCTTTCGTCTGGCGATGATTTGCCCGGCCGATGCGGCACTCACCGTTTCAGGTGTACGCACGCCTTGTTTTTCGCTCAATGCCGATTTTTTGTTCGTAGCCACGTCGGAGATTTAAGGTAAAAGTAGCAAAATCAAAACAAAAATCCCAAATCCTGACCGGACCTGGGATTTTTACCAATGGTGGAAATCTATAAAGGGTTAAAAAGTGTCGGCAAAGTTCAGCAGCGAAATGTCCTTGAGCTGCTTGCTGATTTTGAGGTTCATGTCTTCATACAAATTGCCCAACTTTTCGTTGATTTGTTTGCCCACGAGACATTCCTGGCTGGGTTTGTTTTTGGAATAACCAAGAGTGATATTTTCAAACGTCATTTTGAAGACATCGTTGAGCGTCACATCGGACGCATGGCGCAACAGGCGCGTTCCTCCGTTTTTTCCTTCCTTGCTTTCTACAATGCCGTTTTTCTTGAGATTGGCAATTTCCTTTCGCACCAAAACCGGATTCATATTGAGACTGGCTGAAATAAATTCAGACGACAGATACTCTTCCGGGTGCTTGGAAAGCAAGGTAAGGATGTGGAGTGTAATGGCAAATTTACCCGAAATCATACTGTAATATTTATCGTTACAAATATAAGGTATAAAAGTGTACGTTTATCGATGCGTAAATAAAATAATGTTAAAATCGATGAACTGCACGCCGCGATATTTTGCCTACTTTTGCCGCTGATGGACAGCCTTATCTTACTTCTGTCGTGCCTGATTGCTGGGGTGCTTTTGCGGCGGGTTCGGTCTTTTCCGTCCGCAAGCGCCGCTGCGTTCAACCAGTTCGTGATTTACATTTCGCTGCCGGCACTCGCGCTGTTTTACATTCCGGGCATTTCAATTGGAGTGCATTTGCTCTATCCGCTTGGTGTGGCGTGGATCGGGTTTGCGCTGGCCTATGTGTTTTTCAGTGCCCTGGCCCGATTTTATGGATGGTCACGCAAACTGACGGGCTGTCTGATACTGCTGGGCGGATTGGGCAATACGTCATTCGTGGGTTTTCCGCTTATCGAAGCGCTGTACGGCGCAAACGGACTTCAAACGGCCATCATCGTCGATCAGCCGGGATCGTTCATGGTGATGGCCACACTTGGTATTGCGGTGGCTACGTCCCATTCCAAAGGCACCCCCGATAGCGTTGCGATCGCAAAAAAAATCCTGTCGTTTCCACCGTTTATCGCTTTTGCGGTGGCGATGGGGATGAACGTGCTCCATCTGGAATTCAGCGCCGTTTTGCAAAGCGTTTTTCAAAAGATAGGCGCGACCGTAACGCCCATCGCACTTGTGGCGGTCGGACTGCAACTCAACCTGGACAGGCGCAGCCGGCATTTTGGATTTCTCGCCTTGGGACTTGGATTTAAGCTTTTTGTGATGCCTGCATTTTTTTATCTGTGGTATAAAATCGCTCTTGGGCAAAGCGGTCTTCCGATCGATGTTTCGATTACAGAAGCCGCAATGGCGCCCATGATCACCGCTTCGGTGCTCGCTTCGCATTACGGGCTTAAGCCGCGACTTGCCAATATGATGATCGGCATCGGGATTCCGGTCTCGCTGGCAACAGTGGCGTTTTGGTTTTGGATCTTGCGCGGATAACGGGCGCCGATGTAATTTGGATCGGGCAAATGCCGTAAAATAAATACTATCTTTGAACTTCTAATTTTTTTCAGATGAATACCATTGCGAAAGAAGCCATTGACCAACTTGAAGCCATAGTCGGGACGTCGTTTTTATTTCTCGACGAGCCAACGCGCCGCGATTACGGGCATGACGAAACGGAAGATTACAATTTTCCGCCGGCCGTATTGCTTAAGCCCGCTACGCCGCAGGAAATCGCATCGGTTTTTCGCGTTGCAGCCCAGTATGGCATTCCGGTCACACCCATCGGCGGGAGAACCGGTCTGAGCGGCGGTGCATTGTCGGTGCGGCAGGGTATCGGACTTTCAATGGAGCGGTTCAACAAAGTGATCCACATCGACGAGCAGAATCTGCAGGTCATGGTCGAGCCGGGCGTCATTACACAGGTTTTGCGCGAGGCCGTCGCTGAAAAAGGGTTGTTTTATCCGCCCGATCCCAGCAGCCAGGGCAGTTGTTTTATCGGGGGCAATGTAGCTGAAAACGCCGGCGGTGCACGCGCGGTAAAGTACGGTGTAACCAAGGATTACGTGCTCAATCTCGAGGTTGTACTTCCCAATGGCGACATCATCTGGACGGGAGCCAACACGCTCAAAAATTCAACCGGCTATAACCTCACCCAACTGATGGTAGGCAGCGAAGGAACTTTGGGCATCATCACTAAAATGGTGTTGAAATTGCTTCCGGCCCATTCGTACAACATCCTGATGCTCGTGCCGTTTTTCAATGCAGCGCAGGCTTGCGAGGCCGTTTCGCGGATTTTCAGGGCAGGTATCGTCCCGAGCGCACTCGAATTTATGGAGCGCGACGCGATTGACTGGACCGCGCGTTACGTAGAGGTAAATCTGGACATCAAAGACGCCGTGCAGGCGCACCTATTGATCGAGGTCGACGGCAATTATCCCGATGTCCTTTTTAGCGAGGCCGAAAAGATCACCCAGGTGCTTGAGGCATTTGAAATCGACGAAATCCTGTTCGCCGATTCTGAAGAACAGAAAAACGCACTCTGGAAATTGCGTCGCGCTGTAGGAGAGGCCGTCAAATCCAATTCAATCTACAAGGAGGAAGATACCGTTGTGCCGCGTTATGAACTGCCCACGCTGCTTACGGGCATCAAACAGATCGGTGATAAATACGGCTTTAAATCGGTGTGTTACGGCCATGCGGGCGACGGGAACCTGCATGTGAACATCGTCAAAGGCAATATGACCGATGCAGCATGGCAAACGGAAGTGCCAAAAGGAATCCGCGAGATTTTTGAGTTGACCGTTGCGCTCAAGGGGACGCTTTCCGGCGAGCACGGTATCGGATACGTCCAGAAAAACTATATGGATATTGCTTTTGGCCGTATGCAGCTCGAGCTTATGAAAGGCATCAAAAAAGTGTTTGACCCGCGCGGCATCCTGAATCCCGGAAAAGTTTTGCCCGACGACTTATAACAAAAAAGCACCCGGTAGGGGCGCTTTGGTTAGTCTCTCTTACTGCTTTTTTTGTCTTTTTTCTCGAGCCGCTTTTCCTTGAGGGTTTTTGTGGCTTCTTTCTTGACCTCTTTCTTTTTGTCCAATCCTTTTGACATGACAATACGGTTTTAAGGTTGATATTCGATTAGTTCGGTAAATATAGAATTATTTATTGTTCGTTCCCGGCCGGACCGTTTTTTTATGCTTTCGTTAAGAAGCATTCACAGCAGCGGCGGAAAAGAAAACCCCGATCGATGACCGGGGAATTATCAAATTATTCCTGTACGATGACCCACTGACCCGACTGGAGCAGGCTTTCGGCCTTTTTGTACTTCATCGTTTCCGTTTTGCCGCTCATCACGTGCTTGATCGTGACGTTGTCATTGCGGTTGATTTTAGGCATCTCGCGAACAATGGTTTCCGTTACGGGACGTTGCTGGGTTTGCCCTGCTTCGCGCGCTTCTGCGGCGGCTTGGTCCGTGTTCGGGATCTCATCTTTGGATGTTTGGTAATTTTCTGGCGTACGTTGCTCTTCGCGCGCTTCCTGGATGGGTTGGTTTTGCTGCGGCAAATCGCCTTTGAACAAGAAGGAAATCACTTCCTTGTTCACGCCGTTGAGCATGTTCCGGAACAGGTTGAACGCCTCGAATTTGTAGATCAACAACGGATCTTTCTGCTCGTGTACGGCCAATTGCACCGATTGCTTGAGCTCGTCCATCTTGCGCAAATGCTTTTTCCAGGCTTCGTCCACAATGGCCAGCGTGATGTTTTTCTCGAAATCGCCAATGAGTGTGCGGCCTTCCGTATCGTAGGCTTTTTGCAGATCGGTAACCACATTGAGTGTTTTGACGCCATCGGTAAACGGCACGACAATGCGCTCAAACTGGTGGCCCTGCGTTTCAAATACGTTTTTGATGATCGGGAACGCTTCGCGTGCGCTGCGTTGGGTTTTTTCGGTATAATATTGGAGTGCCGTTTTGTAGACTTTTCCTGTCAATTCCATCTCGTTGGCCTTTTCAAATTCGGCCTGCGATACCGGTGCTGTCATCGAAAAATAGCGAATCAGCTCAAATTCAAAATTCTTGTAATCGTTTGTGGCCTTATTGTTTGAAACGATGAGTTCGCAGGTGTCGTACATCATGTTGGCGATGTCGAGCTGCAAACGTTCCCCGTGCAAGGCGTGGCGTCTTCTTTTGTAGACCACTTCGCGCTGGGCGTTCATTACGTCGTCATATTCGAGCAAACGCTTACGCACGCCAAAATTGTTTTCCTCGACTTTTTTCTGGGCGCGTTCGATCGATTTGGTCATCATCGAATGCTGGATCACTTCACCTTCCTTGAGTCCCATGCGGTCCATGATTTTGGCTACGCGTTCCGATCCAAAAAGACGCATCAGGTTGTCTTCCAACGATACGTAAAACTGCGAACTTCCCGGATCGCCCTGACGGCCCGCACGACCGCGCAACTGACGGTCCACACGTCGCGAATCATGACGCTCGGTACCGATGATCGCCAATCCGCCTGCCGCTTTAACTTCAGGCGTCAGTTTGATGTCGGTTCCACGACCGGCCATGTTGGTCGCAATGGTGACCACGCCGGGCTTACCGGCTTCTTCGACGATTTGTGCTTCCTGTTTGTGCAACTTGGCGTTCAGTACGTTGTGCGGAATGTTGCGCATTTTGAGCATGCGGCTGAGCAATTCGGAAATTTCGACCGATGTCGTACCAATCAAAACCGGACGTCCGGCCTGCGAAAGTTGCGTCACGTCCTCAATCACGGCGTTGAACTTTTCGCGCATCGTTTTATAGATCAAATCTTCGTGGTCTTTACGCGCCAGTGTTCTGTTGGTTGGGATTTCAACCACATCGAGTTTGTAGATCTGCCACAATTCGCCTGCTTCTGTAACGGCTGTACCGGTCATACCGGCGAGTTTGCTGTACATTCTGAAGTAATTCTGAAGCGTGATTGTCGCAAAAGTTTGCGTGACGGCTTCGATCTTGACGTTTTCCTTGGCTTCGATCGCCTGGTGCAATCCGTCCGAATAACGTCGTCCATCCATAATACGGCCCGTTTGCTCGTCGACGATCATGATTTTGTTGTCCATGATCACATATTCGACATCCTTTTCAAATAAGGTGTATGCTTTCAGGAGTTGCGTCAGGGTGTGGATGCGCTCGCTTTTGACGCCAAAATCCTGGAATAATTTTTCTTTTTCTTCAGCTTCAGCGTCTTTGTCAAGATGCATTTTTTCGATGCGCGCGATTTCCGTTCCGATATCGGGCAGCACAAAGAAATTGCTATCGGTATCGGACGACAGGTATTTGATTCCGTTATCGGTAAGTTCAACCTGGTTGTTTTTTTCCTCAATCACGAAATAAAGCGCCTCGTCGATCAGATGCATGTCGCGGTTGTTGTCTTGCATGTATTGGTTTTCCGTCTTTTGGAGCAATTGCTTGACGCCTTCTTCGGACAAGAATTTGATCAGCGCCTTATTCTTTGGCAACGCCCGGTAAGCGCGCAACAAGTTAAATCCGGCATCTTTCGAATTGCCTTCCTTGAACAATCTTTTGGCTTCGGACAAAAATCCGTTGGCGAGTTGGCGCTGCAAACTGACCAAATGGTCGATTTTTGGCTTGAGTTCCACAAATTCGTGGCGGTCGCCTTGCGGGACAGGGCCGGAAATGATCAACGGCGTTCGGGCATCGTCGATCAAAACAGAGTCGACCTCATCGACAATGGCGTAATTGTGTTTGCGCTGAACCAGATCGGACGGAGCGTGCGCCATGTTGTCGCGCAAATAGTCAAAACCAAATTCGTTGTTGGTTCCGTAAGTGATATCGGCTTCATAAGCCTTGCGGCGTCCTTCAGAATTGGGTTGGTGGTTGTCGATACAGTCTACGGTAAGTCCGTGGAATTCGAACAGCGGCGCTTTCCACGAGCTGTCGCGCTTGGCGAGGTAATCGTTGACCGTCACCAGATGCACGCCGTTCCCGGTCAGTGCGTTCAGATACAAAGGCAGCGTCGCGACGAGCGTTTTTCCTTCACCGGTCTGCATTTCTGAGATTTTGCCCTCGTGCAATACCATTCCGCCGATGAGCTGCACATCGTAGTGGATCATGTCCCACGTGATTTGCTTACCGGCTGCATTCCACGAATTGGCCCAAACGGCCTGGTCACCATCGAGCGCTATATACGATTTGGTCGCCGACAATTCCCGGTCGCGCGGCGTCGCAGTGACGGTAATATGGGTGTTTTCCTTAAAGCGACGCGCCGTTTCCTTGACCACGGCAAATGCTTCGGGCAGGATTTCATTGAGCGTTTTTTCTGAAATTTCGTACGCTTCTTTTTCGAGCGCATCGATTTGCAGGTAAATGTCTTCGCGCGCGTCGATGTCTGCAATGGCCTCGACTTCCGCTTTGAGCGCGGCTATTTTGCTGTCTTTCTCGGCGCGGGCTTGCTTGATTTTATCTTTGAAAAAGGTCGTTTTGGCGCGCAGTTCGTCGTGTGACAAAGCTGCCAGGGCGCTTTCGAATCCTTTTATTTTGGTGACATTGCCCTGTAACGCCTTGACGTCTTTTTGGGATTTGTCGCCGACGAAAACTTTCAAAATGCTATTGATAAAGCTCATAACGTTGTAATTTCTAAGTGAACCCGTACGCACGGGCGTGCAAATTTAGGCAAAAAAAAAGCCTCCGTGGAGACTTTGTAATAGTTTTTATTTTTTAGTATTCATCCTCATTCCAAAGGTAATCTTCGTCAGTGGGATAGTCTGGCCAAATCTCTTCCATCGATTCGTAAATCTCGCCCTCGTCCTCTATGGATTGAAGGTTTTCAACGACTTCCAAAGGCGCTCCGGCACGGATTGCGTAGTCGATCAATTCATCTTTGGTTGCAGGCCAAGGCGCGTCGCTCAAATACGACGCCAATTCTAAGGTCCAATACATCTCTAAGTCGATTTTAGTTTATGCAAAAATAAATTTTAAACTTAAAAAGTCAAGTAAAATTGAATTTATTTTAAAAAAAGTCAAGAACGTTTGATTTCTATTTCCAAATTCCAAAAGCCAAATCCCAAAAGCGCAGTGTTTACAGGCAGTTTGAAACCACTCGCCGCAACGGGAACGAGCATTTGGAAACTATTTCCTCGGAATCCATTTCACTTCCGCGGCGTTAAGGTCGGCGGACAACTTCCGTGCCAGTACAAAAAGGTAGTCAGAAAGTCGGTTGAGGTACTTGATAACGCGTTCGTCTATGGCCTCTTCGTGGCTCAAATGTACCGATAAGCGCTCTGCCCGGCGGCATACACAGCGCGCAATGTGACAATATGACACAGTGGGATGCCCGCCCGGAAGTACAAAATGGGTCATCGGCGCGAGGCTTTGTTCCATGTCATCTATTTCTTTTTCAAGCAATTCGATGTCCGATTCGGAAATCAGCGGAATATTGAGCCGCGGCTGGCCATTCTTTAATGTCTCCTTGTCAGGCGGTGTAGCCAAAATGGCGCCGGCGGTGAACAACCGGTCCTGGATTTCGATCAAAATTTGCTGGTAATGCGCCTCGATCTGCTGGTCGCGGATCAGTCCGATCCACGAATTGAGTTCATCCACGGTCCCATAACTGTCAATGCGGATGTGGTCTTTGGGCACGCGCGTACCGCCAAAAAGCGCTGTGGTGCCTTTGTCGCCGGTTTTGGTGTATACTTTCATCGGTAATTTATTGAGGTCGGATAAGTTTTATCCGCAATTTGAAATTCTAAATCCAGACCGTTTCAACAACAATTGTTGCTGTCAGGCCCATTGTGCGGCAATAATACAAAACGTGGCGCAGATTTCTGTACAGAAAATCTGTAAAGCAGCTTATTTTTTAGTGTCGCTTTCGATCATCCCGTCGCGCAGCCGGATCACGCGGTGGGCATATTGCGCGATGTCCTCTTCATGCGTGACCAGGATTACGGTATTGCCATTTTGGTGTATCTCATCAAATAGATTCATGATCTCGACCGACGTTTTGCTGTCGAGGTTTCCCGTAGGCTCGTCCGCCAGGATGATCGACGGTTTGTTGACCAGCGCGCGTGCAATGGCCACACGTTGGCGCTGACCGCCCGAGAGCTGGTTTGGCTGATGGTCCATGCGGTCGGCAAGGTTTACCTGTTGCAAGACTTCTGTGGCGCGGGCCACGCGTTCGGGTTTGGAAAATCCGGCGTAGATCATCGGCAGTGCCACATTGGCCAAAGCGGTCGTTCGCGGCAAAAGGTTGAACGTTTGGAATACAAACCCGATTTCCTTGTTCCGGATCTCGGCCAATTCATCGTCGTGCATCTGGCTCACATCCTTACCATTTAATATATAGGTACCCGATGTGGGCGTGTCCAGGCACCCCAGAATATTCATCAACGTAGACTTTCCGGAGCCCGATGGCCCCATTAGTGCGACATATTCGCCTTTCTCAATTTCGAGGTCGATGCCCTTAAGCACATACACCGTTTCGTTGCCGAGTATAAAATCGCGTTTAATATCGTGGATTTTGATCAGAGGCGCAGCCATACAAGAAATTTGGTCTAAAGATACCCAATTCCTTTTTAAGATATAACATTTAACGACAATTGTAAAAAAGTTAAAATAAATCCATGCGTTAATTTTACTTCAACAAAATCTAATTAAAAATCAATCTTATGAAAAGCAAGTTTTTATTACTGGGAGCAGCCGCAATTGTAATGAGTTTGTCTTCGTGCAAGAACGAAGCAGAGGAAAATGCCAAGCGCTCCGTAGACAATTACACAAGTTATGTGGATTCGGTCAGCAATGTGGCCGAAGCCGATGTCAAAGCCAACTGGGATGCGATCAACGCGCGTTCTGAACAACAACTCGCCGATGCCAAAGCGGCGCTGGCCAACCTCAAAGACCGCGCTGACGCAGAAGAGCGAATCAACGCTGCGGAAGCCAAATACAACGAATGGCGCACACGCGTTGAAACTTCTGTAGCAGCTGAAGCCGCCGCCGCAGATCCAAAAACCACATTGCGCAATTCGCTCTTTGGCGAAGGAAAAGTAGGTGCAGACATGAAGTTTGACTGGGTGAACAAAGACAATATCCACCAAACTTACCAAAACTTCGTCCACACCGTGGAAAACAACA
>JAEWLN010000048.1 GCA_023457535.1 Bacteroidota bacterium
GCCGAAAGCATCTGTACGCTGATCGAAAAGTTCCAAAAAGAGGGTAACGGCCGTGTCGTTGCGGCGTCGGATGAAAACATCGAAGTTTTTTCTGCCGATGAATGGAACGGTTTTACCAAAACCCGACAAGAAAAAATACTGTTGCAATACCGTTTGACGTACCTGGCGGAAACGGAGGTAAACTGGTGTCCCGGACTCGGAACGGTGCTGGCCAACGACGAAATTGTCAACGGCCTGTCTGAGCGCGGCGGATTTCCGGTTATACGCAAAAAAATGACGCAATGGAGCATGCGCATATCTGCTTACGCGCAGCGTTTGCTTGACGGGCTCCAGGACATCGACTGGACGCAATCTTTGAAAGACGCGCAGGAAAACTGGATCGGCAAGTCGACCGGTGCGCTGGTGACGTTCAAGGTGCTTGACGCCGATGAAAACAAAAGCGACGTAGATCATTTTTTGTCCGGCAATGAACATTCGGGCCACGAAATACAAGTCTTTACCACGCGTCCCGATACGATTTTCGGCGTGACGTTCCTGACTTTGGCGCCTGAGAATGAACTCGTTTCGAAAATCACGACGCCTGAGTGGCAACAGTCGGTCAGGCAATACATCGAGGCAACCTCCAAGCGTTCCGAGCGCGAGCGCATGGCCGATGTCAAGACCATTTCGGGCGTATTTACCGGCGCGTATGCGGAACATCCGTTCACCAAAGAGCCGATTCCGGTTTGGGTAGGTGATTACGTGCTGGCCGGTTACGGAACCGGTGCGGTCATGGCCGTGCCGTGTGGCGACGAGCGCGATTATGCGTTCGCGAACTTCATGAAAGGCAAGAACGGCATGCAGCCGATCAAAAATATTTTCGATGGCGTCGACATTTCCAGCCAGGCATTTGCCTCCAAGGACAATGTCAAGATCGCCAATTCCGATTTCCTGAACGGATTGAACTACAAGGATGCAACCAGAAAGGCGATCGAAGAACTCGAAAAACTCGGGCTCGGAAAGGGCAAGACAAACTATCGTTTGCGCGATGCGGTATTTTCGCGCCAACGCTACTGGGGCGAGCCGTTCCCGGTGTATTATGTGAACGGCATGCCGCAAATGATCGACAAGCAGCATTTGCCCGTGGTTTTGCCGGAAGTCGAGAAATATTTACCGACAGAAGACGGACAACCACCGCTGGGCAATTCAAAACAATGGGCGTGGAGCACCGTTGAAAATAAAGTCGTGGCCAATGAACTGATCGACGACCAAACCGTTTTTCCGCTCGAACTCAATACGATGCCGGGTTGGGCCGGAAGTTCGTGGTATTGGCTGCGCTACATGGATCCGCACAACAACGACGAATTCGTCAGTAAAGAGGACGAACAATATTGGCAGAACGTCGATTTGTACATTGGCGGCAGCGAGCACGCCACCGGACATTTGCTCTATAGCCGGTTCTGGAACAAATTCCTGTATGACCGCGGATTGATCGGACAAGAGGAGCCGTTCAAAAAACTGATCAATCAAGGGATGATTTTAGGCACCTCGGCTTTTGCGCACCGACTCGAGGGTACGAATACCTTTGTTTCCAAAGGCAAGATCGGATCACAACGTACGCAACCCATCCACGCCGACGTAGCGCTGGTCAACGCATCGGACGAACTCGACACCGATGCATTCCGCAACTGGCGCGAGGATTTTAAAAATGCCGAGTTTATTACGGAAGACAATGGCAAATTCATCGTTACACGCGAGGTCGAGAAAATGTCCAAATCCAAATACAATGTGGTCAACCCCGACGACATTTGTCACGAATATGGCGCCGATACGCTCAGGCTTTACGAAATGTTCCTCGGGCCGCTCGAGCAGTACAAGCCGTGGAATACCGCCGGAATCACAGGCGTTTTTGGCTTCCTTAAAAAATTATGGAAATTGTATTTTGACGACAAAGGTTTGATCGTTACGTCCAATCCGGCGAGCAGGGAAGCGCTCAAGACGCTGCACAAGACGATTAAGAAAGTCACTGAAGATATTGAAGGTTTTTCGTTCAATACATCGGTGTCCCAATTCATGATCGCCGTCAACGAACTTACTGCTATGAATTGCCACGAGCGTTCCGTACTCGAGCCGCTTGCGATTTTGATTTCGCCTTATGCGCCGCACATCGCTGAGGAATTATGGGAAAAACTGGGGCACCAAAACAGCATTTCCACCGCGCCATTTCCTAAATTCAACGCCGAATACCTCGTGGAAAGCAGCAAGGAATACCCGGTGTCGTTCAATGGCAAGATGCGCTTTACAATGGAATTGCCGCTGGATCTGACGGCCGCGCAAATCCAGGAAATTGTGCTCAAAGACGAGCGTACGATCAAGCAGCTTGAAGGACGCACGCCAAACAAAGTTATTATTGTTCCGGGAAAAATCATTAACTTGGTAGGCTGACGCTTGTTTCGGGTGTACAGTTTTTCTCGTTACGTTCCGTATTTCGATACTTTCCTGACAAAATATCATTTAAACTGACACCAATTCATGCTGGCGCGCATTTTGCGGACGGCCGGCAACCAAACCATAAAAAAATTAGACTATGTATTTAGGATGGATTATCATGGGCGCAATCATGCTGGCGAGCTGGCTGGTTTCCCAACGACTGCAGAGTAAGTTTGACAAATATTCAAAGTTGCATCTGCAAAATAACATGAGCGGCGCTGAAATTGCGCAAAAAATGCTCGATGACCACGGCATCCGCGACGTTCGCGTGATCTCTACGCCGGGCCGTTTAACAGACCACTACAACCCTGCCGACAAAACGGTGAACCTTTCAGAAGCGGTGTACAACCAACGCAATGCCGCAGCGGCAGCGGTTGCCGCACACGAAGTAGGGCACGCCGTACAGCACAATGTCGCTTATTCATGGCTTGAAATGCGTTCGAAACTGGTGCCGGTCGTGTCGTTCGCCTCGAACATCATCCAATGGGTGCTGCTGGCTGGGGTTTTGATGATCAATACTTTTCCGCAATTGCTTTTGATCGGGATTGTATTGTTCGCGCTGACGACGATTTTCGCGTTCGTCACGCTGCCGGTAGAATACGATGCGAGTAACCGCGCACTGGCGTGGCTCGAAAACAAGCGGATGCTCACGCGTGAAGAGCACGCCGGATCGAAAGATGCTTTGAAATGGGCGGCCAGGACCTACGTAGTGGCGGCCATCGGATCACTCGGTACGTTACTGTATTACCTGATGATTTACATGGGAAGACGTCAATAACGCCTTCCTTTTGCATAAGACCGCCTCGAAAGGGCGGTTTTTTTAGGGCCGTGCTTTGCCATCATTGCCAAGTTCACGCTGCGCTTTTTTGGAAAGTCTGCCATACACGAGCTTGTAAGATGTTTGGATGTGCTTTTTCAGATGTGCCGGTGTAATTTTGCCGATGTCCGTCAGCGTGACCCATTTGTGTTGCGCAAAATACGGCGCGGGTTTGAAGTGCGGTGCGGTCGAAAGCGCGTCAAAATCTTCATCGGGGACTTTGAACGCCACCGACGTCGGGACCGCTTCGAGGTCGATCACGCAAAACATTTTTCGCGCCACCATGAACACCCAGTCGCTTTTCCACTTGATCTCGTCGGTGGCATGGGGCAGGGCTTTGCAGAGGTGTTCGATCGTTCCGATGTCCATTGGCGCTACAATTGGATTTGCCGCTCGATTTGCTGGTCAAGCGAAATGAAAGTCTCGGTGCGCGAGATGCCTTCGATGATCTGGATCCTTGTATTGAGCAAATGCATCAAATGTTCGTTGTCGCGGCAGATCATCTTGATCAGGATCGACCAATTGCCCGTGGTATAATGACATTCAAGCACTTCCGGGATCTTTTTAAGCTCGCGCACCGCTTCAGGATTGCGCGCGGCCTTGTCGAGATATATGCCGACAAAAGCCATTGTGCTGTAGCCCAAAACTTTGTTGCTGACCGTAAATTTGGATCCCGAGATCACGCCGGATTGCTCGAGTTTGCGCAACCGCTGGTGGATGGCCGCACCTGAAATACCAATCTTATTGGCGATCTGCAAAATGGGCTTGCGCGCATCGGACATCAGATCGCGCAGGATTTCCTTGTCGATGCCGTCGATTTCTATTTGAAACGAATTGACTTTCATTGCGTTAAATTGAAATTAAATGTAACGAATTGCTTTCAATTTCAAACTTTAATTCCGGCTTTACAGCAAACTATTCGGGTTGTAACCCAGATAAGGTGTTTCTGTTTCGGCAAACACAACGCCAAATTCTTCAAGCTCGGCCAGTATCGGCAGGTATACTTCGCGATTAATCGGGAGTTGCACGCCCGGCGTGGTAATGTTGCCGTTGAGGATCTGCAAAGTGGCCATCGCTACAGGAAGCCCGACAGTTTTGGCCATTGCCGTATAGGTTTGGTCATCGCCCAGGCACACCATTTTGGAATCGATCTGTCTTTTGGAGCCGTTGAGTTCGAATCCAAACTTGTGGTACATCACGATCATGTCTTTGTCGTCCGGGGCGAGCGACCACGCATCGGCCAGAATTTTTTCAAGTATTTGCGCAGGTGTCGCATTTTTAAGCCCGACTTTTTTGTCCGGATTGAACAAATCGAGCTCGAGCAATTTGTCCCAGATCACGTCGTCCTGTTCAATGCCGAGTTGCAGCCGCAGTTTGATCTCCACCGAATCGCTCGGGTGGTACGGCAGGAACAGGTTGGTGAATTCGCGGTAACTGATGTTTTCTGAATCGTCGATCACATACGTATCGTCGGTCATGCCCAATTGCACAAAAACATTCCATGCGCGCGAGAACCCGACGCGTCGTATCGTACCGCGGTAGAGCGTCAGCGCGTCGTCAAGACCGTAAACGCTTTTGTATTTGAGCGAATCGCGGTTGGCGTACCCTTCGAATTTTCCGTAGCCTTCCACATCAAAAAATTCCGTGCGCCGGAACAATTTGTGGTACGGAATGTATTTGTACGTGCCTTCCTGCAAGAATTTCGCCGCTCCGCCTTGTCCGGCCAGTACGACGTTGCGCGGTGCCCAGGTGAATTTGTAGTTCCACAGGTTGTTGTCCGATTCCGGGGCGACCAATCCGCCGCAAAAGGATTCGAACAACAACATTTTACCGCCCTGTTCACGGATGTCGTCGATGATTTTCATTGCGCTCATGTGGTCGATGCCAGGATCGAGACCGATTTCATTCATGAACACCAATCCATTTTCTTTGGCCGCCGCATCAAGGCCTTGCATCGCGTCGCTGATGTACGACGCGGTGACCATGTGCTTGCGAAACGCTATACAATCTTTGGCCACGTCGACGTGCATGAAGGCCGGAAGCATTGAAATGACGATGTCCGCTTTTTGGATTTCATTTTGCCGTTGCGCGACGTCGTGAATGTCCAGTGCGATGGCCGTTGCATTGTGGTGGCCATTGGTTTTGCGTTGGGCCAGTCCGAGCGATAAATCGGCGATGGTCACGTGCAGCCGTTCTTCATCGGATTTGTTCAAAAGGTATTGGATCAGTGACGAAGCCGATCGGCCGGCGCCAATAATAAGGATATTTCTCATGATTTTAACTGCGGTTTGGTCGCAAAGTTACAGGCTGAAAGCAGCTCCTGGTCAAGCTCGCGGCCCATGATTACAAATCGCCTTCTAGTTCTTCGAGGTCTTTGAGGTCTTCAGATTTGGATTCTATTTTCTTTTGTTCGAATTCGGCATCGTTGGCCACTTCATCGGGCATCATTGCTTTGGCACCCGCGACGGCAAGCAGCAACACCGCTATGATGACAAGCCATTTGGGTAGTTTTCTGGCGTCGCCCTGAGAGATAAACAGTGAAAGCGCGCTGAAGATCAACGCAAAGGCCACGGGTAAGAGCGCCAGCGTGCCCATTGGCAAAATGGCGAAAATCAAACTGACAATGATAAAAATGACGGCTAAAACGATGTAAACTTTTCTCATTTGATTCCTGATGCATTGGTTAGTGATAACTGGCCGGTTCCTACGGGGATGCTGAATTTGATCAGCGCGGGTACTTTGCGCGCATCGGCCGTGAGCCAGATGAGGTTTTTGTCGGTGCCTTTGAGTTTATCGGTTTTGGCTGCAATCGAAATTTTGTAACATTCTTTGTTGCCCAGATTGCCCGATTTGACGGTTTCCCTGCCCATGTATCTGGCCGACACATTCATTTGTTTCTCGTCAAAAACGACCGTAAAGTTTTGCGTTTGTCCTACTTTGAACTTGCTGAAATCCACGTTGCGCAACCGGTATAAGATCGTAACTACGTCTTGGGTGTTGTCGCCGATGGAAAAATTGCGCGTGGTTTCCGGAGCGCTGTTCTTTTTGACCGTGCTCGTAATGGTATTGCCCTTGAACAGGTATTTTTCTTTTTTGGCATATTTGCCTTCCTGGATGTTGCGCTTGTACAAACTCGGCTTGAACGTGGCCGGATTCACATACGATTCGTAAATGTCGCGGATTTTAAAAAACGAATCCCATTTGCTGAACGTCGTGGCCTGGCACGAGAGGTGCAACAGCGTATTTTTGGACGTTTTGACCGATTCTGTGGCCATGGTTACCTGGGCCAGTGGCGTCATGAGCCCGCTCATATTATACGAGGCCGTGTACACAAATTTCTCGCCCGATTTTACGGCCTGCCCCGAAACGACCGACGCCACGGTGAGCGCCAAAAGAACTGTCCATTTTTTCATGGTGTGCGTTTTACAGATGCAAATGTAATTTTTTTTCCGTTCATTCCGAACCGGGTTCAAAATCTCCCGCGCCCGGCGTATATTTGTGGAAATTAAAAATCATGCAAACCAGAATACTTTCTGCCGCTGCGGTGCTCGGGTTCACCGCCATCGTCCTCGGGGCATTCGGCGCCCATGCGCTGCGGGCCGTATTGTCTGCCGATCAGCTGACGTCTTTTGAAACCGGCGTCAAGTACCAGATGTACCACGCGTTGTTTTTGCTGTTTTTGGGCACAACAGCGGTTTTGTCCGATAAAGCGCGGCGCGGCATCTACCGGCTGACGGTCATCGGCGTGGTTTTATTCTCATTTTCGATTTATTTGCTGACGACCAGAAATCTGACGGGAATCGACCTGAAACCCATCGGATTTATAACCCCGATTGGTGGATTATTGCTGATTGTCGCATGGTTTTGGCTGTTTGTCGATTTAATCCGCAAAAAGTCATAATTTTTGAACGAAAACGTTATAGCTCGGATTAAATTTTTACATTTGTGGCCTAATTCAAACGCAACTTTATGGACCATGTCACGCCAACCGCGAAATCGATTTCGTTGGAAAAATATGGAATTAAAAATGTAGAAGAAATCGTTTACAACCCGTCCTACGACCAATTGTACAATGAAGAACTCGACCCGAAACTACAGGGGTATGAACGCGGCCAATTATCCGAACTCGGCGCCGTAAACGTAATGACGGGCGACTTCACCGGCCGTTCCCCGAAAGACAAATACATCGTCAAAGACGCCGTCACTGAAAACACGCTGTGGTGGCCAAGCGAAAAAGCACCCAACGACAATACGCCCATTTCACAAAATACGTGGAATGCGCTCAAGGAAAATACCGTCAGCCAACTATCGGGTAAACGCCTGTTTGTAGTGGATACGTTTTGCGGGGCCAACGAGAACACGCGCCTCAAAGTGCGTTTCATCGTAGAGGTAGCCTGGCAGGCGCATTTTGTCAAGAACATGTTCATTCGTCCTACCGAGGAGGAGCTTGAACATTACGGCGAGCCGGACTTTATCGTCATGAACGCTTCCAAGCGCGGCTTTAAGGACTACGCTGCGCACGGGATGAATTCGGAGACGTATATTGCGTTCAACCTGACCGAAAAGATGCAGCTCATAGGCGGTACGTGGTATGGCGGGGAAATGAAAAAAGGATTGTTCGCGATGATGAATTATTACCTGCCGTTGCAGGGAATTGCCTCGATGCACTGTTCGGCCAACAAAGGAAAAGACGGTGATGTGGCGGTGTTCTTCGGCTTGTCTGGCACGGGGAAGACCACACTTTCGACCGATCCCAAGCGCGAACTCATCGGCGATGATGAGCACGGCTGGGACAACGACGGCGTGTTCAACTTCGAAGGCGGATGCTACGCTAAAGTTATCAACCTAAGCAAAGAAAACGAGCCCGACATCTACAACGCCATCAAACGCGACGCCTTGTTGGAAAACGTTACCGTAGATGCTAATGGTAAAATTGACTTTGCCGATAAGTCGGTAACCGAAAACACCCGCGTATCCTACCCCATACACCACATCAACAACATCGTTAAACCAGTTTCTAAAGGTGGCCCTGCCGAAAAGGTTATCTTCCTTAGCGCCGACGCCTTTGGAGTACTGCCTCCCGTTTCTATCCTAACGCCCGAACAAACAAAATACTACTTCCTATCGGGCTTCACTGCCAAGTTAGCCGGAACCGAACGCGGTATCACCGAGCCTACTC
>JAEWLN010000049.1 GCA_023457535.1 Bacteroidota bacterium
CGCTCGAAGTATGCTTGGCGACAGGACAACCGTATTCCAAATTCCGCAAACAAAAGAAAAATACACGCCGATTTACACCGATCGTAATCGGGCTTGAGGCCGATCGCGCGGTGATTTACGAGCGCATCAACCGCCGCGTCGGTTTGATGATGGATGCCGGCTTGCTCGACGAGGCGCGAATGTTATTGCCGCACCGGGATTTGAACGCGCTGCAAACTGTAGGTTATCGCGAATTGTTCCGCTATTTTGACGGCGAGGATACGCTTGAACAGGCCGTAGAAGAAATCAGGAAAAATACGCGCCGGTTTGCCAAACGCCAGCTTACGTGGTTCAAGCGACTCGACAATGCCCGATGGTTTGACTTCGAAACCGACCTTGCGCAGATTACGCACTATATCCAATCCCAAATCGATCCCCAATGCCTGTAAACGCCGATTTTCATTCTGTATACGAACATACCTGGAACATTAACTTCACCATGTGCGCCCCCAACGGCCACCTTGATTATGTGAGTTTGTGCAACCTCTTGCAATTGACTGCTGCCGAACATTCCATTTCCGGCGGTTTGAGCTTCACCGACATGCAGCATTTCGACCAGGCGTGGGTGCTGAGCCGGATGCGCATTGAAATCGACGCGTTGCCGCGATGGCAGGACCAGGTTGTGGTGCGAACGTGGATCGAAAGTTTGCAGGGAGCCAACTCTGTGCGGAATATGGAAGTTTTCCTAAACGGAAAAAAGATTGTGGGCGCCGCGACGCTGTGGGCCGTGCTGAACACCAAAATGCGAAAAGCCGAACCTTTGGCGCTGCCGCACGACCATTTTGAAAAATTCCCTAACCGCCATGCGACACGGCAACCTGTGGGACGTCTTAACTTTTTGCGCCAAACAAGCACCGCTGCTGCGCGCCGCGTGATGTTGTCAGACCTGGACATCGTGAACCATGCCAATAATGTAAAATACCTGGAGTGGTGCCTGGATGCGCTCGATCCGGAGCAAGTCCTGGCAATGAAGCTTGAAACGCTCGAAATGAATTTCCTGCGTGAACTCAACCTGGGTGATAGCGTGCAGATCAATGTAGCGCCGGGCGAAACGCCGTCGTTTTTTTCGATCGGGAAGGATGGAAAAGTTTGTTTTGCGCTCGAGATGACCTGGAAACAAGGGGTGCGTTAGCGATGGGAGCGGCATCCTTTTGCCGACCATCGGCAGGCAAAAGATACAGCGTACAGCGCGGTGGCGGCGAGCACAATGCGATCAGCTTTGTGCGAGCCGGTAAACGCCATAAAAAAGCCCCGGAGATCCGAGGCAATTGGTGTGGAACAGCTGGCAGCAATGGCTTGCTATTCTGCTTTATTTTTGACGACCAACCTGAACCCTTCGCCGTGAATGTTGAGAATTTCGACATCTTCGTCGGCTTTGAGGTATTTGCGCAGCTTGGCAATGTAAACGTCCATACTCCTGGACGTGAAATAGTTGTCGTCGCGCCAGATTTTGGTAAGCGCGAGTTCACGCGGCATCAGATCGTTCTCATAAACGGCCAGCATTTTCAACAATTCGTTTTCCTTTGGCGAAAGTTTGATTGGTTCCTCGTTTTTGTAAGTCAGGAAACGCAATTTTGAATTGAGGTGGAAATTGCCGATCTGGAACTCGAATTTGACGTGGTCGTTCTTGATATCGGCCTGTTTGCGCTGGATGATGGCTTTGATCTTCATCAAAAGCACTTCTGAATCGAACGGTTTGTTCAGGTAATCGTCCGCCCCTACTTTGTAGCCTTTGAGCACATCTTCCTTCATCGATTTTGCCGTCAGGAAGATAATGGGTACATCTTTGTTTTTTTCGCGGATTTCCTTGGCCAGCGTATAGCCGTCCTTGTAAGGCATCATGACGTCGAGAATGCACAAATCGTAGGTATCTTTTTTGAATTTCTCGAAACCTTCCATGCCGTTTTTGGCCAATGTTACATCGAAATCGTTGAGGGTCAGGTAATCTTTTAGTATGGCTCCAAAATTCTGATCGTCTTCGACCAAAAGGATTTTCTTATTTTCTGTTTCCATATATATTTTTAATTAATGAGTGGTATTTTAATAATGAACGTACTTCCTTTTCCTTTTTCACTTTCAACAAATATCTGACCGTTGTGGTCGTCTATGATCCTTTTCACATAAGCAAGCCCAAGCCCGTGGCCCTTGACGTTGTGCAAATCGCCGGTGTGCTCGCGGTAGAATTTTTCAAAAATCCGCTTTTGGGCCACTTTGCTCATCCCGGCACCCTGGTCTTTGACTTTTACGATCACGAAATCTTTGACATTTTCCGTATATATATCGATGACAGGCGCCTCGGGCGAATACTTGATCGCATTGTCAAGAATGTTGACGATCACATTGGTAAAATGTACATCGTTGAGCAATACGGTTGTACGCGTTGCGGCAAAATGTGTCGTTATCGTACCCTGGCGGTCTTCGATGATCAGATTGACATGATCGATCGCATCCTCGATAATGTCCTGGATATTGTTCGACTCCTTGCTGATTTCGAGCTCTTTTTTCTCGAGTTTTGAAATCCTGAGTACATTTTCCACCTGCGCATGCATGCGTTTGTTTTCGTCGCGGATCATTTGCAGATAACGCGTCACTTTCTCGTTATCGTTGATGATCTTTGGATTCTTGATCGCGTCGAGCGCGAGGTTTATAGTGGCTATAGGCGTTTTGAACTCATGGGTCATGTTGTTGATGAAATCGGTCTTGATTTCCGATATATGACGCTGACGGATCAGTTGGTTCAAAGCGCTCGAATAGGCTATAATGATGATCAGGGTAAAAACAATCGACAGAATCGTGATCCCTACCAAGTCCGAGAACAGAAACCGCTCTTTGTGCGGAAAACTGACCATGAGCTGGTATTTGTTGTTTCCCTCATTATCGGCGAAAATCGGGATCGTGTACGTATCATTTTTGGCGTACCTGAACTGGTCCGACTGGATTTTCGTAGCCAGCCCATTGCTGTAAACGCCGTACTCAAACGGTGTTTTGACCCCATATTCGTTAAGCTCGGTAAAGAGCAACTGCTCGAGTTTTTCTTTAGAAACGCGTTCCTGCAGCGGTTTGGCCGAAGCAATATCCTTGAAAAAAATCTCAAACTGCGCATTGTCCAGAATATCGAGATGGCCGGTTTTCTGGATTTTGACATCGGGGATGATTTTTTGCTGCACGGCGTTATCGATGCCGTTGTTATAGACTTCGGTGACGCGTTTGGACGAAAAATTCTTTAACTTTAAACTGTCTACTTTTTTATCAAAGAACGAAGCAGAGATGTTGTAATCTTCAGAAATGATACTGTTCGAATAAATGATCGTTTCGTTCGTACGCGAATTCCGCTGGTAATAGCCAAACTCAAGAAAATCACTCTTTTGGGGTTCTTTCCCGATGCTGTCCTTGAGTTTTTTGTACTTATCGATAAAGCTGTAGGCTTCCTCTTTTTGCAGCTTGTCGGCTACATTGCCAATGACCTGCTTGACGTGGAAACGGAACTGCTCTTCGTTGTTTTTGAATGAAGTATTGAACCAATATACCTGAACCAAAATGATGCCTATCAAGGACAAGCTCATCAATAAAACAAGCAATCGGAAAAACAATTTATTCATATTAACAAAGTTAGGATTTTAACATTTGAGCGTTAAATACATTAACCAAAGATTAACATTTAAACTGTTTTTTGCCGATTTATAGATTTTTTAAGATTTCTTTTGCTTGTTTTTCAGCTTCCTCCAGATGGGTGTTATCGATTACAAAATCGCTTTTCGCCGCGCGGTCCGAATCAGTGATTTGGCTACCAATGCGTTGCAGCACCTGGCGGCGCGTGACGCCGTCTCGTCGCATTACGCGATCAATCCGTATTTCTACAGGCGCCGTGACAGAGATGATTTTATCGCAATCTAGATGGCTTCCGCTTTCAAACAATATGGCGCTTTCGCGGATGACCCACGGTTTGTCGCGATGGCCGGCGAGCCAACGGGCAAAATCGGCGTGTACCACCGGATGGATAATGTTGTTGAGCTTTTTCAGCTGTGACGGATCTTTGAATACGATGTCCGACATTTTCCCTCGGTCGAGTTGGCCGCCCGCAATGACAAAATCGCCGAATTGCGCGCGGATTTGCGCGATTACGGCCGGTGAGTCGGTCAGTATCCTGCCGCGGTCGTCAGCCACATACACGGGGATGCCCATTTTTTCGAACATCTTTCCAATCGTTGTTTTGCCGCTGCCGATACCGCCGGTAAGTCCGAGTATCTTTGTCATTTTTTGAAAAATAATTCGGGGAATGCGCGCTCAGGGGCTTGCTTGAACACCCGTACTTTGAAAAATGATTGCAGGTAGCCCGATCCGTACCCAAAAAACTGAATCGCAACGGCGGCCACGGCAAACCATCCTATTTTAAAGCTCTTATTCTGAACCGATGCAAACACCAGTATACCCGCAAAATAAACGCCGATGTTGGCCAAAAACACCGGATACCCGAATATTCCCAATACCACCGAGAATAGTGTGAACAACACAAAAACCGAAGGCATCCAAAACGTCAGTTTGGCGTGTCGCGGATGCCAGGAATCCAGTATAGGCCGGGCTTTGCCAAATTTATTGACCTGCACGCGAAATTTTTGCCAATCGATGCGCCGCTTGTGAAATACAAACGCGCGCGAAAAAAGTGCCGTTTGAAACCCGAGGTCCCACAATCGGATCGATAAATCCGGATCCTCGCCCGGATGGATGTTTCCAAATCCGCCTGAGGCTTCAAAAGCCCTTCTTGACAAACCCATATTGAAACTGCGTGGCTGGAATTTCGCAATTTGTTCTGATCCGCCGCGGATACCCCCTGTGGTCATAAACGAAGTCATCGCGAAATTGATGGCTTTTTGAATGTCTGTAAACGAATCGAGCGCGGCATCCGGTCCGCCAAAACAATCCACCGGACGCGCGGCAAGCGCATTTTCAACTTCGGACAAATACTGCGCGGGAATGATGCAATCGGAATCAAAAATCAAAAAATAATCCCCTTTGGCTTTTCGCATGCCAAAATTTCGTGAATCACCCGGTCCTGAATTAGGCTTTGAATAATAAGAAATATCGAGTTTTCCGCGAAACAAATCCACCACGCCTTCGCTGGTTTGGCTCGAACCGTCTTCAACAATCACGATTTCAAAGGGTTTGCCATAGGTCGTGGCCGATAAGCTCTCCAACAACTCCCCTACTTCGAACGGCCGGTTGTAGACGGGAATGATCAACGAAAAATACATGTGCGGATTTTTAACAAAGATAGCGCAAAAACAAAAAGCCACCGCGAGGGTGGCCTTTGAAAAAATCATATCGGTTATTCTTTGATAATTTTAAGGGTTTCCGACGATCCGCCGTCAGCCGTAACGCGAACCAAATATGCGCCAGGGGTCAGCTGCGATAAATCTACTGCTGCCTGCTCAGTATCGATCGTGCGCGTCATGACCTGTTGGCCCATCAGGTTGTAAACCGATACAGACGATAGCTTTTCGCGATAAGACAAATGCAGCACATCCTGAACAGGATTCGGGTAATAACGCAGGTCCGCACGGTCAAATCCAGCGGTTTTTAGCGAAGCGTTCCAGGCCGATACCTGAAATGTTCCGGCCATATCGTTGGCATATTCCCAAATGCGCGCGTAAAGGGTTTGACCCGGCGTCAAATTAGACAAATTCATCATTGAAAAAGCCCCGACGCCTTCATCGTCACTGCATCCCAACGCGGTCAGGTTGCCGCATTCTCCTGAAAACACGGTCATGACTGTATCCTGCAATGCCGATCCGGGATTAGGC
>JAEWLN010000050.1 GCA_023457535.1 Bacteroidota bacterium
ACTTTAATAAGCTGTTTCCGGACGTGGAATTTACCCCTGAGTTCAGTTGGACCGGAACTTTTGGCGCGACCAAGGACGGGCTGCCTTATATTGGCCCGTACAAGAAGTTGCCCAACGGATATTTCGCTCTGGGATTTGGCGGCAACGGAATTACTTTCAGCGTTACGGCCGCCCTGATTTTGCGCGATCTGATCCTTGGAAAAGACAATGCCGATGCGTCCATTTTTGCGTTCGATCGCTAGGGAAGTCCTTAAAAATCAGCGGCTCTGAAAATTCTGTAACATTTCGGGAATATTCTGTAACAAAATGCCTTGACCAAATCGGCAACTTTGTTAAACCAATAATCAAAAACCAAAATTGCTATGAAAAAGCCATTATTTAAAATGTTGCTTCTGGGGCTGACGGTTGGGGGAATGTTCTTTACATCGTGTAAGCAGGAACCTAAACCGGAGGACTCAAAGGAAGTCGCCGAAGAACAAAACGAGGCCAAATTTGACGACACCAATGAAGCCAAGGAAGACGATTCAGACTATCTGGTTGCAGCCGCTGAAAAAGACCTCGAAGAAATCGAAACCGGAAAATTGGCCGCCTCGAAAGGAACCGATCCTGAAATCAAGAAATTCGGTCAAATGATGGTGGATGACCATACCAAGGCGTCGACTACGACCAAGTCGCTGGCCCAGCGCAAGAACATTACTTTGCCGATGGCGCTCACAGAAAAAGGCAAGGAGCATTACGATGATCTCAACGACGAGAAATCAGGAAAGGATTTCGACAAGAAATATGCAGACATGATGGTCGATGGACACGAAGATGCGATCAGCAAAATGAAAGATGCGTCGGAGAAAGCCAGCGATCCTGAAATCAGGGCGTGGGCCGGAAATATGGTACCAACATTAGAAGCCCATTTGGGACATGCGAAAGCGCTTCAGGAGAAAATTAACAATAAAAAATAAGAAATCATGGGAAATTTGTTATACACTATCGCAGTTATTTTAGTTATTATCTGGGCCATCGGATTCCTGGGCGGTTATGCCACCGGTAATTTGATTCACATCCTGCTCGTCATCGCAATCATTGCAGTAATTCTCAGAATCATCCAGGGCAGAAAGCCGCTGTAAGATTTCAAAATAATGTTTGTTTGGTTCGCAATATCTGTCAACTTTATTCACCGACTGATTCAAATATGGGGTTATAATTGTTAGAAGTCAGAATAAAAAGATATTGCAAAAGACGGCCGCTACTCGAACAGGCGGCCGTTTTTATTTTACAGCGTTTATGGACTGACAACCGACTTTCTATTTCGATTTTTCCCCCACAAAATAATCCGTCTGCGATTTGAACAGCACATTGAATGTGGTCAGGCTTCCGTAAATACGCGTAATGTACTGCTGTAGCTCCACTTTCTCATTTTCGCCAAGTTGGCTCGCGTTGATTTTTTGTTCCATCACCCGCAGCCTGTCGCGGGTCATGATGATTTTGTTGAAGAACGTATCGATCGGTACTTCCTTGCCTTGTACACCGGCTTGTCCGGGTTCCATTATCAATTTTCCGCCTTTCCATTTGTCTGCGATCGGGACTACTTCAGTGACATCGGACCAGCGTTTAAGGATTTTGGTCAGACTTTTTTCTACATCGTAAAAGCTGATGGTGTCGACTTCATTTTCAGCAGCGTCGATAACTTCAAAAGTATCGTCGAGCGGAATGGTTTCCAGTCCGTTGTCAATAAAGGTGATCCAATAGTCTTTCGAGGAAACATTTGTAACGACGCCTTTGCCGAATTGAGGATGTTGGATGCGCGAGCCAATGCCGAGTAATTTCATAAAGTTGGTTTTTATTGGCCACTAAATTAAAAATCTCTGTCGCAATGTCCAAGCGCCGACGTAATTTCCCGGCTTTGTTTGCCACGGTTTTGCAATGCAACGCCTTTAAATAAAAACCGCAACGTTACAAACGCTGCGGCTTTCCCAATTTAAACTTAACTAAATATTTAAAAACAATATTGGTTTTCAGCCACCAGTTTGGTGGTGATGGTTTCGCGCAACGCGATGATGTTGGGCATGTTGGCGTATTTGGTAAATCGGCGCAATCCCATAAGCATCATGCGCTGCTCGTCGCCGTCGGCAAATGAAATGATGCTTTCCTTGCCTTTTTGGGATATGATGTCCACGGCTTTGTACAGATATAATTTTGCGATTGCGATTTGTTCTTTTGCCGATTCCTCGCCAACCGATTTCGCCAGTTTTTCCGTGCGCAGCAACGTGGATTCTGCCATGTATATCTCGATCAGCATGTCGGCTGCGGCCATGAGCAATTGCTGGTGTCCGTCGAGTTCGGGACCGTATTTTTGTACCGCCGAGCCCGCAACCATCAAAAATGCTTTTTTGAGTTTTCCGATCATTTCCTTTTCCTCAGCGAACAATTCGGAATAATCCGGCGTGTTGAAATCCGGGATGCCCATGAGCTCTTCCTGGACTTTCATCGCAGGTCCGAGCAGATCCACGTGGCCTTTCATCGCTTTTTTGATCAACATTCCCACCGAAAGCATGCGGTTGATTTCATTGGTTCCTTCGTAAATTCTCGAAATCCGGGCATCGCGCCAGGCGCTTTCCATGGGTGTATCTTCTGAGAAGCCCATTCCGCCCAGGACCTGGATGCCTTCGTCGGCGCAGGTCTGTACATCTTCCGATACGGCTACTTTGAGAATCGAACACTCGATGGCATATTCCTCAACGCCTTTGAGTTCGGCCTCCTGATGCGACGCACCGGCTGCTTCACGCGATTTGATCCGGTTTTCGATGTCTTTGGCCGCTCTGTACGTTGCGCTTTCGCCCGCATAACAGCTTGTCGCCATTTCGGCAAGTTTGTAGCGTATGGCCCCAAAATTGGCGATCGGCGTATTGAATTGCTGGCGTTCGTTGGCGTAATTGATCGCATGCGAGGTCACACGGCGCTGTGCGTCAAGACAAGCAGCGGCCAGTTTGATACGGCCTACATTGAGCGCATTCATCGCAATCTTGAAGCCGTTGCCGCGTTCGGAGAGCATGTTTTCTACCGGAACTTTGGTCTCGTTAAAGAAAACCTGTCGGGTAGAGGAGGCGCGGATGCCGAGTTTGTGCTCCTCTTCGTTCATCGAAATACCATTTGAAGGGTCATTCTCGACAATAAATCCTGTGATGTTCTTGTCATCGCCGATACGGGCAAAAACAATGAACAAAGAACAGAATCCGGCGTTTGAGATCCACATTTTCTGGCCGGTAATCAGATAGTGCGTACCGTCGTCAGAAAGCACCGCTTTGGTCTTTCCTGAATTGGCGTCCGACCCGGCTCCCGGTTCGGTCAGGCAGTACGCGCCAAACCATTCGCCCGAGGCAAGTTTAGGAACATATTTTTGCTTTTGCGCCTCAGTTCCATATAACGTTATGGGCATCGTCCCGATCCCGGTATGTGCGCCAAATGCGGTCGAGAATGACCCGGTCGCGCCTGAAATGTAGTCGCAAACCAATACGGTATCGACGAATCCCATGCCCATCCCGCCGTAATTTTCGGGAACGGCAACGCTCAAAAAGCCCATCTCGCCGGCTTTGCGCATGGATTCTTCTGTAAAATCGAAATCTTTTTTCTCGAATCGGTCCTTGTTGGGCCAGATCTCCTTATCGACAAATTCCTTGACGGAATCGCGCATCATGATTTGTTCTTCGGAGAAATCTTCCGGGGTGAAGATGTCTTCACATTGGGTTTGTTTGACGAGGAATTGCCCGCCGCGGGTAAGGTCTTTTTCGGTGGTCATTATTTTTTATTTTAAATTTTGAATGCTAATTTCAGATTATTATTTGCGTTTGGCCGGGATCGGCGCTCCATGAGAAAGCAGGGTCCCGGAAGCAACCAGGTTCGGTCCCCGACTGCTGAGTGCCAGGTAATCACCAAGTCGTCTTCATTGATTCCGTGCCGTTTTCACGCCATTTAAAATCTACAACAACTCATAAATCCCTGCGCAACCCTGGCCGGTACCCACACACATGGTCACCATGCCGTATTTGTTGTCTCTTCGTTTCATTTCGTCGAACAATTGCACCGACAATTTTGTGCCCGTACAGCCCAGCGGGTGGCCTAATGCGATTGCGCCGCCATTTACATTGACGATTTCCGGGTCCAGGCCCAGTTCGCGGATCACAGCCAGCGACTGCGATGCAAAAGCTTCGTTGAGTTCGATCAGTTCGATCTGGTTGAGGTTCATGCCGGCTTGTTTGAGTGCCTTCGGGATCGCTTTGATCGGCCCGATTCCCATAATGCGCGGTTCAACACCGGCAGAGGCGAAATTGACCAGACGCGCTATAGGTGTCAGATTCAATTCCCTGACCAATTCCTCGCTCATGACCATCACGAACGCCGCACCATCGCTCATTTGCGACGAGTTTCCGGCCGTTACGCTACCGTCTGCCGCAAACACCGGTTTGAGCTTGCCGAGCGCTTCGATATTCGTATCGGCGCGCGGACCCTCATCTTTACTGACCGTATAGGACTTGGTTTCCTTTTTGCCCGATTCGTTGATGAACGTCTGCTCAACCGATATCGGAACGATCTGGTTGGCGAACTTGCCTTCGGCCTGCGCTTTCAACGCCTTGAGATGCGATTGCAACGCAAACTGGTCCTGGTCTTCGCGCGAAACGTTGAATTCCCGGGCTACGGCTTCGGCGGTGAGTCCCATTCCCCAATAGTAATCTTCATGTCCAGCCTTGGCCACCTGGTAATCGGGGACGGGTTTGTAGCCGCCCATCGGGATATAACTCATGCTTTCTGCGCCGCCCGCGATGATGCAATCGGCCATTCCCGCCTGAATCTTTGCCGTTGCCATCCCAATGGTTTCCAGTCCCGATGCGCAATAACGATTGACCGTTACACCGGGCACATCGACCACGTTGAGCCCCATCAGGGAAATAAGCCGGCCCACATTGAGCCCTTGTTCGGCCTCCGGCATGGCGTTGCCCACCATGACATCATCGATGCGTTTTTTGTCGAAATCGGGCAGTTCGGCCATCATGTATTGAATGGTCTCTGCGGCGAGTTCATCCGGCCGTTTGAACCGGAATACACCTTTTGGCGCCTTGCCTACTGCGGTCCGGTATGCTTTGACTATATATGCTGTTTTCATTTTGTTTTCGATTTTAAATTCTGAATTTAAATGTTCCGGCGTTGGATTGTTTAAAAATCAACATTTGCCACTTAAAATCAATTGCGTAATGGTTTGCCTTTGGTTAACATGAATTGGATGCGTTCCAACGTTTTGCGTTCGGTACAAAGCGATAAAAAGGCTTCGCGCTCGAGGTCGAGCAGGTATTGTTCGGATACCAATGTTGATTCGGATAAATCGCCCCCGGCCATCACATAAGCGAGTTTGTTGGCGATTTTTTTGTCGTGGTCCGATATGAACTGCCCGGCGGTCATCTGGTCCGTTCCAACGTAAAACATGCCGAGTGCCTGTTTGCCGAGCACTTTGATGTCTTTGCGGCGGATGGGTTGAGTGTAACCGGCCTGGGCCAGCAGCAGTGCATGCTTTTTGGCTTCGGCGATCTGGCGGTCGCGGTTCACGACGATGACGTCCTTGCCGTGCTGCAACACACCTGTGTCGAACGCTTCATACCCCGATGTCGATACTTTGGCCATCGCAACGGCGAGGAAATATTCCTGCAAAATATTGAGCTCTACGTCATTTTTGTGGAATTGGTCCGATGCGCGCAGGGTCATTTCCTTAGATCCGCCGCCGCCGGGAATCACCCCGACGCCAAATTCGACCAACCCCATGTAAGTTTCTGCTGCCGCCACAACTTTGTCGGCATGCATGCTCATTTCGCATCCACCGCCCAGTGTCATGCCGTGCGGCGCGACCACAACCGGAATGGAGGAATAACGGCAGCGCATCATGGTGTCCTGGAACATTTTGATGGCCATGTTCAGTTCGTCGTATTCCTGTTCTACGGCCATCATGAAGATCATGCCGATGTTGGCCCCTACAGAGAAATTCGCGCCCTGGTTGCCAATCACAAGACCGTTGTATTCTTTTTCCGCCAGGTCGATCGCTTTGTTGATTCCGGCCAGCACATCGCCGCCAATGGTATTCATTTTGGACTGGAATTCGAGGTTCAGGATGCCATCGCCCAAGTGGGTAATGACCGACCCTGAATTGCTCCAGACTTTTTTATTTTCGCGGATGTTGTTCAGAATAATGAACGCATCCTGTCCCGGAATTTTCTTTTGCGATTTGGTAGCGATGTCATAATAATAGGTCGCGCCATCGTTGACCGTATAAAATGTCTTGTTCCCCGAGGCAAGCATTTCGTCCACCCATGGTGCATGTTGCAAACCCTCGGCCCTGAGCAGTTCGATGCCTTTTTCGACCCCAATGGCATCCCAAATTTCGAACGGCCCGTTTTCCCAGCCAAACCCGGCCTTCATCGCATCGTCGATCTTATAGAAATCGTCCGTGATTTCAGGTACGCGGTTCGAAACGTAGGCGAACATCGCGCCAAAACTCTTGCGGTAAAATTGGCCCGCTTTGTCTTTGCCGCCAATCAAAACCTTGAAACGGTCGACCGGTTTGTCGATGGTTTTGGTAAGTTCGAGTGTCGCGAAAGACGCTTTTTTATTCGGTCGGTATTCCAGCGTATTCAAATCCAAAGACAAAATATCTTTGTCGACTTTTTTATAGAAACCTTGTCCGGTTTTGGAGCCGAGCCATTTATTTTCGAGCATTTTGGCCACGAAGTCGGGTAGTTTAAATAAATCGTGTGCCTCATCGGCCGGAACACCCTGGTATAATCCGTTGGCCACGTGAACGAGCGTATCAAGCCCGACGACATCGACCGTACGGAATGTTGCCGATTTAGGCCGCCCGATGACCGGACCGGTGAGCTTGTCGACTTCCTCGATCGTCAGATCCATTTCTTTTACCAGATGGAACAAGCTCTGGATGCCGAAAATGCCGATGCGGTTGCCGATAAACGCCGGGGTGTCCTTTGCCACGACAGACGTTTTTCCCAGGAATTGCTCGCCGTAATTGTTCAGAAACCCGAGCACTTCGGCAGATGTTTTCGGGCCCGGGATGATTTCAAACAGTTTCAGGTAGCGCGCAGGATTGAAAAAGTGCGTGCCGCAAAAATGGCGCTCAAAATCCTCGCTGCGGCCTTCGCTCATGAAGTGGATCGGGATGCCGGATGTATTCGAGGTGACAAGTGTGCCGGGTTTACGGAATTTTTCGATTTGCTCAAACACCTGTTTTTTGATGTCGAGCCGTTCGACGACCACTTCGATGATCCAATCCGCGCCGGCGATCTTTGGCATGTCGTCGGTGGTGTTCCCCACAGTGATGTGCGCGGCGAATTTCGGGTGGTAAATGGGAGAAGGTTTCGATTTGAGCGCGTGGGCCAAATGGTCGTTTGCAATGCGGTTGCGCACGGCTTTGCTTTCGAGCGTCAGCCCTTTCCTGGCTTCGGCTTCAGTGAGCTCGCCGGGGACGATGTCGAGCAGTAAAACTTCCACGCCAATGTTGGCAAAATGGCACGCGATGCCCGAGCCCATAATGCCCGAGCCGATGACGGCTACTTTTTTAATGGTTCTTTTCATTATCGTTGAATATGTTTTTATCGAGAATAAGTTCGTTGATGACCTCGGCCACTTCCATAAAATGGGCGAGTTGCTCTTCCGATACGCGTTCACGGACCTTTTCGTTGAACTGTCGCACGGTGGTTTTTGACAAATCGCGTTTTTCTTTTCCAAAGTCGGTAAGGTGGATCAATACGCCCCGACCGTCGTCAGGATTGGGCTCGCGCGTGATCAGGCCTTTGTCTTCCATCGATTTGAGCGTGCGCGTCAGGCTGGTGGCCTCCATGCCCATGCGCGGACCGAGCGCCGTAGATGGGGTACCTTCTTTATCGATGCTGAGCAACGCGAACCCCGTGGCCATGGTTGCGCCATATTTTTGCGCCTGCTCGTTGTACATGCGTGAGACCGCTTGCCAGGTGGCGCGAAGTACGTAATCTATCGTTTTTTCTTTCATAAATTTTGTCGTGGACGAATCCAAAGATATAAAATAATTACTATGCATGCATAATAAATAAATTTTTTTTGCTGTTTTTTGACCTGACAGAATTTAATTTATCGGAATTTTAACAACCGCAGCAACCCCAAAATATTAACTTTCCCAAAAACATAATTTATGAGGCAATTCTTACGCTGGACTTTGGTCATTCCGATACTCGCCTGGATCTTGTATTTTTCAAATCTCGCTGCCGCCGGTCCTGTTTTTCAGCTATTGGCCAGCATACTGCTTATTTTTAGCGTCATGGCGGCAGTTCATCACTCGGAAGTGGTCGCACACCGCGTAGGGGAGCCTTACGGTACGATTATCCTGGCCATCGCCATTACGGTTATCGAAGTTTCCATCATCGTTTCGCTGATGCTTGCCGGCGGCGGTCAGGCCCAGTCGCTGGCGCGCGATACCGTATATTCGGCTACGATGCTTATTTTGAACGGAATTGTAGGTTTGTGTCTTTTTATTGGTGGCATGAAACACCACGAACAGCGGTTTTCAGTGCATTCTACGACCATCGCACTGGTTTCGCTTGTATCGATTATCGTTTTTACGCTGGTCATCCCCACATTTACAGACAGCGTGCAAGGTGGTTATTATTCTACGCCGCAACTGGTGTTGGCGTCGATTTCCTGTCTTGTGATTTACGGATTTTTCCTGTTCGCACAAACTTCCAGGCACCGCGAGTATTTTTTATCAGGCGATTCTGCCGATCAACATAAGGTAAAAGTAGTCGACAACAAAGAACTTGTATTCAGTCTTGTATTTCTCGTGGCCAGTCTTGCCATCGTCGTGCTTTTGGCCAAAACGCTTTCGCCTGCCATCGAGGCGCTCGTGATCAGTTATCAGTTGCCGGTAACGCTTGTAGGTGTTGTCATTGCGATGATCATCCTGCTTCCGGAGGCCATTGCGGCGGTCAATGCAGCGCGCAAGAACAGGCTGCAAACCAGTTTGAACCTTTCCCTTGGGTCGGCCCTTGCCAGTATCGGGCTGACCATTCCTACTGTAGCCCTTGTGTGTATTTTTTACGATATGCGCATCGTGCTCGGGCTGGACATCAAAGCGATCCTGCTGCTCGGGTTATCGGTGTTTACGGTCATGCTCTCGCTGAGCGCCGGTCGCACCAATCTGGTGTATGGCGTCGTGTTGCTCGTGAACCTGCTGGCCTTTATATTCCTGATCATTTATCCGTGATCAACGGTAGATCTTATCGTACAAATTGCGGTATTTCTCCAATATCTGTTTGCGTTTGAGCTTGAGCGTAGGGGTGAGTTCGCCGCCTTCGATGGACCAGGCCTGGGGCGTGAGCTCAAATTTTTTGACCTTTTCCCAATTGCCGAATTTTTCGTTCATGTGATCGATTTCCTGTCCGATGCGCGCAATCACGTGCTCATTCGACGCAATGTCCTGTAATTGTTCTCCTAGCGATACATTGTGCAGACGCGCCCACTCGCGCACAAAGTCAAAGTTGGGCTGGATCAGCGCTGCAGGCATTCGCTCGCCTTCGCCGATGACCATCACCTGCTCGATGAACCGCGATTGCTTCATCTCATTCTCAATTAACTGCGGGGCGACGTATTTTCCGCCCGAGGTCTTGAACATTTCTTTTTTACGGTCCGTGATTTTCAAAAAGCCTTCTTTGTCGATCTCGCCGATGTCGCCGGTGTGAAAATAGCCGTTCTGCAGGACTTCGGCCGTCTTTTCGGCGTCTTTGTAATAACCCAGCATGATGTTTGGACCTTTGGCCAGGATTTCGCCATCGGGTGCAATTTTGACCTCTACATTGTCGATCGGCTTGCCCACGGTGCCTACTTTGAACATTCGGTTCCGCATATCGTTGACGGCGATCACGGGCGAAGTTTCGGTAAGGCCATATCCTTCCACGACCGGTAATCCGGCAGCTGCAAACATGCGCGCAAGACGTGGCTGTAACGCGGCGCTGCCCGAAACCATCAAACTGAGGTTGCCGCCCAAAGCGTCTTTCCATTTGCTGAAAATAAGTTTTCGCGCGATGGCGAGCTGGAATTCATACCAGGGGCCGTTTGCGCCATAGGGTTCGTACCGCTCCCCAAGGTCGATGGCCCAAAAAAACAATTTCTTTTTGATCCCGGTCAGCTCGGCGCCTTTTGCGTAAATCTTATCGTAGACTTTTTCGAGCAGGCGCGGCACAACTGTCATCACATTGGGCCGGACTTCCTTGATATTGTCGCTGATCTTTTCGATCGATTCTGCAAAATAAATCCCGACACCATAATATTGGTACAGATACGTGACCATGCGCTCGTAAATATGGCAGATCGGTAAGAAACTCATCGCGCGCGATTTGCCGGCCTCGAACGGAATGCGCTTTTCGCTGCCCAACACATTGGATACGATATTTTCATGCGACAACATGACGCCCTTGGGTTTGCCCGTTGTGCCCGATGTATAGATAATCGTGGCCAGATCGTGCGTCGTAATGGCGTCTTTTCTTGCCTCGACCTCGCGTTGGTTGCTTTCGTCACGACCCAATTCAAGCAGCTCGCCCCAGTTTTTGCAACCGTCGATTTTGTCGAACGAGTAAACTTCCCTGAGTCCCGGCAACTCGTGTCGGATGGCGTTTACTTTGCCCAGAACCTCGCTGTCCGACACAAAACAATAAATCGCGCCGCTGTGCCCGAGTATGTATCGGTAATCTTCCTCAGAGATGGTAGGGTAAATGGGTACATTCTGCGCCTGGGCCTGCAACACGCCCACGTCCACAATATGCCATTCGGTGCGGTTGCTCGAGGAAATCACCGCAATTTTATCGTCTTTCGCGACGCCCAGCCGCAACAGTGCGCGCGAGATGGCATTGGCTTTGGAAAGGTATTCATTTGTGGTCGTCTTTACCCATTGACCATTTTGTTTGGTCACGAGCGCATCGGGAATATTGTAGTGTTTTTGCTGGTGGTACGGAAAGTCAAACAAGCGGGTAATATTGGGCATAATCGAATTATTTTGTCGCAAAGTAATAAATATTATGGTTTGTTGGGGCATCCGGTGCAGGAATCCTTTGGGCAGTTCGGGTGACAGCTATGGGCAAATCCGGGCGCAGTGTCCGCGCATTTCTGGAAACCAATTGGTTACAACACTTTCAAATCAGCAACGGGCAATGCAATAAACCCATCGGTTTTCTTACATTTGCGCACCAACGAACCGTATGAAAAAAATAGATTTTTTGAGGCCGCTTGTCCATTTTATATTGATCGGGCTGGCCATTACCACCTTGAGCCGCGTATTTTTGTTCTGGATGTTCAGCGACCGCATCATGCAGGTAGCCGATTTCTGGCGTATTTTTACTATCGGGCTGCGCATGGACCTGATCCTGTTGTGCTATTTGTCTTTTTTGCCCGCGCTGCTGCTTTGCGTGCTGCCCCACCACTGGCTCATCAAAATCAAATCGTTCTTCAGCATTTACTTTGTTTTGTTTTTAGCGCTGCTGTTGTTTATGGAACTGGCCACGCGCGATTTTATCGGGCAGTACGACACAAGACCCAATAAATTGTTTCTGGACTACCTGATTTATCCTGCCGAGGTGGCCGGAACGCTTGTTAAAAGTTACCTCGGATCGATCATCGCCACGTTGGTAATCATGTTGCTTTTTATTGGTTTGGCCGTCAAAAAGTCGGCGAAGTGGTTCTATCCGCGGCGCACCGACTACAAAACGCGGTTGATGTTGTTCCTGCCCGTAGCGTTCCTGTTGTTCTTTGGCGCGCGTTCGAGCCTGACCTCCAAACGCCCGATCAACGCCAGCAATGCAGTATTTTCGACCGATCAAATGACCAATTCACTCGGACTCAATTCGCTCTACACGGTTGGTTTTGCACTTTATTCGATCAAAAACGAGGACAATGCTGCCCAAATGTACGGCAAAATGGATCTGGCGGAAGCCATCGGTCGGGTGCGAAAATACATGAATGTTCCCGATGCCGATTTCATCCACGCCGATTTACCGCTGAACCACATTCAAAAACCCGACACCGTGCGCCAAAAACCGTACAACCTGGTGATCTTTCTTCAGGAAAGCCTGGGCGCCGAATACGTTGGGAGTCTTGGCGGGTTGCCGCTGACGCCCCATTTTGACGAGCTTACCAAAGAAGGATTGTCGTTTACCCATTTGTATTGCACCGGAACCCGCAGCGTACGCGGAATTGAAGCCGTCGTGACCGGATTTTTGCCGTCGCCGTCGGAAAGCGTCGTCAAGCTCAGCAATTCGCAGTCCGGATTTTACACGCTGGCTTCGGCGTTGAAGCAAAAAGGCTACGACACAAGTTTTATTTACGGCGGAATGGCCAATTTTGACAACATGGCCGGATTTTTCAACGGCAATGGATTTGACAACATTGTCGACGAGCCGGATTTCGACGCAAGCAAGACCGCGATGCACGGAACCTGGGGCTATTCGGATGAGGATCTGGTGGTCAAGGCGAACGACTATTTCAAGCAGCAGGGCGACAAGCCGTTCTTTTCGCTGATGTTCTCCACATCGAACCACGAACCGTTCGAATTCCCCGACGGACGCATCGCGCTTTATGAAAAACCCAAGCAAACGGTGCACAATGCGATGAAATACGCCGATTTCGCGATCGGAAAATTTTTCGAGCTCGCCAGAAAAGAAGCTTATTTCAAGAACACGGTTTTTATCGTCATCGCAGACCACAACACGCGCACGTACGGACAGAATCTGGTTCCGATCAACAAATTCCACATTCCGGCGCTCATCATCGGGCCGGGCGTGCCCCAAGGCAAAAAGTATGAAAAACTCGCGAGCCAGATCGATATTGCGCCCACATTGCTGAATCTTGTCGGGCTGAACCTTGAATCGCCTATGCCGGGGCGCGATCTTTTAAAACTCCCGGAGTCGGTCACAGGCCGCGCAATCATGCAATTCCACAACAACAATGCGTTTCGCGTGGGCAATCAGGTCGTTATCCTGCAACCGGACAAAGACCCGCTGCAATTCGAAATCAAAACCGATACAGAACTCATTCCGGCCAAACTCGATCCCGAACTGGCGCGCGATGCGTTGGCCCATATTACGTTGGCGTCGCATCTGTACAAAGAGCGCAAATACCGCCTGAAGTCCGGCAAATAAAAGATCCAAATTCGCGATAATCCGCAATTTGTGGATAAGATGTAATGTGCGGGCTTACAATTTCCTGAACCGTTCGCCCATTACGATGGCATAACCCTGGTCAAGGGCAAAAGTTACATCAATACGGTCGTATTTGCCGGCGTTGGCACCGCGCCATCCCGATTCTCCGTTGCTGCCGTATTTGAGGATCATGACCACCTGGTAATTGGCGTTGGTCTCGCTTTTTCGCTTTTGGATGTTGCCTTTTGCATCGGTTTCAATCCAGTATTCGACCGGGTAGGCTTTAACATCGTGGACCTGGAAGTAGCCTGTTCCATCGGCGTTGATCTCTACGATGGGTTCTTTTGTTTTTTCGTACCAATATTTGCCCGTCACTTCTGAAGGGATCGCTTTGGTTCCGTAATAGGTTTTTCCGTCAATGGTAAAGGTTTCGATCTTTTGTGCCGATGCGACCGTGGTGAGGCCGATAAACAACATCAGCAACAGCAATTTATTTGTTTTCATATTTATTATTTTAGTGGTTATTAGTTCTGGCTTCGATCCATTTGCGCGCATTGACAAACGCTTCGACCCACGGTGTAACCTCGTCGTGCCGCCCGTCAGGGTAATGCGCCCAGTTCCACTGGAATGTCGACCGTTCGATGTGCGGCATGGTCACCAAATGGCGTCCGGTCCTGTCG
>JAEWLN010000051.1 GCA_023457535.1 Bacteroidota bacterium
GAACGGATCTTGAAGAGGAAACGATCCTTGATGTGATGCGCATCCTCAAAGAGGAATTCAATAGCTAACAAGCCGGACCACAACACAACAAAAGGTAACAACAAAAGATTATATGTCTGAAGAAAGAATAATAAGAATCAACAAGGTTTTAAGGGAATTCAATATTTCGTTGGAACGCGCCGTGGATTATCTCAAGGATAAGGGCATCGCCATTGATGCCAATCCGAACGCCAAGATTTCCGGACGCGAATACGAAATCCTGCAAAGCCAATTTTCAACCGATAAAGGCAACAAGGAGGCTTCAAAAGAGGTCGGCGAGGAGAAGCGCAAGGAAAAAGAGGCGTTGCGTATGGAACGCGAGCGCGAACTCGAGGACAAGCGCAAACTCGATGAGGAGCGCCAGCGTCAGGAAGTCATCAAGGCCAGGGCAACGGTGACCGGACCCAAACAAGTGGGTACGATCGACCTGAATCCGGCAAAGCCTGAACCTGCGCGCCCGGCACCGCCAGTGGTCCCCACCCCGGAGGTTGCACCACCACCACCACCGCCGACGGTTTCCGAAACCCCGGCACCCAAAGCGCCTGCCGCCCCCGGAGAAGAATCCATTGCCACGCAGTACCAAAAACTCTCCGGCGCGACACTTACCGGGCAAACCATAGATTTGTCGCAGTTTGAGAAGCCAAAGAAGAAAAAAGAAGAACAACGTCCGGGAACCAATCCGGCGGCCAATAACGCGAACGCAAAAAACAAGCGCAAGCGCATCCCATCCAAGCCTGGCGAAGTTCGACCGGGAACCGGAGCAGGAGCGGGCCAGCGTCCGGGTCAGCCTGGCGGCCTGAGAGGCGGAAAACCTGGTTTTGGCAAGGGTCGTCCGGCCGTAGCTGCCAAGGTCGAGCCTACTGAAGAAGAAGTTAAAAACCAAATCCGCGAAACCCTCGAGAAATTGCAGGGCAAGGGCGGAAAATCCAAAGCGGCCAAATACCGTCGCGATAAACGGGATTCGCACCGACAAAAATCGGAGGATGAACAAAGAGCTTTCGAAGAAGGAAGCAAAACGCTTAAAGTGACGGAATTCGTTACCGTGGGCGAAATTGCCACGATGATGGATGTGCCGATTACCAAGGTGATCGGAACGTGTATGTCGCTTGGCATCATGGTGACGATGAACCAACGTCTCGACGCCGAAACGCTGACCATCGTGGCGGACGAGTTCGGATTTGACGTGGAATTCATTACCACGGACCTCGAAGAAAACATCCAGATCGAAGAGGATCGCGCCGAGGATCTTACCTCGCGTGCACCAATTGTTACGGTTATGGGTCACGTCGACCACGGTAAAACTTCCTTGCTGGATTACATCCGTAAGGAGAATGTCATTGCAGGTGAATCTGGTGGGATTACGCAGCACATCGGCGCTTATGGCGTAACACTCGACAATGGACAGAAAATCGCATTCCTCGATACACCGGGTCACGAAGCCTTTACGGCCATGCGTGCACGTGGTGCGCAGGTCACCGATATCGCCATTATCGTAATCGCTGCCGATGATGACATCATGCCGCAAACCAAGGAGGCGATCAGCCACGCACAGGCGGCAGGCGTTCCTATTATTTTTGCGATCAACAAAATCGATAAGCCAAACGCGAACCCCGACAAAATTAAAGAAAGGCTGGCGGGCATGAACCTGCTCGTTGAAGATTGGGGCGGAAAAATCCAGTCGCATGATATTTCGGCAAAGGCCGGAACAGGTGTCAAGGAATTGCTCGAGAAAGTTTTGCTCGAAGCGGAAATCCTCGACCTCAAGGCCAATTCAGATCGTTTGGCGTCTGGAACGGTGGTGGAAGCCCAACTCGATAAAGGAAAAGGTTATGTAGCGACGATTCTGGTTCAGAACGGCACTTTGCGTGTGGGCGACTATATGCTTGCGGGCAAAAACCACGGTAAGATCCGTGCGATGCACGATGAACGAGGCCATACCGTCAAAGAAGCGGGTCCTTCCACGCCGGTATCGGTGCTTGGACTGGACGGCGCGCCGACGGCCGGTGACAAATTCAACGTGTTCGAAGATGAGCGCGAAGCCAAGCAGATTGCCGTAAAGCGTACGCAATTGCAACGCGAACAATCGGTGCGTACACAGCGCCACATTACGCTGGCCGAAATCGGTCGCCGTATCGCGCTTGGCCAGTTCAAGGAACTCAATATTATTATCAAGGGTGACGTGGACGGATCGGTGGAAGCCCTTACGGATTCGTTCTCTAAACTGTCGACCGAGGAAATCCAGATCAACATCATCCACAAAGGCGTGGGTGCGATTACTGAATCGGACGTTATGCTCGCTTCGGCGTCGGATGCGATCATCATCGGATTCAACGTACGTCCTGCCGGCAATGCCAAGCAACTGGCTGAGAAGGAAGAAATCGACATCCGTCATTACTCGATCATTTACGATGCGATCGATGACCTCAAAGATGCGATGGAGGGCATGTTGTCGCCGGAAATGAAAGAGGAAGTTACCGGAACGGCTGAGATACGCGAATTGTTCAAGATCTCCAAAGTGGGTACCATTGCAGGTTGTATGGTTACCGATGGCAAGATTTTCCGATCTTCGAGGGTGCGCATCATCCGCGATGGCGTGGTGGTTCACGCCGGCGAACTTACGGCGCTCAAGCGCTTCAAGGACGACGTCAAGGAAGTGTCCAAAGGCTACGATTGCGGTATCCAGATCAAGGGGTACAACGACATCGAGCTCAATGACATCATTGAGGCGTTCCAGGAAGTGGCGGTCAAGAAAAAACTCAAATAAAAAAAGGGCTTTCGGGCCCTTTTTTATTTAAGTCTTCATTAAAAAAACGAAATTCCAGATTCCAAAAGTCTTCACTGACCGTTTGGGATCTGGAATTTCTTTTTGGGATTTTTTATTTATTCGGTTTGATCAAAAACGCGTTGGGGTATTTCTTTTTTACCTCGGCCAGGTTGCGTTCGGCTTCGATACGGGATTTAAAATTGCCAATCCAAACTTTGTACGTTGGCGTGCTGAATACGATGGTGGCGTCAAATTGCTGGTGGTCTTTTCTGAAGTCGCCGAGCGTTTTTTTGGCCATTTCGCTCTCGCCGTTGTAAATCTGGATTTTGTAGCGGTCGTTGACCGTGATCGAAGAGTTGATTTTTCGCTTTTCATTGAGCATCTGCTCGAATTTTGGGTCTTGTGTCAGCGTGACATTTTTGTCTTGCGCACGCAAATCCGAAGCTAAAAAAACGGCGCCGATAAGGCTCGGAAAAAGCGTTGCAAACGTTAATAATCTCATAATGCGGTGATTTTTATACAAATGTACTATTTAATCAAATAACGGCGCCGAAAATACTTATTTAGAATTGGTATAAATTGGTCTTTAAGACTATTTTAAGGTTTTGAGAATAGCTCATAAATTGTATTTTTGTGCAAGTTTTTTAAGCATGCGTGTATTTTTCGGGCTTTTGCGCGATAAAATGACATGAAATACAGTCGATAATCATTTTATAATATGAAAAAAGTGGGTAACCATCATTCGATTTCCAGGGTACTATTTTTAGGTGTGGCCCTGCTCACGTTCTCCTTTACTTCAATGGCTCAAGATGCTGCCGCTGCGGCAACAACTGCTGCTCCTGCTGCCGATGCTTCGGCTGCTCCGGCCGGAGGGGATCCTGCAAAAGGGAAAGAGCTTTTCAATACCAACTGTGCCGCGTGTCACAAGCTCGATGGGAAATCGACCGGCCCTGCGTTGCGCAATGTGGCCAACAAGCACGATCGTGCGTGGTTGGTCAAATGGATCCACAACAGCTCTGAGATGATCAAGGCTGGCGATCCTGTTGCGGTCAAACTCTTCAATGAAAACAACAAGTCAGTGATGACGCCGTTCCCGCAATTGTCGGAAGCCAACATCGATGACATTCTTGCGTACACTTCGCAACCTGCGCCCGCTGCAAGCACGACTGCTGCGCCTCCGGGAACCGCTACGGCGGCTACTGACGGAAGCGGTATCTCAAACAACGTCATCCTTGGTGCGCTTGCCGTAGTGATGCTGATCCTGGTTGTGATGCTGTTCATGGTGAACAATGTGTTGACCAAGGTGGCTAAAAAGAACGGTCTGGAAATGGGTGAGAAGCCTGTAACGACTCCTATCTGGGTGGCGTTCGCAAAGAACCAGTTTCTGGTTTTGGTCACTTCAATCT
>JAEWLN010000052.1 GCA_023457535.1 Bacteroidota bacterium
AAATGCTTTGGTCAGACGATAGATGCCGGGTTCGTCCAAACTGAATTTACAAATGTTACAGTTCAGACTGCGATTGCCGCCGATGCCGATGCTTCCAATGGCACCATGAACATCGTTTCGTGGTTCATGGGATCCAAGCAAACACCTAAAGCGACCATTTCCAACGATGGGCCTGTAAGCGCAAGAAAGCAGATGATCAACGCGGGCATTGCACCCAATCGTTTGCTCGTAAAAGCTTTTGGAAAGAAGGCCGCAAATTATCAAACCACGATAGCGTAATTTTTTTATTTTATATTAGTTAGATTAGGATGAAAATGCCTCCCGGATTGGTCCCTGGGAGGTTTTTTTTTGTGCTGGTTTTCGCGCATTTTTAAAGGTGTGGATAGTTATCAAAAATCAAATCGATACTGTTAATAATTTTATTGCCGATAGCTTCTTAATTTGTTTACATTTGGTGCAGTAACTTGTTGATTTTTGCATCGCAAAAAGATTTAAGCTGTTAAATTGTTTACCGATGGAATATGTTTTTAACATGTTTCGTCGATTATTTTGCACTGTTCGTCGATTAAAATGTTATTTATGGTAACAATTTTCTGACCTATTATCTTTTGATGTAAATTTATGCGCACACAACATTTTATTATCACCCTAAATGTGATAAGCGCATGAATGCCAACAAGTTCTATGTTGTGATTTTGAAAGAAAAATAATACCACCACCACCAAAAAATTGTTTTATGAGTTTAAAATTACTTTCGTCATTTTGTTGCCTCGCAAAAAAAAGTAATGTTCGTTCTTTGTCACTTCAGGCCGTTTTCACGACGTTGCTTGCTGTTGCCGGAATTAATGTCAATGCGCAGGTTAGTGCCTATTCCACAACCTCGATCGCATCGGGTCAAACTTATACACCGCTCTCAGGTGCGACAGGTGTATTTGGTACAAATGTCAACGCTATATTGGACAATGCTGTTGCGGCCAACATACCTATTGGATTCAATTTCAATTTTAATGACAAAACTTACACCACCTGTAACGTTTCGTTCAATGGTTTCATCACATTTGGGGCAATGACTCCTGCTGCATTGACTTCGATGGCAACAGATTTCACGCCAATATCCAGCTCAGCGCCGTATGAAGGCGTGATTGCTGTCTACGCAAGGGACCTGAAAGGGGTGTCTGCGGATGTTCTTTATAAGACAAGCGGCGTTGCGGGGTCCAGGACATTTACGATTCAATGGATAGCGTACAGGGATGTAGCACCGGCAATGAGGATGCAGATTATTTTGCATGAGTCTGATGTTTCCAATCCCAATGCGGGAATGGTGGAACTGAAATACGATATCGTGACGGCAACCAGTCCAACTTCGCTTGCGAGAACCGGGCAGGTAGGCTTGCGTGGAGAGAATAATACTGATTATCACAACAGGTACCTTCCCTCACCGCCGTGGCCTACTACAGGTGTCATATTCAATCGCGGTCAAGGAAATTTAGAGGCGGTAGCTACTCGTTTTTTAACGGGAGCTTCGGCCATAACCGCTGTCACACGACTGACATGGAGTCCTCCGGCGTGCTATGCACCCAGAGCTGCCGCTGCACTGCCGGTTTCGATCTCAAGTAATTCTGCAACCATTAACTGGACCGCTCCGGCAAATGCGCCTGTTAATGGATATGAGTATTTAGTGAGCAGCATCCCTCCAACGGCGATGAATTACCAAGCTCTTGCTGCTTCTTATCCCAAGGCGACCACTACACCTACGGGTTCAGTAGGGGCGGGCGTCACTTCTGCGCCGGTTTCAGGTTTGACTGCCAACACCTTATATTATATATACGTCAGAAGCAATTGCGGTGGTTTAAGCGGATGGTCTGCCGCAGGCACGTTTACCACCTTGTGCGATCCGAGAACTGTTCCGTACAATGAGAATTTTGGCGGTGCGACCGTAGGTTCGATCCCATCGTGTACCAAACGCGAATTCGCAGCCGGAAGCGCGACCTGGGCCGTTGCCAACGCGACAGCACCCAATGCGTGGGGGTTCCTGGACAAACATTTGCGTATCCAGGTGCTTGGCGTAAACAATGACGCAACTTTTTTCACAGAAGGTGTACAGCTTACCGGAGGCGTCTCTTACAGGCTTTCGTACCAATACGGTTCATCGGGCGAATTTGTAACTACGGCGCAGAATATGGCTGTTTCGTATGGATCGGCTCCTGTAGACGCGGCAATGAGTGTCATTCTCGCTACGCACGAAGAATTCAAAGGGGGGCCATACACCAACATCATCAATTTCACTCCGGCCACTACAGGGGTATATTATTTTGGCTTCGATGATTATACTGAAGCAGGGAACGCCACCACATTGCTTGATGATATTTTGCTCAAAGAAACTACTTGTTTAACGCCGGCCCTGGCTCCTGCAAGCGGTCTTACCTCCGGAAGTGCCTTTATTTCGTGGACGCCGCCGGCACCGAATCTGGCCGTCACCTACCAATATTATTACAGTACTGCCAATACGCCACCAAGTGTTGCTACGCCGCCTATGGGCAATGTTCCTGCAGGCAATGTAAACTTTACATTGGGTGGATTGTCTCCGTCGACCACTTATTATTTCTGGATTCGCTCAAGCTGTGGCGGCGGTGATTTCAGTTATTGGTCTTCACCGATCACTTTTACTACTGCAGTAGGTCCGGCTGCGCCTA
>JAEWLN010000053.1 GCA_023457535.1 Bacteroidota bacterium
AAACTTTAACAAAATGTACAGATTTTCTGTAATCACCTGTCCTTTTTTTATTGTAGGGGTAACCTACATTGCCCCCTACCCTACAGTAAAGATAACGTTTATCGCATTTACCCCATTACAGAAAAACTGTAATTCGACCCGCCGCTATACAATTATTCAGGGAAGTACCCGCTCCATCATTTTCTCCGGGTGTGCAAGTGGCCTGAACCCAAACTTCTCATACAAAAAATGCGCATCGGTAGTGGCGAGCCGCCAGATCTTAACGTGCTGTAATTGCGGTTCAGACAACATGGCTTCTATCAATTGCGACGAATAACCGTTGCCGCGCTCGGAAGGCGTTATAAAAACATCCATCACATAAGCAAAAACCACATAATCGGTGATAGCGCGCGCAAATCCAATTTGCCTGCCGTCGCGGTAAATCCCAAAACATACCGATGCGTCGATCGTGGTTTGAACCTCACTTATTGTGCGGCCGGCAGCCCAATAAATATCCTTTAAAAAATCCTGGATAAATGGCACATCGAGCCTGGATTTATCGGCAGAAACTTCAATCAATGCCATACAAAACAGGTTTACTCGGGCTGGCATCATTTTCAAACGACGCGATTTGCAAATTGAGCAGGTAACTGCCATCTTTCACAGCGCCCGGAACATAAATGAGTTCTGTGATCGTCGCATCCAGCCGGGCATCGGCATTGAGATTGTTGACATCGGTGACATTCCAGAACGCTTTGTGGGCGAGCAGCAATCCGTCATCTTTTTCCTTGTCGACGCTTGGCAGATCGATCAGCAAATGCTTCACGCCGATCTTGCGCAAATAAGCGGCGGCAGACTCATGCAAATATGGCGGATTGGTATTCGAATACTTGCGGTGCATCTTTCCGGCATCGTTTGGCAACGTGCGGATCACGACCGCCTCGGGCAATCTGGCTTCCAGCGCGGCCTGCAGTTGATTTTTAGTAATTACATGGTCTTCTCCACGCTTGTACGGGCGCAGCGTAACGAGTTCGGCAGTAAAGAAAAAAGCGCGAAGGCTTTCATTGACGCTGTAAAAGTTGCGCGTGATGTGCCCCAGACATTCGGTATGCGTGCCATGCCCGTGCGGATTGAAAAAAACGTTATTGAAATTTGTCGACGATTTTCCTTCCGATACTTTACCTATCCAATCGCCAAAACGAACCGGCTCGATGACGGGTTTTTCGATGTACCATGCAATCGGGTTGTCGTCGGTGGCCGATAATGGAATCGACAAATCGATCGGTTTGGACAAATCGACGGTAAAAGTCTGGTCGCAGTGTTGGATCGTGGCTTTCATTTGGGCCAATTTACTAAAGTTCGCGCAATTTTCAGCTGTCGATCCAAAACAAATCAGAAGCCAGGCCATCTGCGAGAAATTTGCCTTTGGCAGTGGTTTTGAGCGCCTGATTGTCGATGACCAGCAATCCGTCGGCGATCATTTTTGTGCTTTCACGCAGCAGATGTTGGGCGTATTGCGAACCGAAATCGGCTTCGATCTGATCCGGCGACACACCCCACATGGTCCGCAAACCGGTCATGACGGCTTCGTTGTAGCGGTCGGTCGCGGTGAGTATTTCCATCTCACGCGGCAATTCATCGCGCGAAATCGCCTTGAGGTATAAGCTGTTGCTGGCTGCGTTCCAACTGCGTGAAACCCCGTCGTAGCTATGCGCAGAGGGTCCGATGCCCAAATAGCTCTTTCTGAGCCAATACGCCGAATTGTTACGCGAAAAATAACCCGGCTTGCCAAAATTCGACAGTTCGTAGTGGATAAAACCGTTGTGCGAAAGCGTTTCGACCAGAATCTGAAAATGTGCGGCGGCCATTTCATCGCTTGGAGATGCAACTTGGCCCGCACGGACCATTTTGTGCAATGCGGTGCGCGGTTCGACCGTAAGGGCATAACTCGAAATGTGCGGAATGTCAAACGATAGCGCGATTTCGATGTTTTGTCGCCATTTTTGGTCGCTCATACCGGGCATCCCATAAATCAGGTCGATCGAAATATTATCGAAATGACGGACGGCCTCTGCCAGTGATTCCTTTGCCTGGCTCGCATTGTGCGCGCGATTCATGCTTTTGAGGTCATCGTCAAAAAACGATTGGATCCCGATGCTGAGCCGGTTGATGCGCGTTTGTCTGAGCTCGCGGATCCGGTCAATGGAAAGATCGTCGGGATTGGCCTCGAGCGTGATTTCCGGATCTTGTGAAACGGTGAAATTTTTATAAACGCTGTCCAGCAGGTAACGGATCTCATCGGTCGACAAAACACTGGGCGTACCTCCGCCAAAATAAATGGTTTCGATCGTTTCTTGGGCCAATTCATCGCGCCGCAGCACCATTTCACGTGCGAGTGCCGTCACCATCGCTCCTTGGTTTTTACGCGAGGTCGAGAAATGGAAATCGCAGTAATGGCACGCTTGCTTGCAAAAAGGGATGTGTAGGTAGAGACCGGCCATCAATCAGGAATTTGAAAATTTAAAATTTAAACATGCAGCGCATGCATCTTCATTCAAAAAGGTTTTGCGATGACTTTGAAGGCATTTTAATCAACCCAAAAAACACCACGTGCTTTCATTTATTTCACCCGCCCCTCATTCTGCTTCACAAAACTTTCCCAACCCGAATAGCTCTTGCCCGCCGTAATTTTCCCCGAGTTGAAAAAATGACATACCGCGGCGGCTAATCCATCAGTCGAATCGAGGTTTTTGGGCAGTTCTTTAAGCCCGAGCAATTGCTGGAGCATTTTGGCCACTTGTTCCTTGCTGGCCGCGCCGTTGCCGGTGATGGCCATTTTGATTTTCTTGGGTTCGTATTCGGTGATCGGGATCTGACGCGACAAACCCGCGGCCATCGCAACACCTTGCGCGCGTCCGAGTTTGAGCATCGATTGGACATTTTTGCCAAAAAACGGCGCTTCGATCGCAATTTCGTCAGGGTGGTGTGTTTCGATGAGTTCGATCGTACGCTCAAAGATGACCCTGAGTTTGGTGTAATGGTCGTCGTATTTGGACAACAGCAATTCGTTGAGCTGCAAAAACTCCATTTTTTTGTTCACGACCTTGATCAGCCCAAAGCCCATTATGGTCGTTCCGGGGTCAATGCCCAATATGATGCGTTCGTGTGCCATGTTTCGCTTTACCGATCGGATTTGCGCAAAGGTAGCAAACTTGCGATGGCGCTTTGCAAATCTTTGCGTTTCTTTGCGGCAAAACCCCGCGATGCCGCTTTCAAACCAAACCAGATCCGTACTTGTTACATTCGTCAAACTGTCGATTGTGGCCGGCGCGTTCTATTTTATCTACGATCAGCTGGCTTCGAACGACAAACTCGAATGGGAAAAATTCACCGTCCTGTTCCGCAAAAACTGGCATTGGGGCGATATAGTGTTCATCCTTTTTTTGAGTTTTGCCAATCGGTTTCTCGAAATCCTCAAATGGCGAAACCTTGTGGGAAGCTTTGCGCGGATTTCCGTCGGCGAGTCGGCCAAACAGGTGCTTGCGGCGCTGACGGCATCGATCTTCACACCCAACGGCATCGGCGAATATGCAGGAAAGGCGCTGTATTACGAGGTGTCGCAAACCAAAAAAATCCTGTTCCTGAACCTGATCAACAACGGGATCCAAATGGTGCTCAGCATCGTATTCGGGATCTTCGGACTGTTGTATTTCAACGCGCAATTCGGCGTGATCACTTCCAAAGCTGTAGGCGTCATCTTCGTCGGATGCTGTGTGTTGGCCGCCATTTTATTTCTATTGAGGCGATGGACGATCAAAGGTTATTCGCTCGAAAAGATCATCCGAAAGGTCAATGCCATTCCGCGCCGCATCCACCGTTTAAACATTTTGCTGGGCTTGTGCCGGTATCTGGTCTTCTCGCACCAATATTACTTTTTGTTCCTCGCCTTCGAGGTCGATTTGCCTTATTGGACGCTGATGTCCGTGATCGCGAGCATGTACTTCCTGGCCTCGTCGCTGCCGTCGTTCCAGTTTTTTGATTTTGCGGTCAAAGGCTCGGTGGCGGTTTATTTCTTTTCGCTGTTGGGCGTCAACGAATGGATCGTTATCTTTATCAGCACGCTGATGTGGTTTTTGAATGTCGTGTTGCCCGTGGTGATCGGCAGTTATTACGTCCTGAAATTTAAAACGCGCCGCGCATGATGGTTTTGGTTTTGTTGGTCATTTTGGTTTATGCGGTCACGATCGCGCAGCTGATCTACGGGTTTGGAAAGGTCCGGACCTATACCCCAACGCCGCAAAGCCCGCAAACATATTTTTCAATTGTCATTCCATTTCGCAACGAAGCGCAAAACCTGCCCGCTTTACTTCAAAGCATTGCCAACCTGGATTATCCGATCGGCTTATTCGAACTGATTTTCATCGATGATGATTCCCACGACGATTCTCAACGCATCGTGTACAACTGGCGCATGGACCACGGCACGTACCAATGCACGCTGCTCGAAAACGTCCGAATGACCGGCTCGCCAAAAAAGGACGCCATCGCGCGCGCCATTCACATCGTCAAACACCAATGGGTTGTCACCACCGATGCAGACTGTACTTTCGCGTCCGATTGGCTGCGTACTTTAGACGGTTACATCCAGCAGCACTGCCCGCAAATGCTCATCGGATCGGTCCGGTATGCGCACACGCGATTGCTGCTCGCACAATTCCAGCAGTTGGATCTGGCAAGCTTACAGGGCGCGACGATAGGTAGCTTTGGTCTCGGACCCGGCTTTATGTGCAACGGGGCGAATTTTGCGTACACCAAAGATTTTTTCCATGAGCTCGGCGGATTTGCAGGCAATCAACACACCGCCACGGGCGACGATGTATTCCTGGTGCAAAAAGCCGTCGCGACCCATCCGGACCGCGTACATTACCTCAAATCGGCGGGCAATATCGTGACCACCGCACCGCTTCAAAGCTGGCGGGCCGTTTTTGAGCAACGTGTGCGCTGGGCATCCAAGACGGGCCATTACCAAAGCGTTTTTGGTAAAGACCTGGCCGTCATCGTTTTTGCGGGGAATCTGAGCGTCATTGTCGCCGTTGTCATGGCGGGACTGCAAGGCACGTGGATCGTTGCGGCCATTGCATTTGCGGTCAAATTTACGGTCGATGCGGTGCTGTTGTATCGGGCCAACCGGTTTTTAACGCGCGATGGCATGTGGGGATTGTTGCCGTGCAGTATGATCTATCCGTTTTTCTGCGTGGCTGTTGCGGTGTATTCGATGGCGTTCGGGTATTCGTGGAAAGGCCGTCGCTTCCGGCGATAAATTCCCTTCTCATCGACGCTTTTTGCGCCATTTGCCTTTTTGCACGTCGAGGATCACCGGGAGCACAAACTGCGTTTTGACAGGCATGCCGCGTTTGAGGGCGGGCTGGATGTCCGGAAAATCAACCAGGCGCGCACGGATGATGCTGTCGATCATCGGACGGTTTACGGAAAGGCTGTCGGCCAATTGCGGTTCAAATTCGAGCGTCGCATTGGGTAAAACCGTAACTTTAACATCGATCGTATCGAGTTGCGGATACAAGACCGCGAGCGTGTCGGCGCTGAGTTTGATTTGGATCAGTTCGGTCAGGTATTCAAAAAAGCACTGTTTTTTTTGCTCCTTGTCGGCAATCGAATCACACGATACTACGGACGGATACTCGTCCACTGCGTTCCAATTGATTTGCTGAAGCTCCTTTTCAAGCAATTCGTCCTCGGACGGGATTTGTTTGTCGATCAATTGGCATCCGCCGAGCAACAGCGGAAACAGCAACAGTATCGGGAGGATTTTTTTCATGAATGGTGCCGCGGCGGTTTAGTGGGGCTAAAAATACGTTTAATTTTCAAATTTCTAAAAAATAGTTTATGGATATCGTATTGTTGTTGCTTGGATTGGGTTGTGTTGTCATTGGGATTTTTGGCAGCTTCCTGCCCGTGGTTCCCGGACCCGGGTTGAGCTGGCTTGGCTTGCTGCTGCTGTATGGCACCGATGCCGTGCCGGTGAATTACTGGATGCTCGGCATTACCCTGGCCATTACCCTGGCGCTGGTCATCCTCGATTATACGATTCCGGCGCAGGGAACCAAACGCTTCGGCGGCAGCTCGTACGGCATCTGGGGAACCAATATCGGGCTCGTCGCCGGAATCCTGGCCCCTGTGCCAATGGGATTTCTGATCGGGCCATTTGTGGGGGCGTTTATCGGCGAATTGATTTACAATGCATCGGAC
>JAEWLN010000054.1 GCA_023457535.1 Bacteroidota bacterium
ATACCACCGGCCCGATCGCGCTGACGGCAACTCCCACGTGGAATACCTATGCCATGACGGCAAACATCGGTGCCAATACCGCTGTGCGTTTCAGGTTGCGGAACAATGCACCGGGCGGCGTGGGCAACGATTTATGTCTTGACGACATTATGTTCAAACCCATCGGTCCGACCATCGCACTGGCCACTACAGGGCATGCAGGCGGCGTAGTCAATATTACGACTGCCACGCCGGGCAACCTGGAGATGACCTCCGTGGTAGGCACGTGTTACACTGCCAACGCCTATCAATGGCAGGTCAGCGCCGATAACGGAACCACATGGACCAATATTCCCGGGGCGACCAATGCTACGTATTACCGACCACCGACGGGAACCGGAACGTACTTGTACCGCCTTGTAGTTTCGCCTGCAGCCAATGGAGGAAACACCGCGTGCAGCGTAAATTCAAACCCTATAACGGTCAACGTGGCCGGTCCGCCTGCCGGATGTGTGTTGCCGCCCCAGACCACCACAACGCAAAGTTGTACCGCTCCGGCGCGTATAGATATCATTTCGCCCTTAGGAGCTAATTACACCTATAGCATCAACGGGGTCAATTACCAGACGAGCCCCGCATTTCTGAACGTGCCGCCCGGAACGTATAACGTAACGTATCAGAACAATGCATCCGGCTGCACCTCGCCGCCCAACCCGGTTACCATTACAACGATGACCGTGCCGGCGGCTCCTGTCGTAACTTCGCCGGTATATTATTGCCAGGGCGCATCGGCAGCCCCATTGTCCGCTACTGCGCTGGCGGGCCATCCGTTGAACTGGTATACTACAGCTACGGGAGGTACCGCAACGGCGACCGCACCAACGCCTTCGACCGGATCAACCGGAGTGACCCCATACTATGTATCGCAAACCAACGGCACTTGTGAAGGGCCACGCGCGCTGATTAACGTCAATGTGTCTGCGCCGGCCTCCCCGCAGCCGCAGGCCAATCCGTTTTGTGACAATGCCGCTACAACCACCACCAACGTAGCTTTTGACTGGTCGAATGTGCCGGGTTATCTGGGGTACAATTATTCTTATTCGATTGCCGGTGGGCCGTTGGTATATGGCTTCCAGGTATCGCCGTCGCATATTAACATTCCGGTCGCCGGCCCCGGCATATCGGTAACGTTTACGATCATCAATGTAGTTGGCGTGCCATGCGCACCGTCGCAAAGCGCCACGTGCCATTCGGATTGCCTGACGACGACAGCCGCCACGTTCAGTTTGCCCCAAACCAGTTTTTGCGTGGGAGACACCGCTCCGGCATTGCCGGGCACTTCAGCAAACGGTATTTCAGGAACATGGTCGCCTGCCACGATCAACACGGCTACTGCCGGTTCAACCAATTATACCTTTACACCTGATCCGGTTTTATTCCCTTGCGCTACATCATTCACGCAAAGTATTGTAGTGCGGGCGGTGGTGACGCCTACTTTTGGTGCGATACCGTCGACAATCTGCCAGGGTTCGGCGTACGCGCTTCCTCTGACGTCCACCAATACCACCCCTATTGCCGGAACCTGGACCCCCGCAATAAACACGGCTGTCCTTGGGACGAATACCTACACATTCGTTCCGGCCGCGGGCCAATGCAGCACAGGAACGGTCAATGCTACCATCAACGTCGTGGCCAACACAACGCCTAACTTTGCAGCGATCCCGCCCATTTGTGCAGGCAGTACGGCGCCTCTGCTGGCTACAGTATCGCCTAACGGGATCACAGGATCCTGGTCGCCGGCGACGATCAATACCGCAACGCCCGGCACAACAAACTACACATTCACACCTGCTCCAAACCAATGTGCCGCTACGCAGGTGCTGGCTGTTACGGTGTTGCCAAGATTGATTCCTGATTTCGCCACCATCGCCCCGATTTGTTCCGGAGATGCAGCGCCTACGCTGGCCGCGGTATCGCCCAATGGAATTCCTGGCAGCTGGTCACCCGCGATAATCAATACAGCCATTGCCGGAACAAGCAATTACGTATTTACACCGGCCGCATCACAGTGTGCCGATCCGCAAACACTGGCGGTGACCATCACGCCACGCGTTACACCAACCTTTGCTGGTATCGCCCCGGTTTGCCGCAATGCAACGGCTCCGGTTTTGCCGACATCGTCCAACAATACCACGCCTGTCACCGGAACGTGGTCGCCGGTGGTCAGTACGGCTACAGTAGGCACGACAACGTATACATTTACGCCGGCACCGGGTCAATGTGTTACCGCCACACCCGTCACGCTTACCATTACCGTAGTGCAGCCACAGGCGCCTAATTTTGCGCTGATACCACCATTTTGTGCGGGTTCGGTTTCACCGGTTTTGTCGACGACGGCTCCGAATGGGGTGGAAGGTACGTGGTCTCCGGCTGTAGTAAACAATATGGCAGGCGGAACCTATACTTTTACGCCCAACGCCAACCAATGTGCAACGCCTCGACAATTGACCATCACGGTCATACAGCCAACGGTTCCCGATTTTGCACCTGTTGCGCCGTTTTGTAGCGGCGATCCCGCACCGGTGCTCAACGCGGCGTCTCCAAACGGTATCACCGGAACCTGGAGCCCGGCTACAATAGACAATACCCAAACCGGTACGTACTTGTTTACACCGGATGCGGGGCAATGCGCGACATCGGCTACGCTAACTGTCACGGTCAATCAACCGGTGGTGCCGGACTTCGATGACCTTGCATTGTGTACCGGAAGCACTGCGCCGGTATTGACTGCGGTTTCGCCCAATGGAATAAGTGGAACGTGGTTGCCGGCGGTCATTGACAATACCACAAGCGGTACGTATGAGTTCTATCCGAATCCAGGTCAGTGCGCGGTGATGCAAACCATTTCAGTAACGATCAACCAGCCCACTTTACAATCGCTGACCTACACGGTTTCGCCCGCTTTTGACGACAATCAGATTATAACCGTCCTGGCGTCAGGCCCCGGCAATTACTTGTACCAGCTCGATTACGGCCCGCTGCAGGAAAGTCCGGTGTTCCAGAATGTAATTGCAGGCACGCACACCCTCACCGTTGTGGACCGCAACGGTTGCAGCGCTCCATTGACCGAGAGCGATGTCATGGTGGTCAATTATCCAAAATATTTTACGCCAAATGGCGACGGATTCCATGACACGTGGAACATTACCGGACTCGAAGAGCAACAGGCGCGGATTTCTATTTTTGATCGATATGGAAAACTTATCAAGCAAATCAGCACCATGGGCGCGGGTTGGGACGGTACATACAACGGCAATCCGATGCCGTCCACAGACTATTGGTTTACGATTGAATTTACAGAGCACCAGGCCAAACGCGAATTCAAATCGCACTTCACGCTTAAACGATAAAAAAAATGCCTTCCGGAATGGGAAGGCATTTTTTCTTTAGCACAACGGGTTAACGACCGTGCAATGCATAGTACATTTCATTTGGATCGTAATCGAGATCGTAATCCTCGGTATCGTCGTTGTCTGCTTCTGCTGAATTGTTGATTCTGATGATGTTGTTCAGGTCGTTGTCGCCCTCAAAAAAATCGTCGAAAGAGTTGAGTTGTTTCATGGTAAATCGTTTAAGTGGTTGCTTGTTTTCAAATTTCAATAAATCGCCCTGCGCGGTGGTTATATTTAAAGCCGCGAATGTTATACAATTTACACTTTGCGGCTATATGTTGATTGTGCCGTCAAATTTGCCATCTGTATTGAGCGGATTGGATTCCGGATCTAATTGCAGCATTTGATCCTTGTTCGTCATTGCTTTCTCGGTTTCCTGGCCCGGATCATCGAGCGCCGTATCGTCATTTTTGTGAAAGTCGTCGGAATTGTCAAAATCTTCGTCGGCTTTTTTGTCGTATGTCGCGTCCTGGTTCAGTTCAGGATCGTCGATCTTTCGCTTGTCATCGGTCATTTGGGTCAAATTTAGGTTTATCGGGTACCTGGTTCGGGTCAGTATCTGCCGATTCGTCGTTGGTCAGCGATTCGTCCGGACGCGCAGTCCCTTGAAAACTGGTATTGACCTTCGAATCCAGATCGTCCCTGTTGCCAATCTCATTGCGCTTGTTTACCGCGTCTTCGCTGTGGTATCGGTCCTGATTTTTATCATTTGTATTCATATCGCAAGATTTTAAAAGCGGCCCAGCAGCCAGTAAATGATGATGAAAACCACAATCATTCCAAAGCAGCCCCCACCGAGCTTTTTAGCTCCGTAGCCCGCAATCAGGGTTTTAAAAAATGAGTTCATAGTAAGAAAGTTAGATGCTATTATTTGAATTATTCGTCGCGATGGCTTTTACCGACGTTTTCGTTTTTGTCGTCAAATTCCATATCCACCTGCGGACGTTGGGATTCGGCATCAAAAAGTGCGTCGTTCGTAAGCGTTTTGTCATGCTCTTTATATTCGTGGTCGCGTGTGGCGTTCCTGATATTGTCTGGATTGCGCTGGTTTGAATTTTGGTAATTTTTCTGGCCATCGTGTCTTTGGCCGCCGGAATTGTTATGTAGAGTGCCCATAATAAATGACTTTTGGTTACAAAGTAAAATTAACCAGTGTACTGGGCAGGTTGTTATGAAGTTTGTATGAAATGTTACACAATTATAAATGCGTAAAAAAAGCCGGCAAAACCAGCTTTAAAATTATTAACGAATAATCATCGAAGTACCTCGGCCTGTGACCAGTCAAACGTATCGCATCTGAGTTTGCTGTTCTGATCGTTAAAGTCATCTACACACGACCATCCGATCTGCAAGTCGAGCGGTTCGCCTTTTTTATCGTCAAACTTAAGTTTCTGTGGCGCTTCGTCCCAAATTTGTTGACCGTTCTTGTCTTTTTTGAGCCTTAGCACTATCGTCTGCGGTACGGTGTAAATCTTGGAATAGGTCCGTTCGAACACAAGGTTAAGTTTGATTTTCTGCTCAGGAATTCCCGTGTCGTAGCTAAAATACCATACATATCCCTTGCAATCTTCGCACATGATTTGATCATCGGTATCCAGAAAAACGTGCATTTTGAGATACACCAAATCGCCTTCCTGTTTGATTTTTGTCCACGATTCGCGCAATGCCTTGTCGCTTTGGATAAAATACCATTTGCGGTTCTCCTTGGTTGGTACCTCGTTTAGCGCGCCCGAACCTTTCGAAGTTTCGGGATTGGGTTTGCCGAGCAGTTGCGACTTGGCGGCCTCGTATTCATTTTGATTGATTGCTCCGCTGTCCAGCAGTTCTTTGAGTTTCTTGATCTCGTCGGCGACAGAAAAACCACTTTGCGGCGATGATGCTGCCTGCGGCTTTGCAGTCGGTACTTTCTTTGCGGGTGGTGTCTTGGCTGGCACATTCGATGGTTTTGCCATCGTCGCCGAAGCGAGTTTGGCAATGGAATATTTCTTAGCCACCGGAAACATAAAATCGTTCTGGGCCTGTACCGTTATCGTATAATCATTGTTCTCTTTGGCGAAAAACAGATTGTACGGTTGGACAGAAAGATCGAATGACTTGGTATCGAAGTTCTCCGGATTAATCAGATACAGGTGATTCTGCACCGTATAAACGAGCCATTTTTGATCTGGCGTAAAACGCAACATCGGCAGGATAGGATAGGCTTGGTGCACATCGAGCCCGCCGTGTACGGTCGTGAAGTCCTTGCCGGCGACAAAATTGTAATCGGCGGCGACCTTTTTGTTGAGCTGTTTGCGCAACTGGGCCGCGAAGTTGGGATCGTCGAATCTGTATTCCGATGCCTTTAATCGGCCGATCTTGCCGGAGGCCGAGATAAAGTAGAGGTTTTTATCCTTGTCGATCGCCATTCCGGTCAGTTCGTTGACCATCGCATCGGTATTGAACGTCTTATTGTCCTTGCTGGTGTTGGCAATCTGAACCATCGAACTGCTGTAGCGCTGCGACCCGTTTGCCGCATGGCTGCCGAAGAAAAAATTGAGCTGCTGTCCGTCCTTGTCGATCGGATACCACTGCTGGATAATATTGCGCGCGAAAATCGAAGCCTGCATGGAATTATCGTCGCGAAACTTGGTTGCGACACCATTGAATACAAAATTCTTGTCGCGGTCGAGATACCGTTCGCCGTACATGCCCTTCTCGTCCTTGGACACATTGGCTTTGAATTTGCGCTTTACCGTCCTGAAATAGCCCATTGCCGCGAAAAAATCCGGCATCACAACGTCGCCTGACTCGTCATAGTATGTGCTGGCAATGTTTCGGATATTTGGAATCAGCGCGCCGTCTTTTTCGTATAGCACTTGACCCGTTTCGCTGTCGATAATATGTGCGCCTTGGTCAAGACAATTTTTGCATTTTGCGTTGGTACGAATGTTGGGTTCATTGTGCAGCATAAAAGTCGACTCATCGGGCGCGATTTTGATGTAGCCGCCCACATCTTTATTGCCGCTGTAATATTGCAGGTCGTGGCGTTTTTGGACCGTGCATAACTCTTTGACGATATTTTTCGATGGATTGAAATATTTTAGGATTCCATTTTCGACGCGTAATGAAGCACCGTTGGCAAAGTCATAACGGTAAATCGGACTCAGGTAATACTGCCCTTCGATTCCAACATAAGCATCTATCAATGCCGCACGTATATTGTCGTCTTTTTCGACATAGGCATGATCCACAGAAATTTTTGCGAGTTTGCGATAGTCTTCTTTGTATCGCTGTTCGGCCGCAATCACCTCAGAAAAATGATTTACGATCTCTATTCCCGCACCAACAGCCTGCGCAGACTCGTACGATCCGGTAACATTTGTGAGTCCATGCATCATATCGGGATCGTTTAAAAACTGCCCAAAATGCGTGTCGCCGGTTTGCGGTATAATGCCGGCCAAGCCTGCAGGATTGTTAAAGATGGTATTCAGACCCGCATCGATACTGGCAAAATTCGGATTTTTGGCGAGCGAGGGTTGCTGTGAAAAACCCTCCAACACATCCCAATAAATCTGACGGTAGCTCAATCCGTTATCTGTACCGATGTTGTTGATGTAGCTCTCGAGTGTGTTTTTCAATTGTCCGTCGCCGAGCTGCGCCGCAAAATCGGATAAAAATGCCTTATCGAGCAACAACGGGTTTTGCGGCGAAGAGTGTATATTTTGTGCGGATGCTACTGCAGGTTTTTGTGTTTGTGGTTTTTTATCGGCGGTTTTTTTCGTACCGGTAATATCACCAAGTTGGGCGTGGGCAACGCATCCGATAGCTAATGTAACGGCAAGGGCAAGTTTTCTCATTTCAGGTGCTTTGGGGTTTGAATTTAGCAATTTGTACGCAAAAATCCAAAAAAAAGCCGGCAGCACCAAATTGCCGGCCATTCCAAAAAGTTAAATTGTAGTGTAATAAAGGGTTTGTCTTGTTTAAGCGCTGAGCCTGTGCTCGGCCTGTTCGAGCTGCAAATGCCGGTGCGTGTTCAGGACCGCTTTCGCATTTTTATAGTCGATCCATTTCTGGCCTTTGTATCGGCGCATAAAATTGTCAAAATGACGCATGATCACAATATTGTAGATCGCTTTGCCCACATTGGACAGTTTTCTCGGGAACGCCCGCAGGCTCATCGAAAATCCGGGCGTCAGGTATTTCATGTAGTGCCAGTAACCTTCAGGCATGTACAACATTTCGCCGTGTTTAAGCGTGCAAATCAGCCCTTGTGCTTTCTCAAGTGCGGGCCATCGGTTAAAATCCGGATGGTCCAGGTCCATATCCTCGCGCGAAATCAGTGCGAACGGCACCTTGTAAAGATATGGCGTCTGACTTGGCGCAAATAAAATGCACTGCTTGGTTCCCTGAAAGTGAAAGTGCAGTATGTTCGAAAAATCGATGTCATAATGCATGAACACGCGTGAATTTTCGCCGCCAAAGAACAACATCGGCAATTGTCTCACGAGTTTGAGCCCGATGTCCGGCCACTTGAAATCATTGCGCAACTGCGGCACCTGCTTCATCAAATTGTAAAGGAAAATCCGGTAATTCGTCGGTTTGGATTGCAGCAAATCGATGTAATCGGACATTTTCATCTCGGCATGGGCCTGATTGAACCCGTCTTTGTGCGATACGGGGCGGTCGTCGTACAGCGGCACCGTTTTCTCTCCGGCTACTTCTTTCATGTACTGGAACTTCCACTTGTCATATGCAGGCCAATCGGCAGTGAGCTGTTCAATGACGAGCGGCTTTTGCTTTTTGACATAATTGTGGTAAAAATCGTCCTTCGAGATGGTTTTTACGCGCTCGATTTCGGTCAGATGTAGTGACATATACAATTAATTATGTGGTTCCTGACATAGCAAAAACCAATGAGTAAAATATATTTTGTCTTTTCCATAGCATTTTGGCAGCGCTTGAAAACGCTTCACCAAAATTCACTAAATGGCGCTACAACTGCCTTATAATTAAAGGCGCTATTTTTACACAATTAGGCCCTAATAGTTGCCGTTGAGCAAAGTACCACCTACGGCTGAATGCGCCTGGATCCCAAGTTTTTTCATCATTTCATACGTGGTGCATACGGCCGCTGATGTCACCGGCTTCCCGATTTGCTGCTCCATCAGATCAATGGCCTCGAGCGACGGCATCTGCACGCAGGCCGAGGCAACGACCACATCGGCGCCGTCCATGTTCAAACGTTTGACAATTTCGAGCAAATTCATCGGATCCTGCGCGGCCACTTCCAGATTGTCCGGTATTTCAAGCGCAATCGAATCGATTACCTCGAAACCCTGGTGTTCAATGTAATCCACGACCATGTCGGTCAGCGGACGCATGTATGGCGTGATGATCGATATCCTCTTCGCACCCAGGACCTTCAAGCCGTTGATCAGCGCGCCAGCACTGGTCACAATCGGGGTAGGGAAGCCGTTGGCGAGGGTTTCCTGGTGCAAATTCACCTCGCTTACACAATGATAACCGCGGCCCATGCTCATGATCGCTACAAGACATGCGTAGCCCATGACGTCCACGTGCGCGTCGGAAAGTTCGGTAGCGCATTTAAGGCTCATCGCGTCCATGGCTTCGAGTTCCTCCTTGGTGACTTTTTTCATGCGCATCCGGCTCGAATGGAACGTAAAGCGTTCGGGCAGCAGGGTTTCGCGCGCTCTGAAAATAGCGGGAATTTCGGTTTCCATGGTAATGTTGGAAGAAGGAACGATTTGGCCTATTTTGTATTTTTTCATATTGTTGTACCGCAAGGGCATAGTATTAAATTTTTAGGATGCTTTGAAAACGCAAAAGACATTGTTGTAAAGTTTTAGAGAGGGTTTTTTATCAGGGCGTGCCGGCCAATACAGCTCCGGCGTGCTTTAGACAATTGCGGTGGCCGTCGTGCTGTACGCTGTAGTCCTCGCTGCGCTACGGGCTGCCGCTGCCATCACTCACGCGGGCTGCCGCTGTCGTCAAACCGGATTTCCCTGACCGTATTGACCAGCGTCCCAATTCCCTGAACCGACGCCTCGATGACATCGCCGTCCCACATCCACTGTTGTGGCGAACGCCCCGCGCCAACGCCTGCCGGGGTTCCCGTCGCAATGATGTCGCCCGGTTCGAGCGTGAAAACCGTACTTAAATCTTCAATCAGTTCATTGATATTGAACAGCATAAACTTCGTGTTGGAATGTTGCTTTTCTTCGCCGTTGAGTTTGAGCGATAAATCCAGTTGGTGCGGGTCTTCAATTTCGTCCTTTGTTACCAGCACGGGTCCCATCGGCGCAAAAGTATCCTGCCCCTTGGAAACGATCCATTGCCCGGCGCGGCGGCAATCTCGCGCACTGATGTCGTTGATGATGGTGTAGCCAAACACATAATCGAGCGCGTCTTCTTTTTTAACATATTTGCCCTTTTTTCCTATGACCACGGCCAGTTCCACTTCCCAATCGAGTTGTTGCGTAAGGTTGGGGTTGTGCAAAATCGCCGTGTCCGGGCCGGTCACTGCAGTAGGCGGTTTGGAAAAAATAACGGGTTTTTGCGGCAGTTCGTTGGAGGTGTCGAGCGTGCGCGCGCTTTCGGCCACGTGCTCCGTATAATTGAGCCCAATACCAATAATGTTTTTGCGCGGCCGCGGAATAGGAGCCAGGATCGTGACTTCGCGCATCGGGATTGAAACCGCTGCAATCGTGTTTTCGTTGGCGCTGTCAAGGGCGGCCTGGATTTTTTCAACTTCTTCGAATCCGGCGTCGATGAGTTCAAGCATCGAAGACGGAAAAGTTTCGTTGGATTTGAATCCAAGGGTTTCAATATCAATAATGGTGTCGTTTTGTGCAATGCCGATTTTTTGTGCGCCGGCCGTATTTTGATAGGTGAGTAGTTTCATAGTTAAAAATAGAAAGTCGAATGGGTTGCAATAGTGAATTATGAGGTGATCATTTGGTGACCGTTGTGGTCCGGATATTCCCGATGCTGGTACAATCCCAGTTTTTCGATCACCGGCAAATCGTTGAACGAGAACAGCACGGCATCTTCGGTATCGGATAAATTGGCGTGTTCGTGGTACGCCCAGCTCGGCACGCAAAAGATATCGCGCTGCTTCCAATCGAAGCGTTTGCCGTTAATGACCGAGTAGCCACGTCCTTTGGCACATTGGTACACAAAAGAGCCGGTGTGCTTGTGTGCCCTGGTATGCTCGCCCGCGCGCAAAAGCTGGATCGATGCGCCCATGGTTTGCATCACGTGGCCGCCTGTGAGCGGATTCGAATAATGCATCAGAATGCCGTCAAAAGGGCAGCCGTCGTTTACCTTGGCCGCTTCGAGCAGCGCCGGATAAACCGATTTCCACGCATATTTGAACAGCGGTGAATAGGGCTTGTCCCACACCAGATCTGCGGGAATTACGCCCGAGCCGTGAAAGGACATCGGGGAGAAGTTGACCGGTTTTTCGAGTGGTTGCCTGCCGTCGAACACCGCATAATCGTTGGCCTCCAGCGCGTTCACAAGCGGAATATCGAGCCCGTCCTGCCATACGCAGGTTTTGCCATCTTCTGCCACGCCGTGTTCATGCCACGTAGAATTGGGCGTAATCACGAAATCATTGACCTCAAATGTGATTTTGTTGCCATCAACCACCGTATAGCCGCCTTCGCCTTCCATGATGAAACGCAGCGCCGAGGCTTTGTGACGGTGCGCCGAGGTACTTTCGCCCGGACGCGTCACCTGGATCCCGGTGTAAAGCCAGCCCACCGCTGCCGACACTTCGCGGCGTTTGTCGTTGACCAGATAAACCACGCGGCGTCCGGCCTGCTCAGGCGTTACGAGTTCGGAGGATTTGAGCACCAGTTCGCGCAAATCATCGTATTTCCAAAGCATCGGCACCGATGAACTGCGCGGTTCCCACGGTTCGATATCGTTGGCCACGGTCCACAAAGCGCCGGCCCCCAGCGATCCAAGCTCTTTGTAATAGGCTTCGAGTTCAGGGGTGTCCTGTACGCGGGCGCGGCCGATGACGTCGTCTGAATATTTTCTTTCCATAATTATTGTGTGAAATAAACTTTTTTGATCTTTTGGTTCTCAACAACATAAATGGCCGTGCCGCCAAATTTTTCAGCGTCGGCGCGCACGTCCTCTTTGTCGATTACAATATTGCCTTCTACAATGCGCGAAACGATCCGGCAATGCAGATCTTTGGTCTGACCGAACATTTTGCCATAAATTTTACGCATGGTTTCCTTGCCTTTGTAATCGAGTTTGTCGGGAAATGTGTAGACTTCGACATCGTCCGCGTAAGTGTCCAGAAAGGCCTCGAGGTTGCGAAAGTTGTATGCGTTCAATTGGCGTTGCACAAGCTCTTCAGGCGTTTCAACTAGGATGTCCGATGGTTTGAAAACCGCGCCATGGCGGATGACGCGATCCATACGGGCCACGTTTTCGATCGCATCGGCAGGATTGGCATCGAGCAGGATCAGATCGGCCTTCTTGCCTTTGGCGATACTGCCAGATTCGCGTTGTTTTCCAAGGACTTTAGCGCCGTTGATCGTCGAGGCTTCGAGGATTTTCCAGTTTGAAAGTCCGGCCTTGCGCATCGCAAGCAATTCATCGAGGTAGGAGCAAGCGTGCAATGTACCGATGTTGCCCGCATCGGTTCCCGTGGCGATCGTGACCCCGGCATCGGACAGTTTTTTGAGGTTGGTGTTGCAAATATGCGCCTCGGCAATCATTTTTTGCTGTTGTTTTTCAGATCCTGCGCCACGCTTGTAATCGCCAATGAGCGCCGTGTCTGATAGTTTAAGGTGTTTGAGGTCGGTCAGGGAACCCAGCTCGAACGGATCGGCCTGCGCAATCTCGTGGGCGGAAATGTCCAGCCGTTGGGCAAAGGTGTCGACATAGCCCGCGTGCACGGTAAGTGTAGGACATACGATCACGTTTTTTTGTTTGATCAGCCGCACCAGATCGTCCGGAATTACCTCGTCTTCGATACTGTGAACAAGGTAGTCGCAACCGGCTTTGACCGATAATTCGGCCGTCAGGCGTTCCATTGCGTGAACAGCAACCTTGAATTTGAGTTCGTGCGCCTGGTCGATCGCAGCCTGGATCACGGGCAGGTATTTTCGCGCGCCTTCTTCGGCAGAAAGACCTTCGACATCGGCAATGTACCAGATTTTGATAAAATCGGGCCGGTGTCGGGCCTGCTCTTGAACGGCCTTCCGCGCCGCCTCAGGGGACAAGATCAGATGAAACGGCGAATCGTCCCGGAGACCGGCATACACTTTTGGCTCGTAAGTGGTCAGCAGCGGCCCGGACATGTAGATTTGCGCCACGCCTTTTTGCCCTTGCAGCCCGTCGCGCACCTTGAGCATATTATACGTGCTGCCCGGGTCGATCGCGGTGGTAATGCCATTTTTCAAATACCTGCGCGAGACATTTTCTACGCGCGCGAGTGTGGATTGGATTTCGCTGGCATACGGCCGAACCTGGCGCAAATCGATTGCATCGGGACGCGTGTACAGGCCGCCGCTCTGGAAAAAATGAACGTGCGCATCGACGAGCCCGGGAAACAAAAATTTGCCCGTGCCGTCGATCACGGTCGCCCCTGCCGGAATCCTGATTTTGCCCGATGGTTTAATGTCAGCAATGACATCGCCCTTTATCACCACCGTTTGGTTGCCCAGTATCTTTTTGTTTTCCACATCACCTACCGATACATTGGCGATATAGGTTTGGCCAATCGCCAACAGCGGCAGCAAGGTGGATAAAAAGGCAAGTTGTTTCATCTTTATCATTTTTGAAAATCGGAATCGTCATCTATGAATGTGATTTTCCGCGTCGGGGCGATGTTGACGCGCAAATCGAAAATATCGAACCGGTTGTAATGACCCAGAATGTCGTGCATCTGTTTGGGTTGTATGCATTTGGACAGGTCAATGTCGGCGTACACGATTCCCTCCTGGTCAATGAGCGGATCGCCGATGACAGCGCCGTTCGGACCAATAAACCCTGAAAAGGCCGAATTTTTGCGCGTGAGCAATTCCCCGGCATCGGGCACGTCAGGTCTCATTGCCTCCATGATTTGCGGCGAAATTGTCGAACAAGACACGATCGTAAAGAGTTTGCCTTCGAACGAATGCGCCGCCGCGCGGATTTTGATCGCCTCGGCCATGTTGTAATCGGGTGGGGCCACCGGCAGCGAAATGTAGTTGGCAATGTGGATCAATTCGCCCTGAGAGAGTAGCGTGAACCGCGCCAGCGTGTTTGTGTTTTCACCGCACGCCAGCGTACCGATGGGGCCTATACCGGTCTTGTAAACCTTAAGCGATGAGCCGTCACCGCTGGTCCAGGTGAGTTTTTCCGCCCACGTGGGAACCAGTTTGCGGTGTTTGCCGATCAGGTTGCCGCCGTCGTCAATGATCAGGTTGGTGTTGTAGATTTCGCCGTAGCTTTCCCCGCGCTCGTTCATTCCGATGACAACGTGGATGGCGTGTTCTTTGGCCGCTTTGCGTATCCGCGCGATTTCGGGTCCGTCCGCAGTGGCCGAATTGCGGTACAATTTCTCATACCACGCGCTGCCTTGTACGGGCGTCATGATCCAATTCCAGTACGGATAACCGGAAATGAAAACTTCCGGGAATGCGATCAGTTGTGCCCCGTTTCGCGCGGCTTCTGTAATTAGCGAGACGGCCTTGTCGATGGTTTTATCGACGTCGAGGAAAACGGGTGCTGTCTGGACGGCCGCTGCTTTGAATTTCGGGAATTCCATCATGACTGGTATCGTAAGATTTTTAATTTTATTTCCTCAGGAAACGGGGAGGCTTTGATGCCTTTTTCGCCATTGAGCGATACGTTGACGAGCGTAACCTGGCCTTCGAGGCAGATTTTTCCCGATTCATCTTCAAACCGGAATCCGCACGTCACCGATGCCCCGCCCAGTTGCAAAACCCACAAATGCTTGGAAAGTACCTGCCCGATGCGCGCCGGATTTTTGAACTGCACCTGGAGATCGACCGTCGGGATGCCCACATTTTGTTCGTGGATTTGCGCAAACGGACGATCTAGCGCCTGGAACCAATCTTCTACAAGGTCGTTGAGCATTTCAAGAAAGCGCGGATAGAATACGATGCCGGCATAGTCGACGTGTTTGAATCGGATTTTTTCTTTTTGGGTAAAGATCATGGTTTATTTGGGGTTAGAAACTATCGGGTGTTGCTTTTTTCCAGTCGTAAAACATTCTGTCAGGTACCGTTTGGGCTTGTAACAGACAGCCCTTTTTGAGTTCGGGGAACAATTCGGCAAACGTTTTTATAACGGTTTTGTCCACACGCATGCTGACCAGATCACGGCCTACTTTGTCAGGATGGTCGATTCCGGCCGATGCCATCAGTTCCATGGCTGCCTTTACCGTTTCGTGCTGGTAGCGTGCCACACGGATGCTTTTTTGTTCAGGGACCAATCCTTTGGTAAGCCTCGGGTCTTGCGTAGCCACGCCGGTAGGGCAGGTGTTGGCATGGCATTCGAGCGCCTGGATGCAACCCAGGGCGAACATCATCCCGCGTGCCGAATTGCACAAATCGGCTCCCATCGACAAGGCGCGTATGATGTCGAATCCGCTGATGACCTTGCCGCTGGCGATGATCTTGATTTCGTGTTTGAGGTCGAACCCAACCAGGCAGTCATATACAAAAGCGAGTGCATCGCGCAACGGCATGCCTACATGGTCCGAATATTCGATCGGCGCTGCGCCCGTGCCGCCCTCGCCACCATCGACGGTAATGAAATCCAAGTACGTCCTGGTCTCGACCATCGCCTTGCAAATGGCCAGGAATTCAGATTTATTGCCGATGCAGATTTTCATCCCAATGGGTTTTCCTCCGGACTTCTCGCGCAACAGCCGGACAAAATCCATCAGTTCCAGCGGGTTTTTGAACGCCGAATGTTTGGGCGGTGAAATGATGTCGCCGCCTTTTTTTACCAATCGTATGGCTGCGATTTCGTCCGTTACTTTTTCCTTGGGCAAAATACCGCCATGGCCCGGTTTGGCGCCTTGCGAGAACTTGATTTCGATCATTTTGACGTTGTCCATACTGGCGCGCTCCTCATAATGTTGCGGTGCGAAATTGCCGTATTCGTCACGGCAGCTGAAGTAGCCCGTTCCGATGTTCCATACGATGTCGCCGCCGTGCTCCAAATGATACGGAGAAAGTCCGCCTTCGCCCGTATTGTGGTAAAATCCGCCTTGTTGGGCTCCGGAATTGAGCGCCAGGATCGCATTTTTGCTCATCGAGCCATAACTCATTGCGCTGATGTTGAACAAACTTGCCATATAGGGTTTACTACATTGGGATGATCCGATGCGCACTTTTGGATTCTGGTCGATATCGGAAAAGGCGATGGCTTTGATGCTGTGGTTGATCCATTGATAGCCTTCGTCGTATACATTGAGCTGCGTGCCAAAGGGATGCGAATCGGTTTCTTTTTTACTGCGTTGGTAGACAAGACTTCTTTGCAGTCGCGTGAACGGACGTCCTTCCGTATCGGTTTCAATAAAATACTGGCGTGCGCCCGGGCCAAGTGATTCCAGCAAATAGCGCATGCGGCCAAAAAGCGGGAAATTGCGCCGGATCGTTCGCTTGGACTGGTACATGTCAAAGATGCCCATCGCAATCAGCGGCAGGAAAATGATCAGCAAAAACGCGAACTTCCAATTGGCGTAGGTCATGATCCCTATGAGGGCAAGGACGGTAATGCTGGAAATGACGAATGCTTTTCTCATGACGGCAGGATTTGGGCAACTGTTGTTATTTTTGGTGCTCGGTTTTTAATTTGAACCGTTGGATTTTTCCGGTTTCGGTTTTGGGCAGCGCTTGTACAAAATGAATCTCACGCGGATATTTGTAAGGCGCAGCCACGTTTTTGAACCACTCCTGAAGGTGTTGCATCTTCTCGTGGCCGGCCTCTTCCGGTTTTTTGAGCACGATGTAGGCACAAACCAACATGCCGCGCTCTTCATTGGGCAGTCCTACAACCGCACATTCGAGAACCTCATCGTGCATCAGCAGCACATTTTCGACCTCGATGGCAGAAATGTTATAACCCGATGAGATAATCATGTCATCGCCGCGCGCTACAAACCAAAAGTAACCGTCCTGGTCCCTGCGGAAAATATCGCCGGTGATGTTCCATTTGTTTTCAACATATTCGCGCTGCTTGTCCGGCGCGCTGAGGTATTTACAACCCGTTATTCCGCGAACGGCAAGCCTTCCGGGTGAATCGGCAGGCATTTCGCTGCCATCTTCATCGACAATCATCGCCTGGTAGCCGTGTATCGGCAAACCCGTCGCACCGGCGCGCATATTGCCTTCGTGCGACGATATAAAGATATGCAATATTTCCGTCGAACCGATGCCGTCGATGATTTTGAGCCCCGTCGCAGCATGGAAATCTTCCCAAACCTTGAGCGGCAATGTCTCACCTGCCGACACGCATTTTCGCAGCGACGAAATGTCGTAATGGCGCACCATGGTTGTGATGATGCGCCAGGCCGTAGGCGCGGTGAAACAGATGGTGATTTTGTGATCGGAGATGGCCTGCAGCAACAATTCAGGAGTTGGCTTTTCGATCAGAAATGTCGATGCACCGTAATAGAATGGAAACAGCACGAGTCCGCCCAGCCCGAATGTAAACCCAAGCGGCGGACTGCCGGTAAAAATATCTTCTGCAACGGGTTGGAGCGCATATTTAGGAAACGCCTCGCAGATCAGCAGGATGTCCCGGTGGAAATGAGCCGTCATTTTGGGTTTGCCGGTGGTGCCCGATGTGAATCCGATCAGCGCCACAGCATCGGCCATCGTATGGTAATTGCTGAAAGTCGCGGGTTTTCCGTCCATCAAGGCCTCGAGTGTACCGTGGTTTTTTCCGGACCCGTCAAACGATGCAACGTTCGTTAAATACAATGACTTAACATTGCTGATCTCATCCATCAGCCGAACATCGCAAAGCGCGTGCGAAATCCGGGCGCTGTCGCACATGACGGTGAGTTCTTTTTCGCGCAGCAGCGGCATCGTGGCCACCACAATCCCGCCGGCTTTGAGCACTGCGAACCAACAGGCCACGAACATCGGGTTATTGGCCGATCGGATCAGTACGCGGTTGCCCGAAACCAACCCAAGGTCTTCCACAAGGACGTGCGCGATCTGGTTCGCTCGCTCATACAGCTCCCGATACGTCCACGTTTGGTCAAAGGTACGGATCGCGATATGATGGCCGCGGCCTTCCGCGATGTGGCGGTCCAGCAAACGCTCCACACTATTCAGCGCATCGGGCAATGTAAAATCGGGGTGGTCCAGCAGGTATTCCGGCTGGAGGTCTTTTGGCGGAAGGTGGTCGTGGGCGAAATTATCGGCGTAATGTTTCACTTTGGTGTGTTTCTGTTGTTTATTCGGTATGGTCCTTATTGAATTTTGCCGCTTTTTTATGCGTGCTTGAAGAGGCCTTTTTTTGGGTTTTGGTGTTATGACTTTCCGGCTTCATTGCTTTTTTAAGCATTTCCCTTTCCTTGCGTTCGGTGTGCATAGCGGTGAAAAGCGGCGCTACGCCCAATGCGTACTGGTTGGGGATGTCGTCGGGTTGAAATTGCTCGTAGCCCTGGGCCTGGCGGACAAATCCCGGATTGAGCAACAGCGGCCTTCCGAGTGCGACCAGATCGGCGCGTCCGTTGAGCAAAATCGTATGGATCTGGTCGATGTCCTGAATGAACCCGGTGGTGATCGTCGGCACATGGGCCTGATTGCGCACCAAATCTGAAAACGGGGTTTGCCACATGCGTCCGATATGGGGTTTCTGGTTCGATACCGTATTGCCTGTCGATACATTGATCAGGTCTGCGCCGGCCTCCTTGAACGCTTGCGCAATGGCGACGACCTCTTCCTCAGCAATGCCATTGTCCGCCCAATCCGATGCGGAAATGCGCACTGACATCGGCTTCTCAGGATGAAATACCTCGCGCATGGCGTGAAATACCTCGAGCGGAAATCGCAACCGGTTTTCGATGCTCCCGCCAAATTCGTCGGTACGTACATTGGTCAGCGGGGAAAGGAATGAGGCGAGTAAAAATCCGTGGTGCGCCTGGAGCTCGATCATGTCGAATCCGGCGGCGTCGGCATTGACTGCGGCATGGACGAATTCAGCGGTGATCTTATGCATATCGGCACGCGTCATTTCGCGCGGCACCGGCATGTTTTCGCTGAATGCGACGGGCGAGGCCGATAGCAGTTCCCAGCCTTTGGCAGCCAGTGGGATATGGCTTCCCACAGACGGCACGTTGACCGATCCCTTGCGTCCGGAATGTCCGAGTTGAATGCCTATTTTTGTTTTGCTGTTTTTGTGGACATAATCAACGATTCGTTTCCACGCATCGGTTTGTTTGTCAGACCAGATGCCCGGGCAACCTAAAGTGATCCGCCCGGTTTTTGAAATACCCGTCATTTCGCAGATAATCAGTCCAACGCCACCGGTAGCGCGCGCGCCATAATGCACCAGATGCCAGTCATTGACCACGCCACTTTCGGCCGAATATTGCCCCATGGCAGACATCACAATGCGATTTTTGAGTTGCATGCCGCGCAGTTGATAAGGAGAAAATGCCGCCGGCGTCGAGAACTTGAAATTCCCGTTGGCAGAGTTGAACCCGGTCAGTACTTTTTGCGTAAACGACGGATCGCGCAGCGCCAGGTTTTCGAACGTGACTTTTTTGGCGCGCGTCATTACGCCAAAGGCAAACTGCATGAAATCATGCGTCATGTGGCGCTCCATATGTTCGAACCATTCGAGCGAGACCGCCGCCGCGTGCTGGATTTGTGCCACACGGTTACGGCGCGTTTCCTCGTAATGACCAAATGCTTTTTTCCTGTGGGTGCCAAACCGGATCACCGAATCGGCCAGCGCGATTGCACATTCCATGGCCAGCTTGGTCCCCGAACCGATCGAGTAGTGCGCCGTGGCCTTTGCGTCGCCCAGCAACACAATATTATTATAAGACCATTTCTCATTGGTAATGGTCGGGAACTGACGCCAATGCGATTTGTTGGAAATCAGTGCGTGGCCGTCGAGCTCTTCGGCGAAAATTTCGGACAATTTGGCGATCGTCGCAGCCTCATCTGTGGTTTCAAACCCGGCATTGGCCCAGGTTTGGGGCGTACATTCAAAAATCCAGGTGCTCATCCCTTGCTCATACTGGTAGGTGTGCGCGACAAAAGTCCCGTGCGGAGTCGAGCGGAACCAATAGGTGAAAGCATCCAGCGGACGCGTCGACCCAAGCCAGACGAACTTATTGCGCTGCTCGGCGATACGCGTGCCGAATTGTTTAGCGTACCGGTCGCGGATCGCACTGTTGATGCCATCTGCTGCTACAATGTAGTCCGAATCTTTGAATCGGGACAAATCCCTGACATGGGTTTCGAAATGCAGCCCGACGCCTTCCTCGCGGCAACGTTGCTGCAACAACTGCAACAGCGTTTTGCGCGAGCACCCGCAGAATCCGTTGCCCGTAATGCGCACCGATTCACCGTCGCGCGCCACGTCCAGATCGTCCCAATATGCAAAGTGATTGCGGATCAGTTCGTACGATCGGGGGTCACGCGATAAAAATTCGCTCAGCGTTTCATCTGAAAATACCACACCGAACCCAAAACTGTCATCGGGTTTATTGCGTTCATAGACATCGATCTGCGCATCGGGAAGCGCTTTTTTGACAAGAATGGAGAAATACAACCCGCCCGGGCCGCCGCCAATTACAGTAATTTTCATTATAGTGGTCGTTTGATGGAGAAAATTTCCCCAAGTTTGGCATAATTCGCGCCCGCCAATCGCGCAACGGGCTTATAGGTTTGCATATTGATTTTAAAGTCGTCGAGCCATACGCGCTCATCGATATGGAACATCACGATCCTGCCGATCAGTATCGTTGCCCCGCCGTTCTGATGATTCTCAAGCGTATAATGGTGAACGAGCTCACATTCGAACGCAATCGGGCTTTCGGCCACGCGTGCCGGCCTGACTTTGACCGATGGCAACGGCGTAAGCCCCGCAAACGTGAATTCATCTACATCAGCGGCAACCGTAGCCGAGGTCATGTTCATCTTTTCGACATTGTCCTCGGTGGCCATGTTGACCACAAATTCTTTGGTAGCCAATACGTTGGTGAGCGTGTCTTTATTGGCATTGTTTGTCCGGACGGTCGAAAACATCACGTGCGGCGGATCTTCACCCACGGCGTTGAAAAACGAAAAAGGGGCAAGGTTGCGGATGCCGTCCGGGCTGATGCTCGAAATCCAGCCGATAGGCCTCGGAATGACGGACCCGGTCAACAATTTGTAAATGGATTTGGGCTCGAGCGCCGTCGGATCGAATTGCATCAGTGGTGTTGTTTGCACAAATTAAATAAAAATCCGCCGAATTACATCGTTTTCGCAAAAGATTCAAATCAACCGCTTATCTGAAAAATCGGCTTTATATCGGCAACGTGGAACGGCATTGGATTTTTTTTCTACTTTTAAAACCGATTGCCTTTCCAGACGGGCGCAAGTGCAACACCAACAATATAATAGGTATGAAATTCCACATCAAATGCCCCGATACGGCCCGGCGACATCTACATAAACCAACAAACCCATAACCCTTTATGCAAACTTCTTCAAAAGGCATCTGGAAGGTCATCACGGCCTCTTCGATGGGCACCCTGATCGAATGGTATGATTTCTATATTTTTGGCAGTCTGGCCGTGGTCATTTCGACCAAATTTTTTCCGGCAGACAATCCGACGGCTGCTTTTTTATCGACATTGGCCACGTTTGCCGCCGGATTCGTCGTGCGGCCTTTCGGGGCGCTGTTCTTTGGCAGGCTCGGCGATCTGATCGGGCGTAAATACACCTTCATGGTCACACTGATGCTCATGGGCGGCGCGACCTTTTTGATCGGATGCATCCCAAGCTATGAAACCATCGGTTACCTTGCGCCAGTACTCGTATTGGTTCTGCGCTTGCTGCAAGGCCTTGCCCTTGGTGGCGAATACGGCGGCGCGGCGACCTATGTGGCAGAACACGCACCCAAAGGCGAGCGCGGTTACTGGACCTCGTGGATCCAGACTACGGCCACGGTGGGATTGTTCGTTTCTTTGATGGTGATCCTGGCCACGCGAAGCGTTTTGTCCGACGCCGATTTCGATTCCTGGGGATGGCGCGTACCGTTCTGGGTATCGATCGCGATGGTTTATGTATCGTATCTGATCCGTCAAAAGATGGATGAATCACCGGCATTCGCCAAAGCCAAATCAGAAGGAAAAACCAGCGCCAATCCGCTCAAGGAAAGTTTTGGCAACCCATACAACCTCAAATTTGTTTTGCTGGCACTTTTTGGGGCGACGATGGGGCAGGGCGTGGTGTGGTACACAGGCCAGTTTTATGCAATGAGCTATCTTAAAACCGTGATGAACATCGACTCGTCGCAGGTGGACGGACTGCTCGGCATTGCGCTTTTGTTCGGGACGCCGTTTTTTGTCGTCTTTGGGTGGCTCAGCGATAAAGTAGGGCGCAAAAGCATTATGATGCTGGGAATGTTGCTCGCCATCTTGCTCTACCGTCCGATTTATGAGAAAATGTACCAAACGACGCATCTGGCCCACAAAACCGAGATCGGCGCCGCACCGTCGTTGAGTGGCAAAACAGAAAAATTATATACCGACGGGACGCGCGTGATGGAAACAACGATCACGCATGAAGTCAACGGGGTGTACCAATCGGAAACTAAACAAACGCTGCTGATCAATTCATCGGACAAATGGACGCTGATCTGGCTGGTGTGGATACAGGTTATTTTCGTGACGATGGTCTACGGCCCGATCGCGGCATTTCTGGTCGAAATGTTCCCTGTCCGGATCCGGTACACGTCGATGTCACTGCCGTATCACGTCGGTAACGGGATTTTTGGCGGGTTGCTGCCGGCCATTTCGACCTATCTGGTGACGAATGCCAAAGCGTCGGGGAATGCGCAATTTTACCTCGAAGGACTTTGGTATCCCATCATCATTGCGTCGGTCAGTTTTGTGATCGGCATGATCTATCTGGACAAAAAAATCAACACTTTGCACGAATAATATGGACGCACTTAAAAAAATCCTCGGCGTCGTATGGATTGCCCTGGCGCTGGCCGCAGCTTACTTTTGCATATTTATTTTTGGTTTGCCCAAATTGGCGACCGGGAAGCAGGAAGATCTTGTGTTTGGCATCATCATTTTATTTGTGCTGACGCCGCTCATTGTTGTTGGGTTGGGTGTATTTGGCTGGTTTGCGCTTACGGGCGTTTACCGGAAAGAAACCAATGATTGATCTTCAGGTTGTAATGCTTATTTCACGGTTATTCAAAAAGATAAAGCGTGCAACGTAGCAAGCCGATACAAGCTTTGGCAGGTCATTTTCCGGCGATGATGAAAACCTGCGCCATACGTTATCTTTTTTTGATCGGGATCGGAATGTTTTGAAAAATAACGTGTTTTTTTAGGGTCCAAATCGCTAAATTTGTCGATTACCAACCCAAAAAAACCATGAGCTACTACAAAATCGACAATCTCGAACAATATTTCAAACACTACAACAAATCGATTCGCGAGCCGCGCAAATTCTGGGGCAAGATTGCCGAGGAAAACTTCACGTGGTTCCAGCAATGGGAAAAAGTAGTCGAGTTCAATATGGCCGAAGCCGATATCAAATGGTTTGTCGGGGCCAAGGTCAACATTGTCAAAAACTGCATTGACCGGCACCTGGCGCGCCGCGGCAACAAAACGGCCATCATTTTTGAACCCAACGATCCAAAGGAAGCGGCCCAGCACATCACTTACAGCGAACTGCACCAACGCGTCGGGAAAATGGCCAACGTACTGCGCGAGCAAGGCATCGGCAAAGGGGATCGCGTGTGCATTTATCTGCCGATGATTCCCGAACTGGCCATCGCCATCTTGGCCTGCGCGCGCATCGGAGCGATCCATTCAGTGGTTTTTGCAGGGTTTTCTTCATCGGCCGTGGCCACGCGCGTGAACGATTCAGACTGCAAAATGGTCATCACCGCGGACGGCGGCTACCGCGGCAACAAGGTCATCGACCTCAAAGGCATTATCGACGAGGCGTTGCAAAGTTGCCCGTCGGTCAAAAAAGTACTGGTGGTCAGGCGCACCGGAACCGATGTAAATATGAACCCGAATCGCGACCAATGGCTGCAACCGCTGCTCGACGCGGCATCGGACAACAACGTGGCGGAAATCATGGACGCCGAGGATCCTTTGTTCATCCTGTACACGTCCGGATCGACCGGCAAACCCAAAGGAATGTTGCACACCACGGCGGGGTACATGGTTTACATGGGTTATACGTTCAAAAATATTTTCAATTACGAAGAGAATGATGTGTTTTGGTGCACGGCCGATATCGGCTGGATCACCGGACATTCCTATATTGTATACGGCCCGCTGCTCAACGGGGCGACGACCGTCATTTTTGAGGGCATTCCGTCGTACCCGGATTTCGGGCGGTTCTGGGATGTGATTGACAAACACAAAGTCACGCAATTCTACACCGCGCCTACGGCCATTCGCGCGCTGGCAAAAGAAAATACGTCATGGGTCGACAACCACGATTTGTCATCGCTCAAACTCATCGGGTCTGTTGGGGAGCCCATCAATGAAGAAGCCTGGCATTGGTACAACGATCATGTCGGCAAAAAGAAATGTCCGATTGTCGATACCTGGTGGCAAACCGAAACCGGCGGCGTAATGATTTCTCCAATCCCGTTCGTGACGCCTACCAAACCTACCTACGCCACACTGCCGCTTCCCGGGATCCAACCCGTGCTGATGGACGAGACGCGTACCGAGATTGAAGGCAACCAGGTGGTAGGCAGTTTGTGTATCAAATTCCCGTGGCCGGCCATTGCGCGCACCATTTGGGGAGATCACCAACGCTATATCGACACGTATTTCACCGCATTTCCGGGTAAATATTTTACCGGTGACGGTGCGCTGCGCGATGAAGTAGGGTATTACAGGATTACCGGAAGGGTGGACGATGTGGTCATTGTTTCCGGCCACAATCTGGGAACGGCGCCCATCGAAGATGCAATCAACGAGCATCCGGCGGTGGCGGAATCTGCCATTGTGGGATTTCCGCACGACATCAAAGGCAATGCGTTGTACGGATTTATTATCCTCAAGGAATACGGGCAGTCGCGCGATCGCGAGAATTTGCGCAACGAAATCAACCAGCACGTTTCGAGTCATATCGGAGCGATCGCCAAGCTCGATAAGATCCAGTTTGTTTCCGGTCTTCCCAAAACGCGGTCGGGTAAAATCATGCGACGCATTTTGAGAAAGATTGCAGAAGGGGATTTTAGTAACTTTGGCGACACCTCGACGCTGCTCAATCCGGAGATTGTCGATGAAATCAAAAAGGAGCGCGTCGGGTAATTGTTAAATTATGTAAACTTTTGCGTTTATTTACAACAGCCAATCGGCCTGAAATCGCTATTTTCGTCGGCATGGAATCCAATCAAACAGTCATCATCGCAGGCGGCGGACTGGCCGGCCTTACCAGTGCGATCCATCTTTCGCAGATGGGTGTCACCGTGACGCTGATTGACAAGGCCGAATTTCCCAAACACAAGGTGTGCGGCGAGTACATTTCCAACGAAGTACGTCCTTACCTGGATTGGCTTGGCGTTGATTTGTCCGATGTGCAACCCGTTCAGATTTCAAAAATCGAATTTTCGACGCCTTCCGGACGCACGCTCCAAAGCGAGTTGCCCCTTGGCGGATTTGGCGTGAGTCGTTACGCGCTGGACGACCACTTGTTCCACACGGCCGTTGCGCACGGTTGCCGCACCATTTCTGACACCATCGTGTCGATCGATTTCGACGACGACCATTTTTTCGTAACCCTGGCCAGCGGACAGACGCTGTTTGCCGATGTGGTCCTTGGTGCGTTCGGCAAGCGTTCGAACCTCGACCAGAAGATGCGCCGGAGGTTTATATCCAAGAAATCGCCGTGGCTTGCCGTAAAGGGCCATTTTGAGGGAACCATCGCCGATAATGTTGTAGGGTTGCACAATTTCAAAGGAGGTTATTGCGGCGTTTCGCGCGTAGAGCAGGGCCGCATCAACATTTGCTATCTGGCCGATTTCAAAACGTTCAAGCGCTATAAAGACATCGAGGCGTACCAAAAAGCGGTGTTGTACCAGAATCCAAAGCTGCGCGAGGTGTTCGAAAGCCTCACGCCACTGTTCGACAAACCGATGACGATCAGCCAGATTTCGTTCGACAAAAAACCATGCGTGGAAAACCACGTTTTGATGATCGGCGATACGGCCGGGCTCATCCATCCGCTGTGCGGAAACGGAATGGCCATCGCGATCCACAGCGCTAAAATGGCATCGGAACTAACCATCGGTTATCTGCATGGAAAAATGACACGCACCGAACTCGAAAGAAAATATACCTCGCATTGGAACCGCGAATTTAAAACGCGGTTGCAAATCGGGCGCTGGCTTGGCAGACTGCTTCAAATGCAGCGGCTTTCAGAATCGGCCTTGCGGATGGTGGAATTGTTCCCGGCGCTGTTTCCTAAAATCATTCGTCTTACCCACGGCAAACCCATTTCTGCACCATGCTGATCGATACCACACACCGCACCGATGCCCCGGAAATCATGGACGATTTCACGATGCAGGGCCAGGAACTGCGCGATACGCTCGACCAGATTGCGCGCATCAACCGCATTCTCGGCGGCAACCGCATCACGCTTGACGGAGTCAAAAAATTGCTTGCGCGGTTTCCTAAGGACTATGAGATTACGATCGTCGATTTGGGTTGCGGCAATGGCGACATGCTGCGGATGCTCAGCGATTTTGGACTTCGCCAAGATTGGCATTTCAAGCTTATTGGGGTCGATGCCAATGCCGATACAGTGCGGTATGCGCGCGAATTGTCGGCGGTTTATCCCAACATCAGCTATGTTCCGATCGATATTTTCAGCGCCGATTTTGACGCACTTCAATATGATATTGCGCTTTGTACCCTTACGCTGCACCATTTCAGCGAAGACGAACTGTTGCATTTGCTCACAAAGCTCAAACGCAAAGTTACCGTCGGAATCGTGGTCAATGACCTGCACCGCAGCTCTTTGGCCTATCGGTTGTTCCAACTGGCCGGATGGGTGTTCAGGCTCAAAAAGATGCCGCGAAACGACGGGCTTATTTCGATCCTGCGCGGATTCAAGCGCGCTGAACTCGAAGTATTTAGCCAACAACTTCATTTAAATTCGACCATCCGTTGGAAATGGGCCTTCCGATACCAATGGATTATTTCAAAAATATGAGCGTAAAAATCATCTCTGTTGCCAAGCAATTACCCGATTATTCGCGGGAAACCCAAGACATCATGCCGCTTTTGGACGGCTGGCTCGACGGCCAGGACGATCGCTTTGTACGCAAGGTGAAAAAAATTTTCGAAGGTGCCGCAGTAGACAGGCGCTACTCTATCATGGAACCTGCAGAAGTGTTTACCGCTACGTCGTTTGAGCAAAAAAACGATATTTATGCGCGCGAAGCCATCAATCTGGGTGAAAAAGTGCTTGCCAAAGCGCTTGATAAGGCAGGTTGGGATCCTGAAATGCTTGATTACATCATTACGGTCAGTTGTACCGGGATCATGATTCCGTCGCTCGATGCCTATCTGATCAATAAGCTGAAACTCAGGCAGGATATTGTGCGGCTTCCCGTGACTGAAATGGGTTGTGCGGCGGGCGTATCGGGTATTATTTACGCGAAAAATTTCCTGAAGGCCAATCCGGGCAAGCGCGCCGCGGTCATTGCGGTCGAAAGTCCGACGGCCACTTTTCAGCTTGACGATTATTCGATGGCCAATATCGTAAGCGCGGCCATTTTTGGCGACGGTGCGGCGTGCGTGACGTTGTCTTCGGACGATTCCGATATTGGCCCTGAAGTCGTGGCCGAGGAAATGTACCATTTTTACCAGAATGAACACATGATGGGTTTCAAGCTGACCAATTCGGGCCTTCAGATGGTGCTCGATGTGGAGGTTCCAGAAACCATTGCGGCACATTTCCCCGACATCATCCATCCGTTTCTTCAAAAACAGCAGCTCAAAATCGCAGACATTGACCATTTAATCTTTCACCCGGGCGGAAAAAAGATTATCCAGCTCGTCGAGGAATTGTTCTCCGATTTGGGTAAAAACATCGATACCACAAAGGAAATCCTCAAATTGTACGGCAACATGTCCAGCGCTACCGTGCTTTACGTTCTCGAGGATATTATGAAAACCCAGCCGCAACCGGGAGAAAAAGGACTCATGCTGAGTTTTGGTCCCGGATTTTCCGCCCAACGCGTTTTGCTGAAATGGTGATGAAGAATCCTGACGAAATTTTAGCGCGATTGCCCTATGCCAAACCGTTTTTGTTTGTCGACTCGATCGAACAGATCGACCATAACGGCGTGAAAGGCCATTATACATTTGATGGTTCAGCCGATTTTTACCGCGGACATTTCAAAGACCATCCGGTCACACCGGGCGTGATTTTGACCGAGGTTATGGCGCAGATCGGGCTGGTATGCCTGGGTATTTTCTTGTTGGACGATAACTTTAGCAAAAAAGTGTCAATCGGCTTGACTTCAACGCAAATTGAATTTTTAAAACCGGTATATCCCGGACAAAAAGTAACGGTCACATCGGCTAAAAAATACTTCCGCTTCGGCAAACTCAAATGTCAGGTAACCATGACCGATGACAGCGGCCAAGAGGTTTGCAGTGGAGAGATAGCCGGAATGATCCTAACAAAAGCACCATGACAAAACGCGTTGTAATTACAGGAATAGGCGTGGTGGCGCCCAATGGCGTGGGAACCCAGGCGTTTCTCGATGCCTTGCGCCATGGACGATCGGGGATCCGTTTTGACCAGCAATTGGCCGATTTGCAGTTTTCCTGCCAGATATCGGGGACGCCGCAGGTATCGGAGGAAAAAAAGCGCGAATATCTTTCTGAGCTTGAATTGCGCAATTTCAACGCAAGCGGCATTCTATACGGTATCATGGCCGGGGTCGATGCGTGGCGTGACGCAGGCATGACCATCGAAGACCAGCCATCTCCGGATTGGGACAGCGGGACGATCTTTGGGACCGGTACTTCGGGAATCGAGAAATTCCGCGAATGCATCTACAAGATCGACGACCTCCAAACCCGCAAGCTCGGCAGTACAGCCGTCGCGCAAACCATGAACAGCGGCGTGAGCGCATACCTGGGCGGCAAACTCGGACTGGGCAACATCGTAACAACCAATTCCTCTGCGTGTACTACCGGAACAGAAGCCATCCTGATGGGCTTTGAACGCATTCGTTCAGGCGCTGCCAAACGCATATTGGCCGGGGCGACAAGCGATTCAGGACCCTACATCTGGGGCGGTTTCGACGCAATGAAAGTTTGCGCCTTCAAATACAACGACGCACCCGAACAGGGCTCCCGCCCATTGAGCGCGACGGCAGCCGGATTTGTTCCAGGCAGCGGGGCCGGGGCATTGTTACTCGAAGAACTTGAATCGGCATTGGCGCGTGGGGCGCGAATTTATGGCGAAGTGCTCGGTGGGCACGTCAATTCCGGCGGCCAGCGTGGTCAAGGCACTATGACGGCGCCCAATCCGGAGGCCGTACAGCGATGCATCAGCCAGGCACTTGTTCATGCCGGTGTGGGCTCAGACCAGATTGACAAGGTCAACGGCCACCTGACAGCGACCTCAAAAGACAGCCTTGAAATCGAAAATTGGAGCAAGGCATTGGGTAGGGGCGGGGCCGATTTTCCATATATCAATTCGCTCAAATCGATGGTGGGACATTGCTTGTCCGCGGCAGGTGCGGTCGAAAGCGTCGCCGCTGTGCTCGAATTGTATCACGGATTTGTTTTTCCCAACATCAATTGTGAGGACCTGCATCCAGACATCCTGAAATGGGTGGATCCGCAGCGCATTCCGCAGCAACGTTTGGATCGCGAACTCCATATTGTAGCCAAAGCAAGTTTTGGCTTTGGAGATGTCAACGGATGTGTTATCTTTAAGAAATATTAGAATGAAATTCCGCGTGGCCCGACATACTGCCCGATTGCAGCCGCTGATTGATTTTTACTGCGGCCTGCTCGACATGGAAATCCTTGGGGAATTCCACGGTCACGAGCGTTATAGCGGCGTGTTCATTGGCCATCGCGGTGCAGACTGGCATATCGAATTTACGGTATCCGATCGTCCGCCCGATCATCGTCCGGACCCCGACGATTTACTGGTATTTTACGCCGAAAGCGAGGCTGAATACCACCACATCACGGCGCAATTCGAGGTCAACGGCGTGCCGGAAGTTCGCGCCGCCAATCCGTATTGGGCCCTAAAAGGCCAAACATTTACCGATCCTGACGGTTTCAGGATAGTCATTTCAAAAGCACATTATGAATAGGGAAGAAGCCATCACAAAGTTAAAAGCCATTATTAAACCTTATGTCAAGGACCAGCAGGCGTTCGAGAATTTATCCGAGCAAACGGATTTCATCCGGGATCTTAAGATCAATTCCGCCAATCTGGTCGATATAGTACTCGATGTCGAGGAGGCGTTCGGAATTGTAATCGATAATGAGTCGATGGAAAAAATGCTTGATATCAATGCGGCGCTGGCCATTATTGAAGCCAAATCGGACGGAAAATGATAGGCAATGACGTGGTTGATCTGGCTTTGGCGCGCGTGGAGAGCAATTGGCGTCGGTCCGGTTATCTGCAAAAAATATTTACGTCGTCTGAGCAACAAATCATCACAAATGCCCCGGATCCTGACGTGGCGGTATGGCGCTTGTGGAGTCGCAAGGAAGCGGCTTACAAGATTTACAACCGCCAAACCGGAGTGCGCGCGTTCAATCCTTTGCGGTTTGAGTGTGATGCCGGATACGGCAATTTTGGCGTGGTGCATTTCGGAAAAAATGTATACCATACGCTGACGGATGGCACTTGCGAACGGATCCAAACCGTGGCTTTGCCAGCCGGCTCCGATTGGGGAAAAGTACAATTGTCGGAGGATCGGGCCGAAATTGAAATGCGCGATGGGATTCCGTATCACAGGCATTCGGGCAACGCAGCGTCCGTAAGCCATCACGGGCGTTTTCTTTTCGTGGCTTTTGTATCCTAGATTTTGTGTTTCAATTAATTACAGTCCTAATTTATACTTGAGCTTTAAGAAAAGGAGAGCAAGGGTATAGGCATCTTCTGCCGAGGAATGCCGGTCATTCCCGGGTACATTGTAAAGCCCGCATAAGGTGTCGATCGCAAAAGGGCGTTCGGTGTTATCGGTAAGTTTCTGGTGCATGATTTCGATATCGATAGCTTCATTTTTGAGTCGGCCGCATTCCAGCTTTTCAAGTACGGCGTTAATCATTTCGATATCAAAGTTGATGCGGTGGCCCACAAGGATCGCATTGCCGAGATAATCCACAAATGCCTGGATGGCTTCGCGCTCTCCGAGTTTGGGTTGCGCACTCTCAATGATAAATTCATTGGACATGCCGTTGTCGTGCAAAAATTTGTATTGCAGCAACACCACTTCAAAACTGTCGCTGACAATAATATTATTGTCTATAACCGCTACGGTTCCCAATGACAGTATGACATCTTTTTCAGGATTCAAGCCCGTGCTTTCAGTGCTCAGCACGACAAAGCGGTTCGATTTGCGCTCGAATTTCGACAGATAATTGCGCCAGAACTCCGGATATTCTTTGTTGATGTTTTTGATCCAGTCGAACATATTATGAAAATTGGGTCAGTTGGAAACGGTCTTTGATCAATTCTTCGAGGTCGCGCATTGGAGCGAGCGCATTTTTGAGCCTCTCCCGGTCCGGTTTGGACATTTCTTCAAGGTTGATGTATCTACCGTCGCTATCGGTTTTGAGCCCTTCGGCCGTGCGCAACCGCGATAATACGACGAACGCTTCTGCGCAATTAAGATAGATTTCCGCGTGCCTCGGATCGACGATGGCCAGCTGCTTGAACCGCAAAAAGGTATTGTTGATGCCTTTGATGTTCAAACTCAGGCAAAAAAGCCTCGCGCCGTCCACAAGTGGCATGATCGCGCGGGTCTTGATGTCGAATTTGTCTTTGTGCGGGCCGTCTTCCTCGACGTTGAACTTTTTGAAAAAGCTGAGCGGGGCGGGTTTGCGCAGCGCGTCATTACCCAGATAGTCAAAAAACAGGCGGTTTGCGCCGGCATTGTTAAAAATTACTTCAGTAATCGCTTCTTCGATGCGCGGTTCTCCCACGGCGATTTCGTAGTCGAAGAAAATACTGCCAATTTCATTGCTCTTTTCCCCGGGGGCTTTCATCCAGTTTGTATATTGCTTGATCCAGTCCGATACGGACTTGCACCATAATATATTGCTGGCAATATGTCCGTTAGGGCATTGCGGATACCCAACTTTTTCCAATTTAGCGGTCGCTTTTTTGGCCAGTCGCAAAAAATAATCCTTGACATCGCGGTATTTGTCGGCCGCTACGTCCTCGAACACCAGAATGTGGTCCTGGTCCGTAAGCAGCAATTGTTCTTTGCGTCCCTGGCTGCCGATGCTAAGCCATGCAAACCGGGCAGGGGGAGACCCCAATTCCAGAATGGCCAGTTCGACGGACCGCCTGATGATGGCCAGCGTAATTTCGCTTGCGACATTGGAAATATGCGACAGCGGCAGATTTTTGACCATAGAGGTCTGGATCAGCTCTGTGAGTTTGGTGCGTACTTTTTTGAGGTCACGGGCATCCTGTGCGCGTTTGATTTCTTTGATCAGCACGCCGGGATTGCTCGATTGGGCGACGATCAAATCGTGTTGCGATATAACGCCTTTGACTTCAGAAGCATCGGATCCGTCCGCGGTAACGCAAAGATGGGTCACGTTGTGTTTGAGAATCAGCAGTTGTGCTTCTGCCAATGAAATGCTTTCGGGCACCGCGACGACCGGGGACGCCATTATTTTTTCGATTGCGATCGTAAGCGGATAGCGTCCGGTAACGATTTTGGATCGCATGTCGTTGTCCGTTACAATCCCGATGGGCACGCCGTTTTCGATGATGATGGCGCAATCCAGCAGATTATCGGTCATGAGCTGGGCGACATCTTTTGTTAAACTGGCGCGCGAAACCTTTAGCGGTAACTTATTGTAAGTCAGGGATTGAAAATATTGGATTTCCGTTTGGCTGCCGCCGGAAAACACAACATTGTCGGACAACAATTTGCCTTTATTCTCGCGATCCGCCGGATTGTTTGAATTGTGCGCAAAGCTCTCGAGCAGGAAATTGAGCACTTCGGCATTTTTGGCCACAAAGGGTCTGAATGTATCGATCGGGATCGCGTACACGATGCTTTCATCGCGCGCCTTGGCCGTCATCTGGTAATTGTTTTTAGCAAAAAAAGGTCTCAGGCCAAATATATCGCCTTCCACGCATTTGTTGAGCAGCGTCTCATCGGCATCGGAAATGACAGACAAATTCACTACGCCCGAGGCCACGACATAAAAGCTATCGTGCAGCGCGTCGTTAATCTGGAACAACACCTTGTGTTTGGGAAGGCTTACTACGCGCAGACTTGTAGCGACGATCGTGAGCTCTTCGAACGTAAGGTTGTTGAACGGGGGAAACTGTTTGAGGAAATCGGCGATGCGTTCGGCAATGGCGTTCATGGGTGAGAATATGAATCGTAAAAATAGGTGATATTGCGCAAAATTGCAATAGAAGTGATGGCAACTTACGGTGTTAAATGTGTTATAAATCCGCCTTTGGAACTTTCAATACAAGCCGGAAGAAAACAGGCGAATAATGTAGCATTGCGCCAAACTGTCTGTGGGCAGCGGAATATGTATAGGGAGTATCTCCATTAAATAAAAAATCGATAGTCTATTTTACATAATATATATTATAGTGGAATTTAAGGATGTTTTGTTGAAAGGACGTGCAAGGATTATTGTAACTGCTACTTATTTTATGTCAATTCAAATTGGCGTCAATTTTTGCTGTCAGGGTTGCCGATTCTCATCTGAAACTTACCGGGACATCCTTGAACCGGAACGCGTTGTAATCAAACCCTGACCAAAACAAAAGTTATTAACCAACTAAAATTTTCGTGTTAAAAACTTTTATGCGCGTTTCATACCGTTGATTCTTACAATATAACACACTATTGACGTACTATTCCTACAATTGAACAAAAATTATGCATTTTGTCGATGAAATTTATAATTTTAACACTTTTGTCGATAAAACGCGTCGTTAATCGTATAATTTTGTTTCCGCCGATCGATGTCCCCAAGAACTCATTGGTACACAGTCAGGCAGAACGCCTGACCCATAATCTTAACCTACTTTTACTATGAAGCAATTATTGACGCTAGCCGGATTATTTTTGACCTTGTGTTCAAGCGCCCAGACTGCAACAGTAAATTACACTGCCTCAACAGCGGTAATCTCCAATCCTGAACGCGGCTTTTATAAGTATTCCGATACCAATTCTGGCACGTACGATCCGCTGAACCAGACGACGCTGACCAACTACCGCCAAAACCAGAACATTTCGATTCTGTTTCGTTATTATTATCTTGAAACGTTCAAGACGTCCCCGATTTCACCCAGTTATCTGGCCAATATGCAAACGGATTTTGACCGGTTGCGCAATGCCGGTCTCAAAGTCATCATGCGTTTTGCTTACGGTGACGATGAGAACGATTCTCCGCGCGACGCTTCTAAGGCCCAGATTCTGGCACACATCAACCAGATCAAGCCCTTGCTGATTGCCAATTCCGATGTGATTCTTGCCTTGCAGGCCGGATTTATAGGCAGCTGGGGCGAATGGTATTATACGAGCCAATCCGAATTTGGCGGTCATGGCTATAACGGTTCTTCACTTACGCCGGCAAATAAAGCCAACCGCAAAGCCATTGTCGATGCGTTGCTCGACGCGCTTCCGGCCAATCGGATGGTCCAGTTGCGCACGCCGATCATGAAACGCGATATGTTTGGCGCGTCGCCCATTTCCAATGCGCAGGCGTTCAATGGCTCGGCCATTGCCAGACTCGGCCATCACAACGATTGCTTTCTGGCCAGCGAGGACGATTACGGAACCTACGAACAACCAAGCGTCGATTTTCCATACCTGATGCAGGATTCCAAATTTACCCCTGTAGGCGGCGAAACGTGTGCGGTCAACTCGCCGCGCAGCGATTGTGCGACTGCCATTGAAGAGTTGGCCAAATTCCATTGGTCGTGGCTCAACGCCGATTACCACCCGGAAGTACTTGCCAACTTCATCGATGACGGATGTATGTCAGAGATACAAAAGCGCCTTGGCTACCGGTTCGAAATGAAATCGGGCACCTATCCTACGACGGCCAATGCAGGCAGTAGTTTAAGTTTTACGTTCAAGGTCAAAAATGTCGGTTTTGCCACGCCATTCAATGAGCGCAAAGCGTATCTGGTATTGAAAAATACGGTAACCAACCAGGTCTACCCTATCGAGCTGGCAACCAATCCACGGCATTGGTTTGGTCCAAGTGAAATTACCGTGAACGAGACCGTACAATTGCCGTCCACGCTGGCGCAGGGTTCTTATAAATTGTACCTGCACCTGCCCGATGCCGCCCCAACCCTGGCCCCGCGCGCCGAGTTTGCGATCCGGATGGCCAACGAGTCCATGTGGGAAAGTACTACGGGTTACAACAATCTGAACCACACGCTTAACGTAAGTGCGCTGTTGGGAACTGCAGAGAATACCAAACTCAATCTGTCCGTATATCCGGTACCTGCAAGTGATGAACTCACCGTTGAAATGGAAGGTATCGAGGATTTCAGCGCCGCGATCTTCAACGCCATCGGCCAAAAGGTAAAGGTTTCATCGCGCTCGGAAATCAACAAAGTAATTTTTGAAACCTCGAGCCTCAGCGATGGCATTTACTTTGTCGAGTTTATCAAAGACAATGTGCGCGATGTGCGCAAATTTGTCGTGCGTCACTAACTTTTTTGCTCCAATAAAAAAAGGCTGTCCGTTTGTGGGCAGCCTTTTTTTTTGAGTTAACCTTTTATTATTTCTTTTTGTTCTTTTTCTTCAAGTTGTATTTGATGCCGAGCTGCACCGTGTTCGAATAATATTTGTCCTGCGAGAAGAATTCGAAATTAAGGACAAGTGCCGTAAAATCAAACAGTTGGTACTGGATGTTGCCGGTATAACGCTGAAAGCTTCCGCTGTAATCGTCCGCAAAGTAAGCCGCTTCGACAGTCGATTTGAAGTCGCCCAGCCCATATCGCCAACCCAATCCGCCACCGCCGTATAACCTGCGATCGATCATCCAGTACGGAAGTCCCGAGGATTGGTCGCGCGAACCCACGGAAAACTGCCCTTCGAGAAACGGAACGAACCGCGATTTGCGCTCCTCGCCGTTATCCCAAGCCAAACGCAGCGTAGCGGCCATTTCCATCGCATCGTCAAATTCCGATACGGTGTATTGCGTAGGGCTGATGATCTGATACTGCGTGCTTCTGGCCTCGGGATCGATCGGGCGCTCTTCGCTTACCGGTGGTGAAACGGTAATGGTATCGGTTTTGAGCAATCCGTCGGTATAATAATTTCCTTCTACCGATAAACTGGCATTGATCCGCTTGAAGAAATACATATCGTGGTGTAGTCCAATCCGCGCATTGTAAATGCCTTGGTTCATCCCCGCAGCGGTTTCGACCGGCATGATGCTGGCCTCGGCCGAGGTATACATTTTATTTTTCGCGCGGCTCGCCCCGATGCCCGCTTCGTAATAGCCTTTGGTCCTGTCATCGAGTTCAACGCGCGCGCGTCCCCAATACAGCAGTTTGCCTTCGACATCCGGATCTTCGGCGCGTTGGTATTTGTATTCAAAGCCTTTTAGCGAATTGTTTTTGTTGTATTCGGAAACCCCTCGCGATTCAAGCTTGTAATATTGGCTATAGGTAAGCCCCATCGAATGGATGTTGCCTTTTTTGTCGCGCAGATTATACGAAGCGCGGTTCTTGAAAATCGACGGATCGCTTTGGTTAGTTTCAAAATAGCTGTCAAGATCCAGGAAATTCCCGCGCGCCAGGCGATTTTCCTTGGCGAGCGATTTGAGGATGTTCGGATAGAACAGCTCGGCGTGGTTGGCCATGAGGTCTTCCTGTAATTCGGGCTTTTCGTGCACCACATCGGTGTTGAGCATTTTTCGCAACGCTTCTTTTTCCGGACCTTCAGGCATTGAGTTGGCCAGCACCCACGCGTCTTTGAACCTGCCTTGTTCGTGGTAAACGTCGGCCATTAGCGCCTTTGCCTTAACATCGTCGGGATGCGCGGCAATGTACGCAAGATATTCTTCTTCGAGCAGTTTCCAGTTCTTGAGTTCGATCAGCCACCCCATTTTGGTCGCAAAATCGATGTCGTTGCTCATGGCCGCCCATTGGTACGCTTTGTCAAAATGCGCATTGTCGGCAAACAGCCACGTGATGTTCGTGGCCATTTCATTGCCGAATTCATCCGTAGCCTTCTTATCCATAAGCTCGGTCAGTGCCGCGGGCGGATCGTATTGCAGCAAATGCGCAATATAATTTTTGTAATTGGCCTGCGATGTGTCGATCGCCAGCAATTGTTTGAGGGCCTTGCGGATGTTCTCCTGGTTTTCGTCCGTATAGAAATTCGCAACGTAGCTGTTGAGCAGGTCTTTGTCATTGGGGGTGACGAGCATTTGCGCGCGCATCCATTTTTCTTTGGTCATGTCGTTCGGATAGCCGATGACGCGGTCGAGTTCTTTGGAATACATGACGTTTTCTGACGTCGGGTATTTCATCACGTGCTCATCGAGCATTTTCCAGACTTCTTCGCCGCGGTCTTCCCAGGACAGGTATTTGGCATATTTATTCCATGCGACCGAGTCGATCTTCGGCTCATTGAGCATGCGCTTTTTGAGCATCGCGAGTTCAGCTTTCAGCTCTTTTTCAGAATTGTCGACCCACATCGCGCCGGTGTTGAATTTGTGTACCAGGTCTTTGTACCGCGCAAAATCGGCCCGCACCGACGTGATCAATGCGTTGAGCTGCGCCTTTTGCTGCGGTGGCTGGTACATCACATCTACAGAGGTAAGTTTCTGCTTGTTCGAATAGACCGAGTACAGATGGCCGTCCATAAACGGCGTTTTGGAGAACAACACGTTCTGGCTGCGCAGTTGCGCGTCGATTCTTCCAGCATTGGCCGGGCTTCCGTACATGAACCAGTATTGTTTTTCGTCATCCGGGTTTTGCTCCACGACGGTAAACAGTCCGTTTTGCGCTTTGTGCGTGTAACGCGAGGCCCGCCAGCGGATGGTGAGCTTCCCTCCTTGCCCGCCATCGACAAATCGGAGTTGCGGGAAACTGGTGGTCATTTCCTTGAGGTATTTCCTGAACTCGGGCAGCATCGCTTTGTCCTTGCCTTTGGTGTTATGCCAGCCGTAAGCCAGCCGGTTGCGAAGGTCGAAATGTCCGGCGCTCGCATTGGCTGTGGCGGGAATCTGGAAAACGTCGTCCGGATGCACAAAGTGGTTCCAGATACCGGTTAACAGATACTCCGAATGTAAAATGTATTTTTCCTCGTTGTTCATATAAAATCCGCTCGAAATCCGCGGATAATCAAACAAGTCTTTGTTGAACGGATCGTAGTCGAACTCGCGCGCGCCACCCTCATGAAGTTCGCCCAGGTAAAGGCTGCACATGTATTTGATCGACGGCATGCCCTGTTTGAGCCGGTCCACGCCGTGTTTGTCGATGATGTTCGACGGCGGTACATACGTTACCGGCAACGGGCCAAAATTACCGGCTTCCCACTTTTTTTGGACCGATTGGAATGCCAGGCCGATGAATTCCTGGTTTTTCCACTCTTTGGTCGTGAGCGACACGTGGTTGTAGCCGTGAAAAGCCAGTTCGTGCCCGTTTTTGACCACGTCGCGCATGATCCAGTCTGAAATGGGCTCGACCTTGTTTTTGGTTTTGATCTTGGTCGAGTTCCATTGGTCGAACACAAAAGGCGGCGCGGTTTTATTCTTATAATCGAACGCAATCATCGCGGCGTATTTCATATTGAATTCCTTTCCGATCTTGATCATGTCCGGCCACCAAACCTTGGTTACGAAATCGCTCATGCTCAGGTTCATTTCTGATGCGATCGGCTCGGCCATAATGTTGTAGAGCGGCGATGGAAAATCGTCCAGGAACATCGTACTGACGTTGGCCACCGGATACGGAATCGCATCGAGGCCTTTGAGAACGCCCGCAAAGATGAAACCGCGGTCCTGCTTGGACGCATAAACAGACGTATTGTACAAAATCACCCTGCCCTTGCCTATCGGATTTTCGACCACGGCCGGATACTTTGGATTGTTGTAAGCCGTGGCGAGCACTTTGATCTTATCGGAAAAATTTTGCTGCGCGAAACCGTAAAACGGAACCGTTTCGTAATTGGTCAGGTTTTTAATCGTAGGCAGCATGGGCGTGGTATACCGGTAGCCTTTGGATTGGGTATCGGTATCGAATTCAGCCTCCGGACGAAATCCGTACAGGTATGCCATGCGATGGTCCTCGCTCGCAAACGGGATAAAAAGCGTACCACCGCGCGCCACAAAATCCATAAGTCTGGCTACGGCTGCATCGCTGAGTTTTTTGGTATCCAACAAGGCCACCACGCGCGTAGTGGCGGCTGGCTGCGCAAACGTTTTGATGTTTACGGTACGGAACGGGATCTTGGTGTAATCGCACGATTTCTGGATTTGCGCACCGTAGAGTTTGCTTTGCGCCATAGTGGGATCTACAAGGTATTCCACAAGGGGCTGGCCGCTCATGCCCACTTCGGCATAACGGATGAATTCGGCCTCAGCACCGGTTTTGTCGTCGCTGTTGAAAAGGTCGTCCACGCCTTCCTGCAAATCGGACCAATCGTCGAGCCCTTCGCAGCCCGCGAGTCCGATGGCGAGCAATGCCCACAAGGCCATCCATAATCTGATTGAAGTTCGTTTGGTTTCCATCACTAAAATATGAGTTCCGTAATTTTACTTTCGCCGGGTTCATTGATCACCTCGTATACTTTGAGGATCGGGGTGTCATAAAACAGCGCGACTTTGCGTCCGCGTCGCTGCAGGAGTTCGAGTTCCCGTTTGAGTTCGGCCGACAGGTATTTGTTCTCAGAAAAAATATTGTTTTCCGCCTTGCTGTGTTCGTTGAGCACAAAGACCAGAACGCTCTTGGTCAGCGCGTACTGTGGATTGCGGATCAAAAACTTTTTGTCTTTTTTATGTTTGAAATAAATGGAGTCGACCTTGGCGTAGTCTTCCAGAAAATACTCGTAATTCATAAAAAAGTGCTTGTTCATGCTGATGACCTGCGTGGCCGGGTCGTTGACGATCGAATACGAAAAAGGGAAATAGGTCTTGGAAATTTTGTCGTAGGCGTCAAGGATGTGCTTTGGCGTATGATCGGCCAGGGTCAGCTTGCCGATGTTGCGCTGCTGGAAATACACCGAGGCGTAAATCAGCGCACCCATGAGCACAAAGGCGGTATAAGGCGCGAGCTTTTCCAACCGGTACAAAGCAAGATTGAAAAACCGGACGACAAGCGCCGCGATGAGCCCAAAAATTACCGGTAGGATCACCGTCAGGGCGTTGATGATCATGTCCCGGTCGATCCATTCGTTGTGGACCGTCGTTAAGAAAACGAGAAAATTGAAGTACAGGAAAAATGCAACGGTAAAACTCCAGTTTTCGCGTTTGACGAGCAAGAACAATAAAATCAGGACCGCTCCGGCCAGCGTGCTGTACTGGAAATATTTAATCAGTTCGCCATAAGGAAGAATCAACTGCGGCACATAAGTGTAAGAAGTGACCGAAAGTAAATTGGCGTGGAAAAACTCCCTGAAATCGGCCTTGATGTAATGGCAGGCCACGTTGTAGACGACAAACAAAATCCCGAGCGCGGTCACGTACGACAACATTCCCACAAGGTTGAACGCCTTGGATTTCCATTTGCTGAACACCAATCCGATGACAAGGAACGGCGGCAGCAAAACGATCAGCGTAAAAAAGTCGATCAGGCCCACAGCGCAGAACGCCAGCACAAAACTCAGGTAATAACTCAGTTTGCTTACGCGCGAGAGTTCTGGCCGAAGGTAAAATACCATAATTGGAAGGCCAAAGGTAAAGGCCATAAACGTAGGGTCGTTTTCCAGCAAATAATATACGTTGATTGGCGTGAGCACATAAACAAGCGCAAATGAAAATGCACCGATGATGGGCGCGAGCACCTTGGACGGCGTCAGCTTGCGTATCAGCCAGAAGATCAGTACCGCCAGCAATGTGGCTTCGAGGATTGAAATGACCTGCAGCGCGATCTCGGGCGAGACATCGGTGATTTTGCCATAGAGGTTGACCAGCGCGAATTCGCCATTGACGCTCACTTCTTCATTGAACCAATGTTGGTTGTCGAATTCGATCACTTTGGCAAGGTCTGCGATCCAGGCATCGGACAGCGAATAATTGTCGTATTTGATAAAGTAGTACCGGCTTACAAAAGTGATCCCGCCGATGAGCATCGTCAGGACCAAAAGGAAAGTGTTGTTGCGCTTCTTGCCCTTTTTCTTCTTGCTGCGCACCGAAACCCAGTACCAAAGCGGCTTTTTGTTCTCGACATTGCGCAAAAACCGCAGCAAAACCGCTTTGATGTGCATGTTGAAATACATGCGAGGACGCTTGAGATTTTCAATGCCGATCAGGTCGATGCCAATGATGATCAGCAATAAAAACACGGTGTTGAAAAGGTTGTACGCGTTGGTTTGCACCAAAATGAATACCACGATCAGCGTCGCGCTTCCGTAACGGAACCAATTGGTGGTAATGAATTCGAGGAAACTCACCGGGCGGTTGATATTGACGAATTTGCGGTTCAGATAGAACAGGAACAGCAGGATAAACCCTAGCCGGATAAAACCCAACAATATGGAACTGGTCAGAAACATTTACTTGAATTTGGGAATCTGTTGCAGGTCTATGTTCCCGATAAAATATTGGAATCCGGATGGTTTGATCCGATCGAGAATTTTGTTGTGCAATGATTTGGTATCGGCGTATTCAATTAAAATGACCGGCACTTTGTGCGTTGCGGTAACGGTTTTTAACCGCGCCATCGTGTCCTCGAACTGTTTGGCGTCGCGCAGGCCGTATTTTTTGGTTTTGAAATTGTACAAACTGGCCACCGACTCTATCGCGATGGCGTCGATGTATGCAGAAGTTTCGGCAATCAGGTCGAGCGCCGCGTTCTGGATAAACAGGTTTTTAGGGTATTTTTCCTTGATGTTGCGCAGCAGCGTTACGAGTTCTTTGCGCTGGTCTTTTTGCGGTCCGTAAATCGTATAATTGTCGATGTTGTCTAAAAACATGCCGTCGTATCCTTTGGCCAATGCCTTGTCGATAATGTCCATGAGCACCGTTGAGGTCTTTTCCTGCTTGAGGTTCAGGTAATGGCTGTTCCAGATTTCATTTTTGCCGAGCGTATAATTTTTGAGCATCTTATAGTGCGGCGCATGCGCGTTGACCTCGCCAAGACTCATGTACGCGAAGACCTTTTCGTTTTGCGATTTGATTTGTTTGACCTCGGCAGCCGTATAGTGTTTGGCTTCCAGGATGACGTAGCCGTACCCGTTGATCGATTCGGCTTTGAGCTTTCCATAGCATACCAGCACGGTGTTTTTTTTGGTGCCCATCGCAAATAGATTGGTCATCAGCACCGACGGCAAAATAAAAAGGAATAGTTTAATAAGCTGCATAATAATAATAATCCAGATTCTTGAAATAATTAATGTTTGCGCGCAGTGTCAATCCCACGAACAACGCCGCCCCGCACAACATGCCTACCACGCTGTATTCGTAGGCAAAAAACCGGCTCAGCACAAAACCGAGCGCCAGATTCAGCAGGCACGCATATACAATGGCTTTAAGCGGCTTCATGGCCTGACCCAGCGTAAAGAGGTATAGCGAATTGAGCATTCCCCACGCCAGTAGCATGTATCCAAGACCGCCCAGCAAGCACACTTTGATGCTCAGGCGCAGCAGCGGTTCCTTGAATTGCGCTTCAAATCCCCAGGATGCGCTGATGATCAGGTAAATGAAGCCAAAGGCGAGCGCGCTGGTTATGAGCAACAGTAAAATTTGCTGCCAGTACATATTCCGAAGCGATTTGTTGAACACTTCAGGCGTATTATGGCTCGTATTTTTTTGTCCGATGTCGATAAATCGCGTGAACGATGCAATGCTGTATTCGAGTACGCCGGCCAGTAATAAAAAGACCAAAATAGCCAAATCCATCCCCAATTCATAATTTTTCTCAAAATAGACCAAAAAAGGAAGCGGACCGTTGAGCCCTGACGACCACGCCAGTATACGGTCGATAAAAATAAATACATAAATAAAAATGCCGTAAAAGAAAAACTGGTAATTGTGGTACAGCATTACCGGAACTTTGATCTTGTGATTGGTTTGTGATTGGGTCTTTTTGATCAAGCGGTTAAAATACACCACCAAAAAGGACTTCGAAATGACAATCGCTACGGCGATCCCGATCCAGTGCGTGGTATAAATCATGAGTCCGGTCATTTGTTTGAGCGAAATGGCCACGGCTGTTCCCGCAAGGACGGCCACGGTAATGACCCAACGCTGTTTGATCGTGTGCAATGGCGCGAGCAATAGCAGCAGCAACCCGATTAAAAATGCATAGGCAAATACCACAAAAAGCACTTCGTACGGATACAAGTGGAAGAAAAAATTGGCAAGAAAAATAACGCCCAATACCACAAAAATAGACAAAACACCCACTTTGTGCAGGTAGTTGATCGTTTGCTGGGTCATTTGATAATCTTCGTAATTCCAGTAAAACGAAGCCTGGCGCCCGATCACCTGTACAAAACCGCCCGTGGCGATCAACCCGACGATCACGCCAAGCACCACCGCCGTGGATTGGATCTGGTTGAACCCTACATACGTCCAGAGCGAGTAGCCAAACACGATAATGGCCGCAATCTGGATAAAGACCGGCAACAGGTGAAAAATACCGAGCGAGTAATATTCGGCGAAGATCCTGGCTTTTACGCGCAGGTAATCCGAAACCTGAATGGTCTTGGGCTGGGTTTGCTCCACTTCGCGTTCTTTGATGTTCCTGGCACCCAGGTGGACCGGATCTGTGGTGAGTTCGTAGTATACAAGATCGGCCAGATCCTGGATCGATAAAAATCCAAAATCCTGCATCGTATCTTTTTCGCGGATGCCAAATGACTCGATCGTAGCGGCAACAACCTGGCTGCTTACAGGCTTGCCGATCTTGTCTTTAGTATTTTCTATTAAAGACTTGATGTTTTTGTAGTGATGTTCCATTGTAGATTGGGGTTCTAGTTTTGGCGAAATATTCAGGCTTTACGAGGCCTCCATAGTTTGTTGCAGATCGGTATTGAGGTAAATAGGTTCGACAGTGGTTTGAACTTTTTTGTTGGCGACATAATCGTATGCAATCTCATACTCTTTGATGAATTTGTCGATCGTAAAATTGTCGATGACTTTCTTTCTCGCATAGGCGCCCATTTCTTTGCGCATTGCCTCGTTCTGCAACAGCGTCACGACGCTTTGCCCGAGAGCTTCATGGTCTTTGGGCTTGCAGATGAATCCGCATTTGTCGTCGAGGGCTTCGGTCACGCCGCCCACATCGGTGGCCACGACCGGAATGCCGCAACTCATCGACTCCAGTACAGTATAGGGAAAGCCCTCTGAAATTGACGTCAGGATGGATATATCTCCTTCGCAGAACAATTGATGCGGCTTTTCGTGATATCCGGCAAGGATAAAGTTGTCCTCCAGACCCAGTTCGCTGATCAGCGCGCGACATTCTTTGGTATACTCGGGCACGGCATTATTGTCGCCGTACACAAGGTATTTTACATTGGGAATGCTGCGTTTGGCCACGGCGCACGAGCGGATCATCGTCAGTACGTCCTTGAGCTCGAAAATCCTTGCCGCTGCCACGACGGTAGGAACGTCTTTGAGGTGGGCCGGTTTGGCCATCGGAACAAAAAGTTCATGGTCGATGCCGTTGTAGATCACGTCGATCTTGTTGGCGTCCGCACCGTACATCTTTTCCCAGGACATGTTGAACTTGTTCACAGACAGGATGATGTCGGCCTTATGGTAAACCACTTTGGTAATGGCCTCAGAGAAACGGATCAGCAGATTTTTAAGAAAAAACGAATACTCAGAAGAGTTGATCGCAATCAATCGCTCGCGGATAAACACCCCGTGCTCGGTGGCGATAATCGGCGTTCCGTACCGGTATTTAAGTACCAAGGCAGGAATGACCGGGAAACCGGAAAGCGTCAGGTGCGAAATATCGGCCTTTGGCACATCGATGGACAACGGCATCAAAAACCGGTAAATCCAGCGCATCCCTACCGTCAGGTCGTACAATGTGGCTTCGTAGTGGCCTTCATCGGCGACAATGTCGGTGATCATGTCACAAAAGGTTTTCCATACCGCTTTGCTGCGCATGGTTTTTTTGTAATCGTGTTTTTGGAAAAACTGCCACATTTCAAAAATCACATCGTCCATTTCCTCCGGATTCTGGTGGCTGGTAAAGATGTTGTGGATCAGTTGGCGGAATACCGGCAAGAACTGCTCGACCACTTCCCTGTCGTCCTGCTGCTCTTTGCGCTGGACGATTTTGTGGAATTTTTTGCCGTAATTGATGATTTCCTGCGGTTCAAGCGGCGACCACAGCGGCACCTGGATCACATCCTTGACGCTGTTGGACAGTTTGTATTTTGACTTGGATTCGAAATCGGCGTTGATCGAGTAAAGCGTGTAATTTACATTCTTTACCTTGTTGCACAACATGTGCGCCCATGTGGAAACCCCGCCGCCATTGAACGGGTAAGTTCCTTCCAAAATTAACATTACATCGTACTTCTGTTCCATATCCGGGATGTGTTGGTTACACGCATAAACAGTTTTAATAAATTCATTTTATCAAATCCGCTTAGTGTGGTGGTATCGGAAAGTTGGCATTTTTGTTTCTTTCCGTTCAAACTAAACAGCAACTTTAAAAACCAAATCTGGCCGTTCTCAAAGTTGATTTACATTACAAAGATATTTTCACCTGTTTTAATAAAAAAAAAATTGCCTCTAAATCAGTTGTAACCACGGTTATTTCCGACGAAATGCACAAATTTCGCCGATAAATCTTCTGGCTAAAAAAACGTTAAAAATGATTTAGAGCATACATCGGTAAAATGATGTATTTCATCGAGTTGGCCACCGATTCGTTCGTCGGTTAAAAGTGCTTTTCGCGGAATTTCTTCCCGATGAGCACCGAGAGTTTATTCTTGTAATCTTCCATGAGCCAACCGCGGTAATTTTTCGAGCAATGGGAAAGACACGCCACATAGCGTTTGATGCGCGATTCGATGTCGTCCGAAAGCTCGCGTGCCAGCATTTTGGCCCCGAAAAGATCGGTCGAATTGTCTACGCACATCGCGGCATGCTGCTCCAGCGATTCATCGAGCACCACCTTGGAACGCATATTTTGCGCGATCGCCTTTTTATGCGCTTCTTCGACATCGAAATCCACTTTGGCCGTATGCGGGAATTTGGCGCGCAACGCCGCCGGCATTTCGTATTTGAAGAACAGCTCGATCTCTGCATCGTCGCGCAGGCTTTCGAGGTAGAATTCAGGCGCTTTGAAAATGTGCTGCCAATCCACGGGCGCGTCCCAAAGTCCGAAGCGCGCCGCATTGTTGCCCAGGTCGATGACGGTAAATTTATCTTTGGCGGGCAGCTTTCGCGAGCCGCGGCCAATCATCTGGAAATACAACGTTAATGACTTGGTCGCGCGGTTCAAAATGATGCTTTCCACAGTGGGTTCGTCGAATCCGGTGGTCAGGATCCCAACCGAGGTCAGGATCGCATCGGGTTTTTTCTTGAACCACTGCAAAATCTCGCGACGGTCTTCTGCCGATGAGGTATTGTCCAGGTGGCGGATGTCAAAACCGGCCTCGCGGAACGTATCGTACACATACAGCGAGGTGTTGATGCCGTTGTTGAAAATCAGCGTTTTCTTGCCCAGCGATTTCTCTGTGTAGGCGTGCAGCAATTTCTCCTGCATGACCATGTTGGAATACAAATCGTCCGATGATTTGACGGTGTAATCGCCGTTGATCCCCACTTTGAGCGACGTCAGCCCGACGTCATAGCTATACGTCGTGGCCTCGGCCAGAAAGCCTTTGTCGATCAGTGAGCGGATCGTATCGCCGACGATCAGTTCATCGTAACTCTGGTTCATCGGCAGTTTGATGTTGGAGCTCAGCGGCGTGGCCGTTACCCCGAGAATGAACGAATTCCGGAACGAATGGAGCAACTTCCGGAACGAGTTGTAATGCGCCTCGTCGATGATGACCAGACCAATATTGTCGAGCCGCAGCTTTTCGTCATTGATGCGGTTCTTGAGCGTTTCGACCATGGCCACAAAACACGAATAATCGTTCTGGTCCGGCAATTCCTTTACTTTGCTGTTGATGATTTTATTATTGACGCCAAACCCGGTGAGCATACGCGAGGTTTGCTTACAAAGTTCGATGCGGTGCGTCAAAACGACCACTTTTTTGTTGTGCTTGGACAGATAGCGCCGCACAATTTCAGAAAAAATAACAGTCTTCCCGCCACCGGTAGGCAACTGATACAGCAAATGATGTGTAGGCGATGCGTTATCGATGCGCTCAAAAATGGCGTCGATGTCTCCGCGTTGGTACGCATAAAGTTCTTTTCTGTCTTCGATTTCCGGTTCCGGGTGGCCGTTCTGCATAGCGGTTTTTACAATTTTGCAAAAATACGGCTAAAAAACCGTTGCCCGACATCGGATAAAGTTAAATTTCGATTTTTTGCTGATTTTGCCGCCGATCGGAAAACCGGACCTACCCGAAGCAAATACTGTAGACAAACACGCAACGCCAGACATCCTGAAACAGACATCCGGCAAATTTATTTTGAACAATTACGGTGAAAGCTAACGTTACGCGGCCTTACTGTCCTCGTTGACCGGGACAGACGTGTGGGCTATTTCGATCGAACACTCAATGCAACTTACATTTTTTTCGCGGTTGAGCAGGATGTGGCTGAACCTGACAACGTTCGCCGGATTGGCGATCTCGTGGGCGAAAAGCGTCTCCACGCACGAAGGCGTATGGGCCAGTTTGGAAAATCCGGACAACCCGATGTTGATGATGGCGCAATCTTCATACGGCAGATCGGTGCCGCAATAGTCAATGGCTTCATTGCCTACGGAAAGTTTGGTGAACAAACCTTCGCGAAGCACTTCCGGAAGGACTTTCCGCATCGTATCGGCCTCGTTCCAATGATCGCGGTAAATGAGCAGTTTGGATACATGTGGTATCAAAAAGGCAAAAAACAGATCGTCTTGAAAGTTGGTCTTCAGCAGCATGGTCCCCAAAATTTTTATCAAAATTCCGCAATCTGGAATGGGACGGGTTACAGAATTTCAATCCAACTTTTTACAATTCCCACTTTAACAGGAATTACCATTGTTAAAACCGCGCCATAACGCGATCGAAATCCCAGATGTTCGGCCACTTCTGGCGTTGCGCTTCCTGGAACAGTGCCAGAAGCCGGGGTTCAAACTCGTGGGCCAACCCATGGCCAATGATGTAATCGGCGGCCTGGGCAAACGAATTGTACATGCTTTTGTAGAACGAATTGTAGCGCACTTCGCGTTTGGCGGTGTATTTCTGGGCTACTTCAATGGCGTGCAGCATCACATCGGCCACCGCGAACGGATCCACCCCGAGCACCAAAAAATGCTTGATGAACTTTTGGGCCGTCGACCGGCGCAATTTGGCGCGTTTGGTTTTGACCGGGAAATATTCGTTGGAAATTTTAGCCTTTGCCTCACGTACAAGCTTTTCCTCGCGCGGGTTGAAAACAAAGTCATAATAGGTTTTGACCTCGGGGAATTTGTCGTATAGGTCGATGAATTGCGCCTCAAGTTGCGCTTTGTCGAGTCCAGTCAGGTATTTTTTGAGGTCGCGTTTGCCCATGGTGTGAAATAATTGCAAAAGTACGCCAAATCGCATCGGAATAATAATGCAATGCGTAATTTAGCGCGCAAATACCAAACTTACATTATGCTTCGCGTCTTTAAATTCGTTGCGCTCGCTGAGGGCGTTTCTTACCTGGCCCTGTTTGCCAACATGCTTTTGATCAAACCCAACAACATGGAATTGTACAAAACCTTTTTATTCCCGGTTGGGATGGCGCACGGCGTGCTGTTCATCGGGTATATTCTGTTGGCGGTCATGCTCAAGATCGAGCACCAATGGAATTGGAAAAAATTTGGCATCATCCTTTTGGCTTCACTGCTTCCTTTTGGCACTTTTTACGTAGAACAAAAATATTTCAGGCATGCATAAACTGCTCGAGTATTTATTTGGCTGGTGTTATCCGATGTTCCGCAAATGGCACTTTGGCGATACACTGGCTGCCTACTCGAGTTTGGCGATCAACATCGTGATCCTGTGCGCCATTTCGTATTGGATTTACATTTTGTTCCGGATGCTGCTCGTTACGGCGATCATCCTGATTGCGCGGCGCAGCAAAACGCGTTTTGACGATTTACTCGTATCGAACAAAACCGCCAAGTACATTGCCCATTTGATCCCGCTTTTGTTCATCTACAAATCTGTGCCGGTGATCCTCGATGCGTATGTGTATTGGGAAACCGTGTTCGGAAAACTGGTTTATATCTACATTATATTATTGAGTTTGTGGATTGTGCGCACCATTTTCAACGCGCTGCGCGACTACCTCAAACAAAAGCCCAAGTACGCGGACAAGCCCATCGACAGTTACATTCAGGTGGTGATGATCGTGCTGTGGATGATCGGGATTTTTGTGATTATTTCAGAGTTGTTCAACATCAAGCCCAATACGTTGTTTGCGACCTTTGGTGCGATTTCGGCCATTATCATCCTCATTTTCCGCGA
>JAEWLN010000055.1 GCA_023457535.1 Bacteroidota bacterium
GATCACAGCAGGTCAACAATGACTGGAACAACTCGGACGATTACTGGTTCCAGATGCTCGCCCAGCAAGGCTATCTCGTGGCGTGCGTGGATGGCCGCGGTACGGGTTACAAAGGCGCGGCGTTCAAAAAAGTCACGCAAAAGCAGCTCGGAAAATACGAGGTCGAAGACCAGATCGATGCGGCAAAAGTAATTGGCAGTTATCCGTATGTGGACGCCTCGCGCATCGGGATCTTTGGCTGGAGTTATGGCGGATTCATGTCCTCAAACTGCCTGTTCAAAGGCAATGAAGTGTTCAAAATGGCCATTGCCGTTGCGCCTGTGACCAATTGGCGTTTTTACGATTCGGTGTATACCGAGCGCTACATGCAAACGCCGCAGGAAAATCCGTCGGGCTACGATGACAACTCGCCGATCAACCATGTGGACAAGCTCAAAGGCAAGCTGCTTTTGATCCACGGATCGGGCGATGACAATGTGCATGTGCAAAACACCATGCAAATGATGGAAGCGCTGATCCAGGCCAACAAGCAATTCGACTCGCAGATCTATCCGGATAAAAACCACGGCATTTACGGCGGAAAGACGCGCATTCAACTCTATAACAAGATGACCAATTTCATCAAGCAAAACCTCTAAACCTAAAACCTAAACAAACTAAAACGAAAAAAAATGGTAGAAACTCACGCAAAAACAGCACACCCTAAGGGCCTTTGGGTCTTGTTCGGTACCGAAATGTGGGAACGCTTCAACTTTTACGGCATGCGTGCCCTGTTGACGTTGTTCATGGTCAATGCCCTACTCATGAAAGAAGCGGACGCTTCACTGATTTACGGCGGATTCCTCGGGCTGTGTTACCTGACGCCACTTTTGGGCGGGTTCATTTCTGACCGTTTTTTTGGCAATCGCAACTGTATTTTGCTTGGCGGCGCGATGATGGCCGTGGGCCAATTGCTGCTTTTTGCCAGCGGCAGCGTGTTCCCGACCAATCTCAGTTTGGCCAACACCCTGATGTGGACGGCGCTTTTTATCATCATTTTCGGAAACGGATTTTTCAAGCCGAACATTTCGTCCATGGTGGGCAGCTTGTATCCAAAGCAGGAAAAAACCAAGCTCGATACCGCCTTTACGATTTTTTATATGGGGATTAACATTGGCGCGTTTCTGGGCCAGTTCATTTGCCCGTTCCTGGGCGATGTCAAAGACACGGGCGGCGTTCGCGACGTGCACGCGTTCAAATGGGGATTCCTCGCCGCTGCCATTGCGATGATGATCGGGACGGTGACGTTTTACGTGCTCAAGAACAAATATGTCGTTACGCCCGAAGGCAAACCCATTGGCGGGCTGCCGTCCAAAAACGAAGCTGACGATTACGAAGAAGGCGAAGCGCAAAAAGCCCATTTTACTTCGACATCGCTCATTGGCGCGGTCGTTTCCTTCATCGGTTTATTCTTCATTTTCAATTACTTTACCGATGGTGACAACGTCGTCAAGACCTACATTTACCCGATGATCTACGCCAGCGGTATTACGCTCGCGGGTTTGATCCTGTCCGATAAAACGCTGACCAAAGTAGAAACGCAAAGGATCTGGGTGATCTACATCATGTCGTTTTTTATCATCTTTTTCTGGGCGGCATTCGAACAGGCCGGTTCGTCCCTGACGTTTATCGCCGATAACCAGACGGACCGCAATTTTTTCGGATGGAACATGCCGGCATCGATGGTACAAATCTTCAACGGATTGTTCGTCGTGATGTTTGCCGTGCCGTTCTCGATTTTGTGGGATAAATTGCGCGCAGCCGGAAAAGAACCGATCTCCACCATGAAACAATCATTCGGATTGGCGCTTATCGCCCTGAGTTATTTCATCATCGCGCACAACGTAAAAGATCTGGGCAACACCGGATTGCTCGCCATTTACTGGCTCGTTTTATTGTATCTGATCCAGACGTTCGGCGAATTGTGTTTGTCGCCGATCGGACTTTCGCTGGTTGGGAAATTGTCGCCAAAACGTTTCGCATCGCTCGCTTACGGCGTTTTCTTTATTTCAAATGCGGCGGGTTATGCACTTTCCGGAACGCTCGGATCGATCCTGCCTGCCACGGGCGATAAATTTGAGAAGGCCAAGTCGCTCGGTATCGAACTCCAGCCCATCCTCGACAAGACCGTCACGCCTACGGCCGAACAGCTGCGCCTGCTCGAAGAAAACCAGATCAGCGCGACCAACCCTGTATTTGCCGGATTTGAAATCCACAATTTGTACGAATTCTTTATGGTATTTGTGATTCTTTGCGGCATCGCATCGGTCATTTTATTCCTGCTTACGCCCGTATTGAAAAAAATGATGCACGGCGTGCGCTAAACCAACGCTTATGTGGAATAAACATCCTAAGGCATTGCCTTACCTATTTTTATCTGAAATGTGGGAGCGTTTCGGATATTATTTGATGATCGGTATTTTTACGCTGTATCTCAAAGACGTCGAGGCCGGATTTGCGATGACTGAAAAAGAAGCGTCCGATTTGTACGGCACGTTCATCGCGCTGGTATTCCTGACGCCGTTCATCGGTGGCCTGGTCGCCGATCGCTACTTTGGTTACAGAAAGTCGATCATCATTGGCGGCATACTGATGGGCGCAGGCTATTTCCTGATGGGTGTCCATTCGGTCACGATGCTGTACGTCGCGATGACGCTCGTGATTGTAGGCAACGGATTTTTCAAACCGAACATTTCCACGCTGCTTGGCAATTTTTACTCCAACGAACAATACCGCGATAAAAAGGACGAAGGCTACAACATTTTCTACATGGGAATTAACGTCGGTGCGTTCATCTGCAACTTTTTTGGCGCGGCTTTGCAAATCATGCTAGGATGGCAATATGCGTTCATGGCGGCCGGGGTCGGGATGTTCATCGGCGTGATCGTGTTCATGCTGGGAACCAGGCATTATGTGGGCTACGACCAAAAAAAAGGCACCCAGCCGGGCGATATGCCGTTTTACAAAATTGTATTGTTCATTCTCGTGCCATCGGTGGTCTTTGGCGTGATCGGGTGGCTGATCAAAGGTGTCGCCTCGCCGGGCAATCCGGACAGCTACATTTTTGGATCGGACAGCACCGATGCGTTTATTTTTGCGTGTATTCCCGTAATTTTCTTTTACGCAAGCCTGTATTTTAAAGCAAAACCCGAGGACAAACGTCCGATTGGCGCCTTGCTCGCGATATTTGGCGTCGTGATCTTATTCTGGGCCGTGTTCAAACTCAACGGATCGGCGCTTACGACCTGGGCCGACCGGTACACGGACCGCGAAGTAACAGGCGGCACGCAAACGGCTTTCACGTCGCTCAAACTGGCCAAGGAAATCGAATACAAAAAAGACTCGATCGAATTGTACGACGAGCAGTTCCGACTCCAGAAAGAGCATGGTGTTGTCCAGAAAGAGGTCAATTATCCGCTGTATTTCCGCAATGTCGCCGAGCCGCTCAAACCCGTCGAAGGATCAAAAGTTTCGCTGTGGGCCACAAACCTGAGCCAATCGATCAATCCCGGCTGGGTCATTATATTGACGCCGCTTGTTGTGGCGTTCTTCACCTTTTTGCGCGGTCGTGGCAAAGAACCGTCGACGCCTACTAAAATTGCGTTCGGTTTGCTGATCTCTGCATTGTCGGTGCTGGTGATGGTGGCTGCGGTCAAGATAGGCGCTAACGGAACCGAAAAAGTAAGCGTATGGTGGCTTGTGGCCAATTACGGCATCATCACCATTGGCGAATTGTTCCTGAGTCCGATGGGACTTTCGATCGTTTCCAAATTAAGTCCAACCAATATCACCTCTTTGATGATGGGTGGATGGTTCCTCTCCACGTCGATTGGAAATAAGCTCAGCGGCGTTTTGGCCAGCATGTGGGACACCTATGAAGACAAGAGCCACTTCTTTTGGGTCAACTTCGCGCTGCTGATGTTTGCGACGCTTTTGATGTTCGCACTGCTCAAACAACTCAATAAAGTAATGGCCGAAAAAGGCATCAGATAATATGGATAGAATACCGGTAGACCTCGCCAATATTCAGGATTTCAAAGGCAAGTATCCCAGACAACTGTGGTATCTGTTCTTCAGCGAAATGTGGGAACGCTTTTGTTTTTACGGCATGCGCGGCATGTTGGTCGTGTTTATGGTGGGCCAGCTCGGCATGAACGAACGCATCGCGAACCTGCAATACGGTGCGACCCAGGCCTGGGTGTACGCTTTTACGTTCATCGGCGGATTGTTTGCCGATAAAATCCTCGGACTGCGCAAATCACTGTTCTGGGGCGGGATGCTCATGATTGTGGGCAGCATCATTTTGTCGATCGACCCTAAGAATTTCTTTTTCATGGGGCTTGGATTCACCATTGTAGGTACCGGATTCTTCAAACCCAACATTTCTTCGATGGTAGGCCAACTCTACAGGGACGGCGATCCGCGGCGCGACGCAGGATTTTCGTTCTTTTACATGGGTGTCAACCTCGGTGCGCTCATTGGCGGATACATTTGCATCGCCGTGGCCGAAGGATCGCTCTGGCAGTCGCTCGTACCCGAACATTTGCGATGGAACGTCGGTTTCGGATTCGCCGCCGTGGTCATGATTGTGAGCTTGCTTACCTTTACCCAGACCCAAAAATCCCTGGGCCCGATCGGACTCACGCCGCTTCCGCATCTGGAACTCCAGCAGCGCCGTACACGCGAATGGCTCACTTACCTCGGATCGCTCGCAATCGTCCCGATCATCATTGTCATGGTCGCCAATACGGAATACACCGATTATTTCATGATGGTCATCGGACCCGCATCGATCCTGTACCTGTTCTATGAAATGAAAAACTTCTCGGCAGTGGAGAACAAAAAATTGCTCACCGCGCTTATTTTCATCATTTTTTCGATTTTCTTCTGGGCATTTTTCGAGCAAAGCGGCGGATCTTTGAGTTTGTTCGCAGCCAATAACCTCGACAATCAAGTGTTTGGCATTACGCTGAGCCCGAACGGAGTGAACAATTCGGCGAACTCGTTGTTCGTGATCGGATTCGCCGCGGTTGTAGGGCTTGTTTGGCTTTGGATGGCCAAGCGCAAGATCGAGCCCAATACGGTCGTCAAATTCGGACTCGGATTTTTGTTCCTTGCAGGCGGTTTTTGGATTTTTTATTACACAAAATTCTTCGCCAACGAACAAGGAATCACCTCGCTGGGTATCTTTACGATGGGTTGGTTTGTGATCACTTTTGGCGAATTGTGCCTCTCGCCGATCGGCATGTCGGCGATGACCAAACTATCACCGCAAAAAACGCAGGCCGTGATCATGGGAATGTGGTTTTTGGCCAGCGCATACGGACAGTATTTTGCCGGATTGCTCGGGGCCAACATTGCCGGTGCATCCGAGAATGCGACCAATGCAGAAAAGTTAAACGTTTACGCCGATGGCTATTATCAACTCGCACTGTATGCATTAATTGCCGGAATTGTTTTAATTTTGATTTCGCCGCTGGTCAAAAAACTGATGCAGGACGTAAAATAAACCGCCGTTGGGCACTAATAGAAACACCATGAAAAAAATATTGATCACTTTGTTGCTTTTTGCCGGATCGCTCGGCATGAACGCACAGGATATTTACTGGGAGACCAACCTGAATAAAGCCGCAGACCAGGCGATGAAGCAAAACAAGCCGCTGCTTTTGTTCTTTACCGGAAGCGATTGGTGCGGATGGTGCATCCGATTGCAAAAGGAAGTGCTCAAAACGCCCGAATTCGCCGATTGGGCTACCAAAAACGTCGTATTGGTCGAACTCGATTTTCCCAGACGCACGCAGTTGCCTGCGGACATTGCCCAACAAAATATGCAATTACAACAAATCCTCGAAGTTCGCGGTTATCCGACGGTCTGGCTTGTAACACCTACAAAAAAGGACGGCAAGATGAACCTGAGCAAGCTCGGAAGCACGGGTTATGTGGCGGGCGGGCCCTCCAAATGGCTTGAAAGCGCCAACCAGATCCTGGCCAATGCGCAGCCCGCAGCAACATCGGCAACGGCGAGCAAAAAAGGCTGATCCGGTTTCACCGTTTATAAAATCCCATTTCCGCAGTAGTGTGAAATGGGATTTTGTATTTGGCGCATGTCGATTTCCACAACGCCACATCGCTTTTGTAATTGCTTGCATCGGCCACGATAATTCCTGGCGTGATCGTTTGGATCAGCCGTTCTAAATTAATGCGCGGCGACTGCCGGATCAGGATAACATCGGGGTGCGCCAGTTTTGGGCAAACGCCCGTAGAATCGATAATAACGATGCGCGAACGGTTGAAATAAGCTACATTTCCAACGGCACCGCCCCTCCTGATTTGTGCAAAATGAGCCGTCGCATAGGTTTGTAAGGGCGGTCCGGTCAAAAATTCAGGCGGACCATACGCGGTGATCGTATGGCCATCGCGCGCGGCGATTCCCGTGCTTTTGTAGACAGAAAACACAATCCATTCTTTTTTTGTAGCGATGTCCCACCGCGTGGCAAACCACGTGCATTGCAGAACGAGCAGCGAGGCAAGCAGGGTAATGGTTTTGGCAAAATCGGGTTTGGACAGCCATCGGACCAGGGCGATGAGCAACACATATAACCCGATCATCATCGCTCGGTTCAACGACAATTCTGTAAATACAAATTCCTCAAACGATGCAATCCACGAAATGAAGCCGTTGAGCATGGTAACGGAAGTAGACAAAGCGGTGGCTAAAAAAAGCGGCAATGCGGTAAACAGCGCAATAATCATCGCGGCTACGCCCAACGCCATGACGACGCTCAACAACGGGATCACCACGAGGTTGGTCACAAAAAACAGTCCCGGAAATTGGTGGAAATAGTAAATGCTGAGCGGCAGCGTCCCGATCTGCGCGGCAAATGACACCGTTACAATCTGCCAAAGGTAGCGTGCGATTTTATTGCGCGGTTCCCACCATCGGTCCATCATGGGTTGCAGCCACAAAATAAAAAACAGCGCCAGATAGCTGAGCTGGAATCCAATATCGGACAAAAACGACGGCTCAACGGTCAAGATAAGCAACATCGACACGAGCAGGGTGTGGAAGATGTTGGTTTTGCGCCGCAGATGCAAACCGATGGCCATGAAGCTGAACATCGTCACCGATCGCACCACCGATGGCGACAAACCGGCCAAAAGCGCAAATCCCCACAGCGAGAACAAAATGATGCCCAGCTTGAACCCACGCATGCGCGGCGTATTGGGCAACAACCCGAGGGCCGCATGCAAAAACGCCAGGATCAGTCCTACGTGCAGTCCGGACACCGATAGAATGTGCACGGCACCGGCCAATTGGTAATCGCGCACCGTATCGGCCCCGATGTCCTGTTGCTGGCCGAGCAGCAAGGCCGCAATGACCGCGAGTTCCTGCGGGGCGCAGCCACTTTGTTCCAGTCGCGTTAAAATCGTATGGCGCACGCGGTCGGCGTAGTAGAACACGTCTTTAACAGCGCCCGGCCTTATTTTGACCGGCTGCAACGTAATGTACATTTGCGCCAGGATCAAACGTTGCCGTAAATAGGCGCCGTAATCGAACTGGTTCGGGTTTTTGGGCAAGTGGTGTACGGCCAGCGGGGCATGCACTTTCAAAACCGTCCCTATCGGCAGCGGCCGCTCAAACGCGAGCCGGTCGAACTGAACCAGCAGTTTCCCTGTGGCGGGCCGATTGTCGAGTTGGTATACGTGCGCCACATAGCGCTGATTCCGGGGTGTGTTCTTAAGCCGCTCGCGCAACACCATGTCGACGGTTTGGGCGCCAGCGGTTATCTGGTGCGAAAAGTGATCGGGTTGCAACGATATGTCGCGCGCAGCCGATACACCCGCGCCGAGGGCAAAAGCCAGTACAAAGGAGCATACTGCAAAATATGGTCTCTGGATCAGATCGCGACGGGCCAAACCCCACGAAGCCATCCATAGGATCGCAGCGAGGGCTACAAATAAAAAAACCGAAATCGGGCGTACCTCAAGGAAAGAGGCGCATGCGATTCCGGTAATAAACCAAGGTGTAATTCTGGCCAGCGGGAATTGCAGTACTTTCATGGATTAAAAGTACCGAATCCAAAATTGCGTCGGTTACAGATTTACTATAATTCTGTTGGCTTGTGCAAAAGTCCGTCCGTAATACGGTTCTTTGGTCGATGAGATGATGACGCCTTTTTGCGTGGACGAATGGATGAATTTGATCTCATCGCCGCTGACCTCGGTCACCATGCCTACGTGATTGATCACACTGCGGCCGTTGGTGCGAAAAAAGATCAGATCGCCTTTCTGGATTTCGTCTTCATCGAGCTTGCGCCCGATTTTGGCCATGTCGTTCGACGAGCGCGGCAACGTAATGTCGAACTTCTGGAAAGTACTGAACATCAGTCCTGAGCAGTCGAATCCTGTATTGGGATTGGTGCCGCCTGTTCTGTAACCCGCACCCAGATTTGCTTCGGCCGTGTTGATCAACTGCCTGACCACATAGCTTGAATTGTCGCCCGCCAATTCGTAATCGTCGGCGTTGCGGTCATTGAGTACAGACTTCGGGAAGGTTTTTTTTGGTTTTTCGGCAACGGATCTGCGCGTAGCGATCGGTTCTGGATTTCGGGCGATCGGCTTTGCGGCATTCGCGTTGCGCGTAGGGGTCGTTTTGGCCACCGACTTGTTTTGCGGTGATCTGTAGATGCCTCTTTTTTCTGCTTCCGACTTGGAAGTGATGATGTTGCTTGTGGGGCTGCAACTCACCAAAAAAGTGCACAGGAAGATTAAGTAGGATAACTGTTTCAAAACGTATAAGATTTTTACAAAAATATATAAAAATATTTTAAACGAAAGAATTATAAATTTCTTATAATAAATTTAGCAGTTTTTTCACTCGCGCCCGTACCGCCCAGTTTGGCTTCAAGCGCCTCATAATCAGCGAGTATTTGTTGGCGTGATGCGGGGTCGAGCAACTTTTTGAGTTCGCGCGCGATGTTGCGGGTGTTGCATTGGTCCTGAATCAATTCCGTAACCACTTCTTTGTCCATGATCAGGTTGACAAGCGAAATGTATTTTAAGGTGATGATGCGCCGCGCGATCTGATACGATGCCCAACTGCCCTTGTAGCACACAACCTCCGGCACCTTGAACAACGCCGTTTCGAGCGTTGCCGTTCCTGATGTGACCAGGGCCGCAGTGGCATGGCTCAGCAAATCGTAGGTTTTGTTTGAAATAAAATGAACGCTTTTGTTTTCAAGATAAGGCGCGTAAAGTGAAAAATCCTGGCTTGGCGCGCCCGCGATCACAAATTGGTAATCGGCGAAATCGCGTGTCACGCTGAGCATGACGTCAAGCATCTTGGCGATTTCCTGTTTGCGGCTGCCCGGTAACAGCGCAATGATGGGTTTGTCTTCCAATTGGTTGTCGGCTAAAAACTGCGCACGCGGGATCGGTTTTCGCGCATGGATTGCGTCAATTAGCGGATGCCCGACAAATTCCACCGCATACCCGTGCTTTTGCTCGTAAAATTCCTTTTCAAACGGCAGGATCACGTACAGTTTATCAATATCGCGCCTGATCGCCTTGATGCGGTTCTCCTTCCACGCCCAGATTTGCGGCGAAATATAATAGTGTGTCGGGATGCCTTTCTTTTTGGCCCACTCGGCAATACGCATGTTGAAACCGGGATAGTCGATGAAGATGATCACATCGGGGGCAAACTGCTCGATGTCCTTTTTGCAAAAGTCGATGTTGCGCAAAATCGTACGCAAATTGAACAACACCTCGACAAATCCCATAAACGCCAGTTCGCGGTAATGCCTGACCAATGTGCCGCCCGCCGCCTGCATCAGATCGCCGCCCCAAAAACGGATGTCGGCCTTTGCGTCCTGTTCAAAAAGCGCTTTCATAAGGTTCGATCCGTGCAAGTCGCCTGAGGCTTCCCCGGCAATGATGTAATATTTCATCGTTTGATTTTTAGTCGTTTTCCGGTGATTATAGTGTTAAATCCCACGTATTGAGGCGTGGAATGGCGTGGTGCGCCGTCATGTCGAACTGCACCGGCACCACCGATACATATCCGTTCCCAAGTGCCCATTCATCGGTATCTTCGCCGTGTTCCAGGTTCACAAATTCGCCCGTAAGCCAATAGTAATTCTTGCCCTGAGGCGTGGTGCGCTTGTCAAATTTTTCCTGCCAGATCGCCTTGGCCTGACGGCAAATCCGGATTCCTTTTATTTCTTTGGTGCTGCGTTTGGGGAAGTTGACGTTGAGCACCGTCCCGTCGGGAAGTCCCTGCTGGAGTACCTGCGATGCGATTTTTTTGACAAACGGCTTAACGGGTTCAAAATCCGCGTTCCAATCGTGGTCGAGCAGCGAAAACCCAATCGACGGAATCCCTTCGATGCCGCCTTCTACCGCCGCGCTCATCGTTCCGGAATAAATTACGTTGATCGACGAGTTCGAGCCGTGATTGATGCCGGAAACCAGCAAGTCCGGCTTGCGCCCGAGTATTTCGATGACCGCAAATTTTACTGAATCCACCGGAGTTCCGGAGCAGCTGTATTCGGTGACGGCCGCGCCATCTTTGGAAATTTTGTTCAGGTAAAGCGTGTTGTTGATCGTAATGGCGTGCCCGGTGCCACTTTGCGGGCTGTCCGGCGCCACGACAAGTACCTCGCCAAGGTCTTTCATGACGTCGATCAGCGCGCGGATGCCGGGAGCCGTGATGCCGTCGTCATTGGTAATTAAAATAAGTGGTTTTTTCATTTTTTGGAGCTATTCCGGCTTTCCGTTGCAATCTTTTACGGCCTCCGCTGCGCTGCGGCCGCAAAAGGATTTTCACTGCAATCCGGGCTAGTATTCATCTATAATTTCAAGTTTATGCGCTAAAAGTTGCCAACGCGCCGCCTGGCTCCTTCGCTAAAACCGTCCACCGGACTAAACGCCGCATGCCATTAGGGCCGGTTCATCGATCCCGTAACGTTTTGGCGCGGCCGTAGACTAAAGCCACAAGTTGCGCGTTATCTGTAGCCACACAAAAATAAACAATTTTTATAGCGTGCCGCGAATTTGCTACCTTTAACAAAAAATTAGCCGCGCTGCAATCGCATCCGATGTAAATTTGTGTACATTTAGGACAAAATAAAATGAATGCTATTCTCACATATATGAAAAGGAATTACAAGTTATTGTTGGTGATTGCTGCCCTTTCGGTGGCTTTGTGGAGCTTCATCCCGAGAGAGAAGAACGACCCTGAAAAAGATAAACTGCTGCTCGAACTGCTTACCTTCGTCATCGAACGCGGGCATTACGATCCGGCTGAAATGAACGACGCGTTTTCCAAAGGCGTGTACAAAGATTACATCGAAGCGCTCGATCCGTCGAAGCGTTTTTTCCTGCAATCGGACATTGACGAGTTCGCGCGTTATGAAACCCAAATCGACGACCAAATCAAAAATAAAGACCTCGCGTTTTTCAACCTGACTTACGAAAGGCTTATGAAACGCATCGACGAGAGCAAAGGGTTCTACAAAGAGATCCTCGACAAACCGTTTGATTATTCGGCGCAGGAATCGTTCAACACCGATTATGAAAAGCTTCCGTTTGCCAAAACCACGGCGGAACTCAAGGACAAATGGCGCAAGCAAATCAAACTCTCTACGCTTTCCTCTTTGACCGACAAGCTCAAAATGCAGGAAGACCTCAAAAAGGGAATTGCCCCGGAGAACAAAGCCAAGGCGGGCAACAAAACCGCCGAAGAAATCAAAAAGTCGCAGGAAGCACTCCAAAAGGAAGCGGAAAAAGTGGCTTCGAAAACCTTTGAGCAACTCGAAAAAGAAACGCGCGACACTTCGCTCAAATCGCTCAACGAATACTTTGATTTCATTGGCGACCTCGACCAGAACGACTGGTTTTCAGTCTATGTCAACGCGATTGCTTCGCGGTTCGATCCGCACACCAATTATTTTGCACCCGATGAAAAAGAACGCTTTGACGTAAGCATCAGCGGCAAGCTCGAAGGCATCGGCGCGCGTTTGCAAAAAAAGAATGATTACACCGAGATCTCTGAAGTCATTTCAGGCGGTCCTGCGTGGCGCGGCAAGGAACTCGAGGCCGGCGATATCATTATGAAGGTTGCCCAGGGTAATGACGAAGCCGTAGATGTGGCGGGCATGCACCTGGACGATGTGGTCAAAAAGATCAAAGGCCCCAAAGGAACTGAAGTGCGCCTCACAGTTAAAAAGGTCGACGGGACGCTCAAGGTGTACAGCATCATCCGCGACATAGTGGAAATCGAGGAAACGTACGCCAAGTCGAGCATCGTCAATAAGAACGGCCTCAAATACGGCATTATTTACCTGCCTAAATTCTACATTGATTTTGAGAACAACGACGGCCGCGATGCCGGAAAAGACATCGCCATCGAAGTCGAACGGCTTAAAAAAGAAGGGGTTCAGGGAATTGTGATGGACGTACGCGACAACGGCGGCGGATCGCTCAAAACCGTGGTCGACATTGCCGGATTGTTCATTGAAGAAGGTCCTATCGTTCAGGTCAAATCGGCCGGGCGCAAAAAAGAAGTGTTGTATGACCGCGACAAACGCGTGCAATGGGATGGCCCGTTGGTGATCATGACCAATGAATTTTCGGCCTCTGCATCGGAAATTCTGGCCGCCGCAATCCAGGATTACCGCCGCGGAATCGTCATCGGATCCAAGCAAACTTACGGCAAAGGCACGGTGCAGAATGTGATCGACCTGAACCAATTCGTACGCGGCAGCACCATGGGCGATTTGGGCGCGCTTAAAACGACAACGCAAAAGTTCTACCGCATCAATGGCGGATCGACCCAACTCGAGGGCGTACATTCTGACGTCGTGATGCCGGACAAATACGCCTACCTCAAAATGGGCGAACGCGACATCGACAACGCCATGCCATTTGACAAAATTGACCCGGCCAATTTCAATTTCTGGGACAAGCAGGCCAATTTTGACCAGGCGATCGACAACTCGAACCGACGCATCGCATCCAATCCGCAGTTCAAGCTCATCGACGAGAACGCGCGCTGGATCGACCAAAGAGACAAAGAAAGCGTGTACAGCCTGAACATCGATGAGTTTAAAAAGGAGCAGGCCGCCATCGAGGAGAAGGCCAAAAAATACAAATCCATTTCAGACTATAAGAACGCGCTCGAGTTCACGTCATTGCCACACGAAATGGCAGCGATGAAAAACGACGCCGCGCTCAAGGAAAAACGCGACCGTTGGCATGAAAGCCTCTCCAAGGACATTTACGTCGAGGAAGCGCTCAACGTCCTGGACGATCTTCAGCCCAAAGGCGCGATCAAAAAAGGTGTCGCACTCAAAAACGACAAGCCCGTCAAATCCTGATCTTACCATGAAAACGCCTCTTGAACGGGGCGTTTTTTTTTGGAGCCTGATCCTGCTCTTCGCTGTATCTTTTGCTATGTAAACGCCGCAAAAGGATGCCGCTGCGATCAGGGCTAGGTTTGGCGTTAAACGGGAAACGGCTGTTTTATAGGAGAATATCGGCCTGGGTTGGTCGGGCCTACCATTCATTGACTTTGTTGGCGTCCATTTTGAGGAAAATGAACAACAAGATCGTAAAGCCCCAAAGTCCGGATCCGCCGTAGGAGAAAAACGGCAACGGCACGCCAATGGTTGGGAAAATGCCCACGACCATCGCAATATTGACAAAAAAGTGCATGAATAGAATCGACGCCACGCAATAGCCATAAACGCGGCTGAATTTGGTTTTTTGGCGTTCGGCCAGGTAAATGATCCGGAAGATCAGTCCTAAAAACAGCGCGATCACGACCACACTTCCCAAAAAGCCCCATTCTTCACCAACGGTTGTAAAGATGTAGTCGGTGTGTTGTTCGGGAACGAATCCGCCTTTGGTTTGCGTGCCTTCGAGAAAGCCTTTGCCAAACCATCCGCCGGATCCAATGGCAATCTCTGACTGATTCGTATTGTATCCGATCCCTTTCATGTCCACTTCCTTGCCGAGCAAAATGTTGAATCGGTCGCGGTGGTGCTGCTTGAAAACATTGTCGAACACATAATCCACAGAGAAAACAAATCCTGCAATAAGCACCAGTACAATGCCGCTCGCAATGAGATTGCGGTCCACGATACGGCTTTTCATGTACATGAACACCACGCCTGCCAACCCGATCAAGATGACCACCCACGGTTCAAAAATAAGCGAAAGCATGAACAGCGCGGCGGCAATGAAGCCCGTCCATAAATACCACGGCGGCAGTCCTTCGCGGTAGAGCACGACCATAAAAACCGTATAGATCAACGCACTTCCGGGGTCATGCGGTGCAATGAGCAACATCGGTAAAAATACCACGCCCAGGGCCTGCAGCTGGCGCGGAACGTCTTTGAGGTTAACCTGCACATCGCTGAGGTATTTGGCCAATGCCAATGCGGTGGCGGCTTTTGCAAATTCTGCGGGCTGGATTCCGAATCCGCCAAATGAATACCAGTTGGCCTGTCCTTTGACGGTTTTGCCAAATGCGAAAAGTCCGGCCAGCGCCAGGAGGGCGATGCCATAGAGGATGACCGAGAACTTCTCGTAGAACTTACCGTCCACGGCCAGCGTCATGAAAATAATCGGGATCGTAAAAATGATGAACATCAGCTGACGGCCGTAAAACGTCCCCAGATCGAATACCACCGCGTCTTCGACCGTCGATAACGACGAAGAATAAATATTGAGCCAGCCCATCACCACCATAATAATGTAGATGATCACGCTGATCCAATCGAGGTTGTTCGTTACGCTCTGGTTCTTCATTTAGTTCTCTATTTCGCTGCTGTCGATGACCTTTGGCGCGGTAGGTTTAAGCAGCAGCGTATCGGTTTCTTTGCGTCCGGTGTATTTTGCGTATTCAGATTGCAGGCTTCCTTCAAGCATGCGTTTTTCAAGATCCACGCGCGAGATTTTACCGCGCAGGTATTTTTCGATCATCAAACTTGCAATAGGTCCGGCCCATCTTGCGCCCCAGTAACCGTTTTCTACGAATACCGCAAGTGCAATTTTGGGGTTGTCCTTGGGTGCAAAGGCCACAAAAATCGAGTGATCCTGCAGCTTGACGCGCTTGCCGTTGATCTTGGCGTAATTCTCGGCCGTGCCGGTTTTACCGCAAATGTCAATCCCTTCCACGCGCAACGATGCCGCCGTTCCCATGTTGTACACATCGAACAATCCGGAGACAACCGGCTCAAAATATTTGTGGTCTACCGTGGTGGTGTGCTTGGTAGTGAACTTCTTGTCGATTTTGTGCCCTTCGATCTTTTTGATGATGTGCGGCGTGTAATAATACCCGCGATTGGCAACAGCAGCCATCATGTTGGCCAGTTGTATCGGCGTCATGAGCACCTCGCCTTGTCCGATCGCATTGGACACAATGGCCGTCGACCGCCATCCGCCATTGGGATAAATGCGTTTGTAGGTTTTGGACGTCGGGGCTTTCCCGCGTCGGCCCGTAGGCAAGTCGTATCCCATGAATTCACCCAGCCCGAAACTGCGCAGGTGGCGCGCCCATACGTCTACGCCATCGGCCGGCCGGACATATTTGTTGATGGTCTTCATGTACGTGCTCGCAAAATAGGTGTTGCACGATTCGTAAATCCCGCGGTGCAATTGCTGTGCGCCTCCGCGGCAGTGACAACGCATGAAACGTCCGCGCGCATAGCTGAAGCCGTGGTGGCATACAAACGAACTTTGCTCGTCGATCACCCCTTCCTGCAAACCAATCAGCGCGGTCAGGATCTTGAATGGCGATCCGGGCGGATATTCGGCCAATAATCCGCGGTCGTAAAGCGGTTTGGCGATTGAGTCGTTGTATAATGCGGTGTAATTGCGCGACCGTTGCCGCCCGACAAGAATGGCCGGATCATAAGACGGTGCGGTCACCAATGCTAGGATTTCCCCCGTTTTGGGTTCGAGCGCGACAATGCCGCCGCGTTTGTTGACCATAAGCTGCTCACCGTATTCCTGCAGTGTGGCGTCGATGGTCAGGTTGATGTCTTCGCCCTGAACCGCAATGGTATCGTACATGCCGTTTTTATACGACCCGATCTCGCGGTTGAATTTGTCTTTCTGGATGTATTTGACACCTTTGATCCCGCGCAACGTGGTTTCGTAACTTTCCTCGACACCTTGTTTTCCAAGTAAGTCGCCGCTGTTGTAATAGGGGTTTTTCTTGATCGTTTTCTCGCTGGCCTGCGTGATAAAGCCAAAAATGTTCGCCCCGAACTTCACCTGGTAATCGCGCAACGAACGCTTTTGGATATAAAATCCCGGGAATTTCCTGATTTTTTCCTGGAACGCCGCAAATTCGGACTTGTTGAGCTGCGGCAAAAAAACAGACGGCAACCGCGGGCTGAACGTCCTGGCTTTGTCCAGAATACGGTCGTAATCCTTGCGGGTGATGTTGAGCAAATGGCAAAACTCATCGATGTTGATGTCGTCTTTGACCTCACGCGGGATTACCATGATATCATACGACGGCTGGTTGGCCACGAGCAATTTGCCGTTCCGGTCATAAATGTAGCCGCGCTCAGGGTAGTCGTACTGGATCTTGATCGCGTTGTTCTCGCTTTTGAGCTTGAACGTATCGTCAATGATCTGCAGGTAAAACAACCGCAGCACCAGGCAAATGGTTGCGATGATGATGATGGTGGGCAATAAGACTTTTCTCATCGTTTGCTCGGCTTAATCAGGTAAATGATCAAAATACACACAACAATGGTAAAAATCGTGCTCAAAACCGTCTTGAGCAGGATTTCGAGGAAGAATGTCAGGTGGAACACCTCCAGCAAGAAAAGCGCAAAGTGGTGGATCACAACGGCAATCAGGATAAATGAAAACCGCTCCGGCGTAAGCACATCGTTGATCCGTACGGTCTGGTATTCATAACTGAGCCCGAACGAAAATTTGAAAATGTACGGTCGGTAATACGCCAATGCCACGCACGAGGCCGCATGCACGCCGCCCGAGTTGCAAAACATATCCATGACGATCCCAAGAAAGAAACTCGCCGCCAGCAGCGCGTACCGGTTGCCGTTGACCGGATACAGCAGGATGAACAAAATGTACGGATACGGGTTGATGTACCCCAAAAAATTCACATTGTTGAAAATCAGGATCTGTGCCGCAAGCAGCAAAATAAATCGGGCGATATTGGTCAATATCGTACTATTCATTGGGTTTGGATTGCTTTTGCAGGTTGATGACTTCTTCGCGGTCCTTGCTTTTGATGATGTAAACGTGACCCAGATTGGTCATGTCGTTGAACAACCGCACGCGCAAGGTGTAATAATTGGTCTCGGTATCGGTGTAAACTTTGTCGATGGTTCCGATGCCGATATTCTCCGGGAAAATCACCGATTGTCCGCCCGTAACGATCGTATCGCCTTTGCGCACCGATGCCAGACGCGGCACGTCGATAAGCTGCACAAAACCGGCGTTCTTGCCGTCCCATACCAACGACCCGAAGTGATTCGATTTTTTGATCTTGGCGTTGATCAGCGATTTGACGTTCAGGATCGAAACGACGGTCGCGTAATTTTTGGACGTTTTGTCAACAATCCCAACGATTCCCGCGCTGTTGATCACGCCCATGTCCGGCTGGACTCCGGCCGCGGACCCCGAGTTGATCGTCAGGTAATTTTCATGCGTATTGTACGAATTGTGGATGACTTTGGACGTGATCAGATCGATCTTGCGCACGCCTTTGATGCTGTCGATACGCGGAATCACGGTCGAATCCTTGATGTTGAACAACAGTGCTTTGAGTCGCGCGTTTTCTGCGGCCAACTCGTCGTTCTGTTTGCGCAATCCAAAATATTCATTGACCGAATTGATCTGCTCATACACACCGCCGGTCAAAAAATTCGCCGACGAAATCACCTTGCTCCGGTGGTACGAATGCGCCTGGATCGTAAGTACTAACGAAGTGCCCAAAAGCAGCAAAAACAGCAATCGATAGCTGTTTTTAAATATAAAATTAAATATTTGCTGCATGGATCCTTCTGATAAATTCCAAAATTCAAATTCCAAATTCCAAACGTTCTGTGGGCGGTTTGGAATTTGGGATCAGGAATTTGTTATTTGTTATTTTATTAAGATGCTTCTGAATTTCGGGATGTTTTTAAGCGCCATTCCCGTTCCACGAACCACAGCCCTGAGCGGATCTTCGGCAATGTAAACCGGAAGGTCCGTCTTTTGCGAAATACGTTTGTCCAGCCCGCGCAGCATCGAACCGCCGCCGGCCAGGTAAATCCCGGTGTTGTAAATATCGGCTGCAAGTTCAGGCGGGGTTTGCGAAAGCGTTTCCATGACCGCATCTTCGATACGCTGGATCGATTTGTCGAGTGCTTTGGCGATCTCGCGGTACGAAACATCTACCTGTTTTGGCTTGCCGGTCAGCAAATCGCGCCCTTGAACGGACATATCCTCTGGTGGGGTTTCAAGCTCTTCCAAAGCCGCCCCGATCGTAATTTTGATTTTCTCCGCAGTACTTTCCCCTACGAACAAGTTGTGCTGCGTTCTCATGTAATACACAATGTCGTTCGTAAAAACGTCGCCCGCGATCTTGACCGATTTGTCGCAAACGATACCGCCAAGTGCGATCACCGCAATTTCAGTGGTTCCGCCTCCGATATCGACGATCATGTTCCCTTTGGGCTGCATAATATCGATGCCGATACCAATTGCAGCTGCCATCGGTTCGTGGATCAGATATACTTCTTTACCGTTGACGCGTTCGCAGCTTTCCTTTACCGCGCGCATTTCGACTTCTGTAATGCCCGACGGAATACAAACCACCATGCGCAAAGCCGGGGTGAACATGCGCTTTTTCAAAGCCGGGATTGATTTGATGAACATCGAGATCATTTTCTCCGATGCGTCGAAATCGGCGATAACCCCATCTTTCAATGGCCTGATGGTTTTGATGTTTTCATGGGTTTTACCTTGCATCATATTAGCCTCCTTGCCCACAGCGATGATTTTGCCCGATATCCTGTCGCGTGCCACGATCGACGGGCTGTCGATGACGACCTTATCGTTGTGGATGATCAGTGTGTTGGCCGTACCAAGGTCGATGGCAATGTCCTCGGTCATGAAATCAAAAAATCCCATAAGTCTGTTAAGGGTTTAAATATTTATAAAAAATTCCCGGACAAAGTTAAACAATTTAATAAACCCAATTTAAACTTTTTTTGGGTCGGCCAAACATTATTTTTGTCCTTTTTTGCCTTATTTTTCAACCGATTGCCGCCGGTCGCAATCCCGCTTTAATGCTTGAAATGACGCGTCCCGGTAAAGACCATCGACAGGCCGTTTTGATTGCAATAATCAATGCTCAGCTGGTCCTTGATTGAACCGCCCGGCTGGATGACGGCTGTAACGCCTGCATTTTTGGCGATCTCGACACAGTCGGGGAACGGGAAAAATGCATCGCTGGCCATGACCGCGCCGTCCAATGAAAAATCAAATGATCTGGCTTTTTCGATCGCCTGACGCAGCGCATCCACGCGCGAGGTTTGTCCGGTGCCCGAGGCGATCAGCTGCCCGTTCTTTGCCAATACGATCGTATTCGATTTGGTATTCTTGCAAATTTTCGAGGCAAACAGCAGGTCTTCGATTTCCTGGTGGGTTGGGGCCGTTACGGTAACGGTTTTTAACTGTGCTTTATTGTCTGTTGCATGGTTCCGGTCCTGTACAAGTAATCCGTTCAGCGCGGTTCTTACCTGGCGGCCAGGGAGTTCAACCTCGTGCTGGACCAAAATAATGCGGTTTTTCTTTTCTTCGAGAATAGCCACAGCGTCGGCGTCAAATTCAGGGGCGATGACCACTTCGCAAAAAAGGTGGTTGATCTCGCGGGCCGTGTCGGCGTCGATTTTGCCATTGGCGATCAGTACCCCGCCAAATGCAGATGTCGGGTCGCCGGCCAGTGCGTCCAGATACGCCTGCTTCATCGTTTTGCGCTGTGCCAGTCCGCAGGCGTTGTTGTGCTTCAATATGGCAAACGTCGGGTCTTCGCCTTTGAATTCAAGGATCAGGTTCACGGCGGCATCAACGTCGAGCAGGTTATTGTACGACAATTCTTTGCCGTGCAACTTGGTGAACATGGCGTCGAAATCGCCAAAGAAAAAGCCCTTTTGGTGCGGATTTTCGCCGTAACGAAGCGTTTGGCCATTGGCAATGCTCGACTTGTAAACCGTGTCGTCGGTGTTGAAATAATTGAAAATCGCGGTATCGTAATGCGAGGAGACGTGGAAAGCCCTGGTGGCAAAACGCTTGCGGTCTTCGAGCGTGGTCGCGCCATTTTGCTGCGTAATTACCTCAAGAAATTCCGGATATTGGTCCACCGATGCGACAATTACCGTGTCCTTGAAATTTTTTGCCGCCGCGCGGATCAGCGAAATGCCGCCAATGTCGATCTTCTCGATGATATCGGTTTCGGATGCGCCCGATGCAACGGTTTTCTCAAACGGATACAAATCCACAATCACCAGATCGATCTGCGGAATGTCATATTCGGACATCTGCGCCACGTCGCCTTCATGGTCCTGGCGGTTTAAGATGCCGCCAAAAATTTTGGGGTGCAACGTTTTGACGCGGCCGCCCAGGATCGAAGGATACGAGGTCACATCTTCTACGGCAACCACGGGTATACCCATGTTTCTGATGAATTCCTCAGTGCCGCCCGTGGAGTAAAAAGTGACGTTTTGCGCGTGCAGCCTGCGTACGATCGGTTCAAGCCCGTCTTTGGAAAAGACCGAGATCAGCGCTGATTTGATGGTTTTTGAAGTGTTCATGTTGTTGTGTTGTTTAAGGGTGCAAAAGTAGTTTTTTTAACACTGAAATACAATGCTGCGCGCAACAATATTCGGCAAAATCCGCATCGCGTTTTTAGCGCATTTTTCACTAGGTTTTTGGCCCGAAAATGCGCAATTTTACGACAAACAATTTTCAGATGATCCTGTATTGGCGTTTGCTCAAAGAAAGTTTTGGTTTTGCGATCAGTGCGCTGCGCAACAACAAACTGCGTACTGCGCTTTCGTTGCTTGGGGTGACGATAGGGATATTCTCGATCATTGCCGTGCTGGCGGCTGTGGATTCGCTCGACCGCAAGATCAAGCAGGATTTGAGCAGCCTGGACAAAAACACGATCTACCTCACGAGCGTTTCGTTTGGTCCGACAGAGGTTGAGCAATGGAAATACGAACAGTTTCCCAAAGTGGATTATGAGGAATACCAATACCTTAAAGACGCGATCCCGAATGCAGACTATTTTTGCTTTCAGATGTTTACAAAGCGCGAAGCCATCAAGTACGAATCGCGCACAGCCAACGACGTCAATGTGGTTCCGGTTACGTACGAATTCGTCGACATTCAGCGGCTCGATTTGCAACAGGGGCGTTTTTTTAACGAGTCTGAATCCAATTCCGGTCTTCCGGTGGCCGTGCTTGGGTATGAAGTGGCCCAAACTTTATTCGACGATTATGATCCGATAGGCAAAACGGTGCGGCTTTACGGACAGCGGTTCAACGTCATCGGTACGCTCAAAAAGAAGGGTGGCGGCGGCTTTGACGGCGACTCAGAGGATATGTCTGCATTTATACCCGTTAATTTCGTCAGGAAACGCTACGGCGACAACAACGATGCCATGCTGCCGGTGATCATCATCAAACCTGAAAAAGGCACCGACATGGACGCGCTCAAAAACAACATTGCGCAAAAACTGCGTACCAAGCGCGGGGTCAAGACCGATGAGATCGACAATTTTTTTATCAACGTACTCTCGGGCCTGACAGACCTGATTGACAATATTGTAGGTCAAATGAACGTCATCGGCTGGATCATCAGCGGGTTTTCGCTGCTCGTAGGCGGATTCGGGATCGCCAACATTATGTTTGTGTCGGTCAAGGAGCGCACGAATTTGATCGGGATCCAGAAATCCTTGGGCGCAAAGAACCGGTTTATCCTGTTCCAGTTCTTGTTTGAGGCGATCATCCTCTCATTTATCGGCGGCGCAATAGGTGTGTTGCTGGTTTGGGTGACATCACTTGTACTGAGCAGCGCGCTGGATTTTAACTTTGTACTCAGTCTCGGGAATATTTTGCTCGGTACGTCGCTGGCCATCATCATCGGACTGATTTCCGGGATATTGCCCGCAATTTCAGCATCGCAACTCGATCCGGTCGAGGCGATCAGGACGGGGATGTAATCACATGAATTCAACATCCATTGGTGTTAGCTTGTGGCAAAAATCGCTTGTCAGAAATTTTGCAATAATATTTTTGACACAGGTTTTATTATTGTCGGTGCATTTTTTTACCTGCGCGGTGTGGATTTTGCATTCATGAAATTTTGCATACCAATTGGTGATTTTTTCTTTCGGTTTTCTCCACACATTTTTTGTTGCAATCGGTAACGATTTAGATGCTAAATCATTATTTTTTTGGCGCGTCTTTGCGTTCCGTTATTTTATATCTTCGACACGGTTTCACGCCAGAAAACCAAATACCACAGAATTTTACCGGATTATCCCGCGGTGTCGCTTTTGCCAGAAAGCGTAACCGTCAAAGTAATCAAACAGTGATTTTTTATAGCTATGATCGCATTCGACCCAAACCGATACGACGCATAAAAAATCCCGCCTTTCGAGCGGGATTCCCATTTATCTAATCTCTTGGTTCAAGATCAAATCCAAAAACAAATTGATCTTGTCTTTCAATTCTTTTCGCGGCGTAATAAAATCCAGAAACCCGTGCTCCAAAACAAATTCCGCCGTCTGGAAACCTTCCGGCAGTTCTTTTCCGGTGGTGTCTTTTACCACGCGCGGTCCGGCAAACCCGATCAATGCGCCCGGTTCGGAAATGTTCACATCGCCTAACATCGCATAAGAAGCCGTCGTTCCACCCGTTGTCGGGTCCGTACACAATGAGATGTAAGGGATTCTCGCATCCGCCAATTGCGCGAGTTTCGCCGATGTCTTGGCCAACTGCATGAGTGAATATGCCGCCTCCATCATACGCGCCCCGCCCGATTTTGAGATCATCACGAACGGCACGCGGTTTTTGATCGAATAGTCGATGCCGCGCGCGATTTTTTCACCCACAACAGCACCCATCGATCCGCCGATGAACGCAAAATCCATACAGCAAACCACAAGATCTTTGCCTTTCGATTTGCCCACGCCGGTGCGAACGGCATCTTTGAGTTTCGTTTTTTCCTGCGCTTCCTTGAGTCGGTCCGCATATTTTTTGGTATCGACAAAATGAAGCGGATCCTTGGCCGTCATGTTTTTGTCGAGTTCTTCAAATTCGTTGTTGTCAAACAGGATCTCAAAATATTCTTTCGATCCGATGCGCACGTGGAAGCCGTCTTCCGGGCTCACGTATAAATTGCGCGCCAGTTCGTCTGCATCGACGATTTTGCCGGTTGGCGATTTGTACCAGAGTCCTTTGGGAACGTCTTTTTTATCTTCGGTGGCGGTAGTAATACCTTTTTGTGTTCTTTTAAACCAAGCCATAAATTTTGTTTAAGGTTTAAGGTTCAAGGTTTAAGGCTCAACGTCCGGCATGGCGAACTTTAAACTTTAAACTTTAAACTGCTATAATGTATTTACGTTGTTCAAATCGGCAAATGCCTGCTCCAATCTCTTGTTGAACGTAACTTCTCCCTCGCGTACCCATTTGCGCGGATCGTAGTATTTTTTGTTTGGCGCGTCCGCTCCGGTCGGGTTGCCGATTTGCGTCTTGAGGTAATCGATGTTTCCGGTCATGTAATCGCGGATGCCCTCAGTGAATGCAAATTGCAGATCCGTATCGATGTTCATCTTGATCACCCCGTAGCCAATGGCCTCGCGGATTTCCTCAAGCGTAGAGCCCGATCCGCCGTGGAATACAAAGTCTACCGGATTGTGCCCGGTGCCAAATTTTTGCTGCACAAAATCCTGTGAATTCTTGAGGATCTTTGGCGTCAGCTTGACGTTGCCCGGTTTGTAAACGCCGTGAACGTTGCCAAAAGCGGCCGCGATCGTAAAACGCGGACTCACTTTCATGAGCTCTTCATACGCATAGGCGACTTCTTCCGGCTGGGTGTATAATTTCGAGCTGTCCACATCTGAGTTGTCCACGCCGTCTTCCTCACCACCGGTGATGCCGAGTTCGATTTCTAGGGTCATCCCCATTTTGCTCATGCGCTCAAGGTATTTTTTACAGATTTCGATATTTTCCTCGATGGGTTCTTCAGACAAATCGATCATGTGCGAGCTGTACAAAGGCTTCCCGGTTTCGGCAAAATGCTTTTCGCTGGCGTCGAGCAACCCGTCGAGCCACGGCAGCAATTTTTTGGCACAATGGTCTGTGTGCAGGATCACGGTCGCGCCGTAAGCTTCTGCCAGGGTATGGATGTGTTTGGCTCCGGCAATACCACCCAGGATGGCTGCCTGTTCGTTGGTGTTGGAAAGTCCTTTGCCCGCATTGTAGGCCGCCCCTCCGTTCGAAAACTGGATGATCACGGGCGCTTTCAGCTTCGCGGCCGTTTCTAGGACGCCGTTGATCGTGCTCGATCCGACAACATTTACTGCAGGCAGCGCGAACGCCTTTTCTTTGGCATACCTGAAAATTTCCTGAACCTGGTCGCCGGTGGCAACACCCGGTTTGATATTGTGGGCCATGTGTTTTGTTTTAGAATTAAGGACTACAAAATTATAAAATTATCGGTTTAGAACGGATAATTGATTCCAATATTTATGACCGAATGTCCGAAATTGTAATCGCGGAACCATTTGTTGCCTTCTTCCTCGGCCGGGTTGTAGGTCTTGAAACCAAAGTCGAGCCGCACGACGAAAAAGTTGAAGTCATACCGAAGCCCGAATCCGGTTCCAAGGGCGGTATCCTCCAGGGATCTGATCCCGCTGAACACCGCGCGTTCGTCTTCGATGTTGTCGAGTACATTCCAGATATTGCCCGCATCGGCAAACAAAGCCCCGTTGAGTTTTCCAAACATGTTGAACCGGAATTCAGCGCTCGCGGCGATCTTCAGGTTGGCCTCGTTGAAATCGTTGAACGCCGGCAAACGCCCGGGACCAAGCGAGTAGGACTGCCAGGCACGGTTGTCGTTCGAGCCGCCCGCAAAATAACTGCGCGAGAACGGGATGCTGTTGGCATTGCCGTACGGGATGGCAATCCCTACGAAACTGCGCACGGCCAGTACTTTTTTGCGTCTCAGGTCCCAATGCTTGATGTATTCGATCTCGCCTTTGGCATATTGCGAATATTCGAGCTCGAAAATCGTGTTGTTGCCGTTCTGGTTCTTGAGCTGCTTGGACGCTGCGGCGATCAGTGACAGGAAATTTCCGGCCGATTCGACCTTGGTCTTGAACGCGTAAAAACTCTCGTCGTTGATGTCGCTTTTGGTTGTACGCGTAAAGGTAAAGCTCGAGGCAAAGATCAGGTTGTTTTCCGATAACCTCCGGCGCCGTTCGTTGAGCGAGTTGACCGTTTTGCGGTCGCCGTCTGCCATGGCAAGCGTCGGGTTCGGGCCGACTGCATCGTTGATAAAGCCGTTGGTCCCCGATTCGATGATCAGCTGCCGCGTTCCGGGAATAAAATACGACGGATCGGCGTTGTAGACATCGGCAATGGCGCTCAACGTGCGGTACGACGACTCATATACGTTAAAATAATTGGCCGTGTTGAGGTTCTTGACGTACTGGATGTTAAACAAATCAAACCGCGCGCTGTGGTTGCGTTTGGGCGTCCAGTTGTAAGTCATCGCGCCCGTGAAATTCTCCTTGTCGAGCCCGATGTTCTGCTGTTTGGCAAAACCCATGCTGATCGTTGTAGACGGGATCATGCTTTTCGGGATGATCTTCTCTGTGTTGAAGAACATGAAAATGCGCGGAAAATTGAGCTTCATGTCCACGCCGTATTCGATCACGTTGAAAAACGTATCGTCGGGATTGGCCAGATCGCGCGACGACCCGATGTTACCGCGCGCGGCGATGTCAAACGTTTCGGCGCCATTGAAAACATTGCGTATCGCAAACGACGTCGTGCCTGAAATCCCGAAATCCTGGATGTTTGAATGGGTAAAATCGAGCGAATAGCCAAAGCTGTATTTGTCGCGCGGGGTGAGGTAGATGTTGGCGATCAGCGATTTGTTGAGTGGGTCGCGCTTGTCGATTTCGTATTGTATCGTCGGATAGTTGAAAATGCGAAGATTGCTCAGATAGCGCGTGGTAAGCGTGGTGCGGAAATCTGCGAACAGGTTGTCTTTGTTGATGAAGACGGCGTCTGTGATGGCCTTTGGGCGGTATTTGAGCTTGTTGCGGCTGATCAGGTTAAAGTTGCGGTAGATGGTTTTGGTCGTGTCCTGGGTCGCCTCTGCTTTGCCGTTCTTGGGGTCGTAATCGGTGAAGATGTTGACCTCGCTGATCTTGAAAATCCTGAAATGCTCGACCCGCGTGGTATCGCCGTCGCGGTACGTGTAATCATTGATCTTGAGGTTGACGTTGACCTGCTGCCCGCTGCCAAGGGTATCGACGTCAAAGTTGATGTAATTTTGCTGGAAATGATAGGCGCCATTGTTGCGGAAATGCGTGGTAATGCGACCGCGTTCGGTGTCAAAATCGGCGGTTTTGTATTGTTTTCCGGCTTTGAGCAGCGAGGCCGATGCACGCGCCTTGTACATCGAATCCAGCGCCGGGGTTTGGATCGTCGTGCGGATGGTATCCAGAAAAAACGCGTTGCCCGTTGCGACTACGTATCGGATTTTGGCCTTTTTGTTCTTGAACGTATCGATCTCGAAATGGGTCCTGGCGTTGAAATAACCGTTGTTCACGTGCCAAGCCGTAAGCCTGGCCGCCGATTTTCGCGTGCTTGCCGTATCGATAATGACCGGTGGTTCGCCCGTGTCGCGCAAAAAATTGTGGATACCCGCGTACCAGAACGATTGCCCGAGCCGGTTGACTTGTTTGGCCGACAGGATCTTGGACATGCGCCTGTATTTGTTCGGGTTGTTGATGAATTTGGCCTGATAGGTCGAATCGTGCCTGAGGTTCGCCAGATTGTACATGTTGAGCCGTAGCGGGTAGCCCAGCAGTTTGCCGTTGGGTTTTTGGTACAAAAGATTGGTCAACGCCTCAGACTTTTCGCGTTTGTCGTTGACGTAGATCTCGTTTTTGGTGAGCAGTTTTTTGGTATCGGGAACCCTTTTGACCGAATTACATGCCGAGACAACTATCCCGGTTAGGATAAATAAACCTATTTTTGTAACCGTGTTTCTCAAGGGAAGCGCAAAATTTACTTCAAAAATACATTATTTCTATGGTTGGCAAAAACCAAATCAAGCTAATCGCGTCGTTGCAGCAAAAAAAATTCCGGCAGGCGCACGGATTGTTTTTTGCCGAAGGGGTAAAATGCATTGCTGAATTGCTTGCCTCAGATTTTGAACTCTACCACCTTTACCAAACCGCCGAAGTATTTCCAGAGGTGTCCGCTGCGGCCAAAACACGCATCAGCGATGCCGATCTCAAAAAAATGAGCGCGCTGTCCACGCCCAACAATTGCCTGGCCGTATTCAGGATCCCAGGCGCAGCCCCTGTGGAACACCGCGGGTTGATACTGGCCCTTGACGATATCCGCGATCCTGGGAATCTGGGAACGATGGTGCGTTTGTGCGACTGGTTTGGCGTGGCGCAGGTGGTTTGCTCCAACGAAACCGTGGATTTGTACAATCCCAAGGTCGTACAGGCCACCATGGGATCGATTGCGCGCGTGGCGGTGCATTATGTGGATTTACCGACGTTTTTGGACCAGTCAAAACTTCCTGTTTTTGGGACGTTCATGGACGGCGGGAACATCTATGCCCAACAGCTGCCCAAAGAAGGGATCGTCGTCATGGGCAACGAGGCCAACGGGATTTCGCCCGCCGTGGCGCAGGCCGTTTCGCACCGCATTGCCATTCCGCGTTTTGGCGCCAAACAAACCGAAAGCCTGAATGTTTCGACAGCGACGGCAATCGTCTTAAGTGAGTTCAGGCGCGCGTGAGGGATGGAAGCAAGGTGCCGCGCACCGCGTACAGCCCGACGGCGCAAGGAAGTGATGCGGGTGTGGGAAGTGGGTTCGCCGGCACGCCGGAAAATTTAAAATTTAAAGTTTAACGTTTAACGTTGTGTTCGTTCGACATTCGGCGTTCGACGTTCGACATTCGGCGTTCGCAGGTCAATGAAACGCAAAATTAATCAACACCGCGCGCGTTTGCATCGAACTTACATTTCCGGTCCACGGACTGTTGGGATCGCCGTCCGGGATGAGTTCGTTGCCCATGCCAAAAACGCCGCGAATCGACGGTGAGAATTTAAAATATTCCAGATAGAGATCCACGCCGAATCCCACTTCATAATTGTTGGTCATGCGCTTGACGCGAAAACGTCCTTGTTTGTTGTCGTCCAGCGATTTGGAATTGCTCGATAAATTGAGCGTGCTCGAAAATCCGCCCACAAGGTACGGACGGATGTTGCCCGTGCGCAATGCCGAAAATTTAAGCAACAACGGCAAATGAATGTACGTGGCGGGCACTTCGCGCTTGCGGTCTGCTTCACGCGTGAGCGACGGGTAGGTGAGGTTGCGCTGGGTGTAGTACAATCCGGGTTCGAAGCGCAGGTGGAACGATTGGGTGAGCCGCAAATCGCCGATGAGCCCAACGTTGAATCCTGTGGTGCGGTCTACCACAATATCGGGGGCGACGGTTTTGTAATCGAATTTGTAGTCGTAAAAATTGAATCCGAGGAAATAACCCCAGTGAACGCGCTGCTTGTCAAAGTTCTCCAGATGGATAATGGGATCTTTGCCAAAGATTCTGAGCGGGTTGGATTGCGCGTGCACGCCGGCACAAAGGCCCAACAATATATAAATGAATAGCTTTTTCATATTTTTTTCGAGGCAGAATAAATCGTCGCCACGCCAAAGGTTTGCGGCAGGGCGGTAACGTCTATAAACCCGTTTTTGCGCAAAATATTGTTCAGCGCTTCGCCAAATGGGAACACGGACGCCGATTCGGACAAATAACCATAAGCCGCATTGTCCTTTGAAAATATTTTTCCGATGACCGGCAACAAGTATTTGGTATAGAAAAAATAGCCCTGGCGGAACGGGAATTTTGTTGGATTGGAGGTCTCGAGCACGACAAAAAGTCCGCCGGGCTTGAGTACGCGCAGGATTTCCGTGAGACCTTTGTCGAGGTTTTCAAAATTGCGGATGCCGAACGCTACGGTAATGGCGTCGAAAGTGTTGTCTTCGAACGGGAGGTTTTCTGAATCGGCCTGGGTCAGTTCAATGCGTTCCGAGAGTTTTGCGTGCGCTACTTTTTTGCGCCCTACTTCAAGCATGCCCGACGAAATGTCGATCCCGATGATGCGCGGGGCGTTGGTTTGGGCCATCAGGATGGCAAGGTCGCCGGTCCCGGTGGCGATATCGAGTATGGCTTGCGGATTTTTGTCCGATACCATGCGGAGCACTTTTTTGCGCCACCGCGTATCGATACCAAAAGAAATCACGCGATTGAGCCCGTCATAGTTGCCGGAAATGTTATCGAACATTTGCGCAACCTGCTCTTTTTTGCTCATCGAAGACGATTTGTAGGGCGTGACGTTTTTTGACATTTTTGGTTTTCGACAAAGATAATACAATATGAAAGAAAAGAAAACGGTTTGCCGAATTTCTGAAAGACTTGATTTACAAGGGAGTTTAAACATATTCGCATTTTGCCACTAACTAAATTTAGTTAGGTGTCTAACCAAATTTAGTTAGAATAAAAAATACCAAAATGTGGGTATTGTACAACTGTATAACTATGTGGAATTTTACAGTGTCATCAAACAAAAAATCAACAGATATGTTATCAAGAATCATAGCAGCCGAACTCAAGTGGATCATACTGGCATTTGTGATTGCACTTGTTCTTGTAAGCAGTGTCAACAACGTCCTTTATTCTGAGGACGTCAGTGGCATGGTTAATCCAACCTTCTTCGGGTTAAATTTGTTTATGGAAATTTTAGTTTTTTTCGTCTTTAGTACCTTTGTGGTATTTGGTATTAAAGGCTTTTTTGAGATGTATTCTCATAAGGTGGCCAACCTGATCATTTTCGTCACAGGCGTAACGATGACGGTTGCCATCTTTATTTTAACTTACCAGATACTGTTTTAGAGAGCACGGCTGCTTTTGATAACATTAAAGATCCGCTTTCTGGCGGATTTTTTTATTTCCCCGTCCTGACGTAGGTTTCGAACGTAAACGCCCATGCGTGCTTGTCGTCGATGGGATGTTCGGTCTTTTCGGCGAGTTGCCATTCGGGCCCGATTTCCGGAAAAAAAGCGTCCGCGTCAAATGTGGCATGTACGCGCGTAATTTCGAGTTTGTCGGCCCATGGCAAGGCCTGGCGGTATATCTCACCGCCACCGATGACATAGACATCTTCTTCTTTGGGCGCAATGTGCAGCGCCTGCTCGAGTGAATGGGCCACAATGCAACCCTGCGGCTGGTAATGGGTTTGGCGGCTTACGATAATGTGCGTGCGATTGGGCAACCGGCCGGGTAAACTTTCAAATGTTTTGCGTCCCATGACAATGTGATGCCCGGTGGTGAGCTGTTTGAACCGTTTGAAGTCATCGGGCAAATGCCAGATCATGCGGTTGTCCTTGCCGAGCCCGTTGTTCAGGGCCACGGCGGCGATTAAAATGACCATGTTTTACAATTGGGCGTCCTGCCCGGATTTGGATTCGAGTTCGCGCAGCCGGTTTTGCTGCTTGGCCATCAAACGTTCAATTTGCTGGCGTTCCCATTCTTTATTCATGAACCGGTCTGAAATGTGCACCTTGAAAAAATGCAGTATGAAGATGAACAGCCAAACGCAGATAAGCCATTTGTACCACTGATACGGTTCGCCCATGTGAAAAAAATGGTTGGCTACATACGCAAACAGGCAACCCAACATGCAAACCACAAAATGGTAATTGAGGTGTTTTTTTTGCGTCAGCCGCCGGCGCGCATATTCGTAAAGTTCGTGTTGCTCTTTTTCCATCACACCAATTGAGTCCTTAAAGATAAAATTTATTTTGAAAACGGCATTATCCCCGCCGCGAATTTGCAGTTATCGGCAAACGGATCCTATCATCATGCGCTCAAAAGAAACTAAACACCAAACGGTTTAAATTCCCGTGAATTAAGCCAACCCAAACCGGCCGGCACCCACAAAGAACGACCAATCATAGGGCATTGTTCAAGAAAATAAGGTTTTCACCGCGTTGCCTGTAAGAGAAGTCGTATTTACTGATCGCGCTGAAGAAACTTTTGGAACAACCGGCTTTCATGCCATCGTGAAGTTCTATGATCAGGCATTTGGTTTTGGGCAACCATGACTCGTAATTATTTTCGAAAAGCTCCTTTTCTGCTCCTTCGATGTCGATCTTGAGCAGGTCGATTTGATCAAATCCCATTTGTTCGACGATCTCGCCGATGGAGATCGTTGTAACGGTGTCCACGATTTTTCCTTTGGTCACCGCGGACTCGGCCAGGGTCATAAAACCCCAGTTCCCGCCGCCGCTGTCCACGACGTTAAAGGTTGTGCCGCCTTCATTTGAAATGGCTCCCTTGATGGGCGTAACGTTCGGATAGTTGCGTATGTTTTCCTGAAGCAGTGCGAAATTGGATTGTTCCGGTTCGATGCATACAATTTTGGCCTTTGGATACCTGTTGGTAAAGTATACCGACGCAAAACCGATGTTAGCGCCCGCATCGATAATGGTTCGGGGTTCAAAAGGCAATGGGATGTCGTAATCCTTGAAGGTGAAAATCTGGTGAAATGTAGGAATGTCACTTGTTCCGCGACGCAAACGAATAGGGTGCGTCAGGTTTTCGAACCGGAATGGGTTCGACCCTTTGAGTTTGAGGATCAGCGATACATAGCCAAAACGTTTTACTTTGTCGAACTGACGAGAGATTTTTCCCATAATTTTAGATGGCTACAATGCCTTTGATGTGTGGATGTGGATTATAGTCGAGGAGCGTAAAATCCCCGAACGTAAAGTCAAAAATATTCTTTACCGACGGATTCAGCACCATCTTTGGCAACGGACGCGGATCGCGCGAGAGCTGCAGTTCGAGCTGTTCGATGTGGTTGTTGTAAATGTGGGCATCGCCAAAAGTATGGATAAAATCGCCCGGCTCGAGCCCGACAACCTGCGCGATCATCATCGTGAGCAACGCGTACGAAGCAATATTGAACGGAACGCCCAAAAAGATATCGGCGCTGCGTTGGTAAAGCTGGCACGAGAGTTTCCCGTCGGCGACATAGAATTGAAAGAACGCGTGGCAGGGCGGAAGCGCGACCTTGCCGTTGGCGACATTTTCCGCAAAAGATTTGGATGTATCGGGCAACACCGACGGATTCCACGCCGAAACGAGCATGCGCCGGCTGTTTGGATTGGCTTTTAAAGTTTCGATGATCTCACTGATCTGATCGATCTCTTCACTGTTCCAGTTGCGCCATTGGTGGCCGTAAACCGGACCGAGCGCGCCGTTTTCGTCGGCCCATTCGTCCCAGATCTTAACCCCGTTCTCATTGAGATAGCCAATGTTGGTGTCACCTTTCAAAAACCATAACAATTCATAGATAATGGACTTCAGGTGGAGTTTTTTGGTGGTCACCATCGGGAATCCTTGTGAAAGGTCAAAACGCATCTGATAGCCGAAAACGCTTTTGGTTCCCGTTCCGGTGCGGTCGCCTTTTTGCGTACCGGTTTCAAGGACGTGTTTTACTAAATCGAGGTATTGTTGCATGGTAAGGATTTAAATTTGAGGGTCAGCGACCTGCATTTGACGAAAATATTTAATTAATTTGGTAAAATCGCAAAATGTCTTGTAAAAATTGTAGCCGATTTTTCAACAGTGAATTCAGATCGCGGGTTTCAAAGCCCCAACAACCCCGGCCGGGCGCCCAAAAACCGTAAAACCGCAAAAGTACACGGCCCGAAGACGTATGCTGATGGCTTTAAGCTTTGCGACATGACGACTTTACTGCGTGAAGGATGGAAGCGGCATCCTTTTTTTGGCGTCCGGGACGGCGCGAAAAAAGATACAGCGGACAGCCTGACAGCGGCTACCGGTTTGCCGATACAATGCTGCGGACGCACGCCGCTGGCACGCCCCGTCTAAAATTTTGATTATCCTTCGCGTTTGGAAATCTCATCGCGGATTTTGGCCGCTTTTTCATAATCCTCGTCGTTGACGGCGCCTTCGAGCAGTTCGTGTAACTCAGTGAGGCTGTGCTTGGCGTATTGGCTGCCCGATTGGTTGCTTTCTTCCATGCCAAAGGTTTCGGGGTTGCTCAATACATCGGGGTCTTCTGCAGATTTGTCTGCGTCTGCCGGATTGGCCTTGAGGTAGATACCGGCTTTGTCGAGTATGTTTTTGTAAGTGAAAATGGGCGCCGAAAAACGCAACGCAAGCGCAATGGCGTCCGATGTCCGGGCATCAATGATCTCCTCGATCTTGTCGCGCTCTCAGATGATGCTTGAGTAGAACACGCCGTCCACGAGTTTGTGGATGATGACCTGCTTGACGACAATGTCAAACCGATCTGCGAAATTCTTGAACAAATCGTGCGTGAGCGGGCGCGGCGGCTTGATTTCCTTTTCGAGCGCAATGGCGATGGACTGGGCTTCGAATGCGCCAATGACGATCGGCAACTTGCGTTCGCCGTCCACCTCATTAAGAATTAAAGCATACGCCCCGTTTTGGGTTTGGCTGTAAGAGATGCCTTTGATGGTCAATTTTACTAAACTCATGTTGCAAAAATACAATCTCTTATCGAAAGTAGGATGTTTTGGGTAAAAATTAAAGCCGAAGGTCGAAAGTCGAATGTCGAAAGTCGAATGTCGAACGAGGCCTAACTTTAAACCTTAAACAAACAAAAAAGCCACCTGAACATTCAAATGGCTTTTCTATATCAATTTCAACACTACGAATTCGCAGCTTTGAATTCTTTGAGTTTTTGCGTCAGTTTAGGAACGATCTCGAACGCATCGCCCACGATCCCGTAATCGGCGACCTTGAAGAAAGGCGCGTCGGCATCGGCGTTGATGACCAGTTTTACCTTAGAAGAGTTGATTCCGGCAATGTGCTGGATCGCGCCGGAGATCCCGACGGCAATGTATAAATTCGTCGCTACCGGTTTTCCGGTTTGCCCTACGTGTTCGCTGTGCGGTCGCCAACCCAAATCCGATACCGGTTTCGAGCAAGCCGTAGCCGCGCCCAAAACCTGTGCGAGTTCCTCAAGCATGCCCCAGTTTTCCGGGCCTTTCATGCCGCGTCCGCCCGAGACGACCACTTCCGCATCGGCGATCGTTACTTTTCCGGTGGTACGGTCTACAGATTCGGTTTTGATGCTGAAATCCGCATCGTTGAGGCTTGGAGCAAAATCCTCAGCTGCCGCAGCGCCCGAAGTTTCAAAAACCCCGTAGGAATTCTTGGCCAAGGCGATCACCTTCACATCGGTATTGATTTCCGTAATATTGAACGCCTTGTTCGAAAACGCATTTCTTTTGACCTGGAACGGCGAAGTGCTTACCGGAAGACCAACCACATTGGACGCATAACCCGCGTTCAAACCAACGGCCACAAGCGGCGCGAGGTACAAACTATCGGTCGTGGAAGACAACAAAACCAGTTTGGTTCCTTCTTTTTCCGCTGCCTGTTTGATCACATCGGCATAAGCTTTGGCGCTGAACGCACCCAATTTATCACTGGTTACTTTCAAAACCTTGTCAACACCGTATTTCCCGAGTTCTGAAGTATCGCCAGCGTTGATCGTTACAGCCGTTACTGATGTCCCCATCGATTCGGCTACTTTTTTGCCGTAGGCCGCGAGCTCGAAAGCCACTTTCTTGAATTTCCCTTCGGCAGATTCTGCATATATTAATATAGACATGATTTTTATTTTTTGGGCGTGCCACCGGCGCACCGCGATTGTTTATAATTTTAAAATTTTTTGGCGCCGCTGTCGGGCTTTCCGCTGCAATCTTTTACGGCCTTCGCTGCGCTGCGGCCGCAAAAGGATTTTCGCTTCAATCCCTCACGCGAGTCCGTCGTAAAGTCATAAGGTCATAAAGTCATGAGGTCATAAAGTCATAAGGTCGAAAAGTCTTAAAGTCGAAAAGTCTTAAAGTCGAAAAGTCTTAAAGTCTTAAAGTCATAAAGTCTTAAAGGCATTTTGCTTTTCGCGATCGTCGTGCTTTCATGGCTTTTCGCTTTTATGACTTTACGACTTTCGTCTTTTACGACTCAAATCACTTTCGCCTCATTGTGCAACGCACTCACCAACCCGTCAATGTCATCTGCGCTAAACAATTTCACCGCAGATTTTGGCGCCGGTTTTTCAAACTTTACCGCCTTTGTCTCGGCATTTGCAGAGGCCTCCACGATGTTCAACGCTTTCGTACGCGCGGTCATGATGCCACGCATGTTCGGGATGCGCAAATCTTTTTCTTCTACAAGGCCTTTTTGTCCGCCAATGATCAATGGCAATGCCGCCGACACGGTTTCCTTGCCGCCGTCTATCTCGCGCACCACTTTGGCGCTGCCGCCTTCCACGGTAAGCCCGATCGCGCCGTTCACAAAGTTATAGCCCAGGATTGCGGCCATCATGCCGGGAACCATGCCGCCATTGTAATCGAGCGATTCTTTTCCTGCGATCACTAAATCATAACCGCCGTTTTTGACCACATCTGAGAGCATTTTGGCCACCGCAAAACCATCGGTTGGGTTAGCGTTGACGCGGATGGCCTCATTGGCGCCAATGGCGAGCGCTTTTCTGAGCGTCGGTTCAGTGTCCGGGCCGCCTACGTTGACCACCGTTACGTGGGCGCCTTGCTGCTCCTGGAACCAAATCGCACGCGTGAGGCCAAATTCATCGTTCGGATTGATCACGAACTGAACGCCGTTGGTGTCAAATTCTGAGTCTCCGTTGGTAAAATTGATTTTGGAAGTAGTATCAGGCACGTGGCTGATGCAAACTAATATTTTCATTTTTTAGGATTTAAAAAAGAGTTTTCGCCGCGAAATTAGCGAATTAATTCGAATAATTTTACTATGCATGCATAATATTTACATCGATTTCGTGATTTTTTTTGCTTTTGCCGGACCTCCAACTTTGGAATCTTGCCGGACGTGCGCCAATTGAGGCGAATCGCGGTAGGGAAAATACGGCGGGCATCGGAGGAAAACCCTAAAGGCAGGCCAGATTTACGGACTAATTTTATCGCAATAATTTAATAAACAAATGATTATGAGAAAAATAATTCTGTTTTCAGCATTTCTTTTTGGGGTAGTCTCGTGCAGCGAGGATCATTCAGTGCTATCGGCGGAGGCACCCGATTCAGGTTCCGCCAAAATGGCTGCAAATCCCGTCATGCGCAGCCTTGCCGGCACAACATGGGATTTCACCATACACAACAATGATATTTTCTGGCACGCCGATGTGACTTTCTATGCCAACGGCACCACAATGTACGACGAACCTGAATTTCCCGGCAAGTACACCAATTATGGCACATGGCGTCAGGTGGGGAATACCGTTTATTATGATCTTTCATCGGAGTTGCCGGATACCGGCTATTATTTTACGGGTACATTTTCAGGTCAAAACATGTCAGGCACCTATACTTTTGGAACCGGGCCTCAGCAGTGGTCTGCGGTGCAATACTGAACGCATTTTAACGCGCCGTAAAAACGGGCGGCGGCGGGTTTGTGGAGTGGGTATGTGGCTTACTATTTCGATATCGTAACTTCGGCGGTGAATAACGTTTACATTGTAGTAAAATGTAATTTAAAATAATTATTTTTGCGTTTCAAAATTCGATACACATGAGAACGATACAATTCAGGGAAGCCATTGCCGAAGCGATGAGCGAAGAAATGCGCCGCGACGAATCTGTTTATTTAATGGGAGAAGAAGTTGCCGAGTACAATGGTGCGTACAAAGCGTCAAAAGGGATGCTCGATGAATTCGGTCCAAAGCGCGTCATTGATACGCCAATCGCCGAGCTCGGATTTGCAGGGATTGCCGTAGGTTCGGCCATGAACGGCAACCGCCCGATTGTAGAATTCATGACGTTCAACTTCTCGCTCGTCGGTATCGACCAGATCATCAACAACGCGGCCAAGATGCGCCAGATGTCGGCCGGACAATTCCCGATGCCGATGGTCTTCCGCGGCCCAACAGCGTCTGCCGGACAACTCGGGGCCACGCACTCGCAGGCTTTTGAGAACTGGTACGCGAACACGCCGGGCTTAAAAGTAGTCGTGCCGTCCACGCCTTATGACGCCAAAGGACTTTTGAAATCTGCGATCCGCGACAATGATCCTGTTATTTTCATGGAATCGGAACAAATGTACGGCGACAAAGGAGAAGTGCCTGACGGCGAATACACATTGCCGCTTGGTGTTGCCGATATCAAGCGCGAAGGCGCTGACGTAACGGTCGTATCGTTCGGGAAAATCATCAAAGAAGCGCTGATCGCCGCCGAAGAACTCGCCAAAGAAGGCATCTCGCTCGAAGTGATCGATTTGCGTACCGTGCGCCCGATGGACTATGATGCGATCATCAAATCGGTCCAGAAAACCAACCGCCTGATCGTTTTGGAGGAGGCGTGGCCGTTTGCGAGCGTGGCCTCTGAAATCACCTATATGGTTCAGGAGCGCGCGTTCGATTACCTCGACGCCCCAATCCAGCGCATTACCACTGCCGACACCCCGGCGCCGTATTCACCAACGCTTTTGAAAGAGTGGTTGCCAAATTCGAATGATGTGGTAAAAGCGGTTAAAAAAGTGATGTATAAGAAGTAATTGACTTCGTTTTGATAGTAAAGCCGGAATTTAAGTTCCGGCTTTTTTGTTTGGAGCTGTTTCCCGCTTTTCACTGCAAACGAAGTTCACTGAACTCCGCTGAAAAATACTAACTAGGTGAAGTAATCTTTTTACACTTCGCTGGCGCAAGTTTAAAAAGGATTTTCGTTTCAAATGCCTTTTTAGGCATTGCTTTGCCAATTCGCTTCGCTCGGGTCACCGAACACCTATTAAGAATGTTCACCAGGTGAGGTAATCGGGGCTAAGGTTTGTAGCCATGCTCGAGCTATTTTATTGAACTAGATGGCGCGAAATACTTTCGCGTTTTGCCTGCCGGCAGGCCTGCTTTTGTCTGCTGACAAAAGTAGCAAAAACAGCCAGCGCCAGACTTTTCGGCGACCTGTTAGCTTTTGCCGGCTAAATTGCAAAAACTCGCCTGCGGCTCAAACACTTTGCAATTTTGCGCCAGCTTCAAGCAACAGGTGCCCGCCTGCAAAGTCGATGGCGCGCCAGGCAGGAAAGTGCTCATCTGCATTTTTGGCTTGCCCGCTGCGCCAAAAATTCTCACGATTAAATATTCATTAAACTTGACATTTATCGTCCGCTTTGAAAGTTCGTCGAACGCGCGCGAACTTCATCTAAACCAGAACGTATTTGCCAGCGAGGGACGTTTTTACGACAAACTTTCCAAGCGAGATGGTTCGTCCAACTTAGAACAAATTTTCTTCGTGCGGATTTTTGGCGCTGTGCGGGAGCCAAAAATAAAATAGACACTTTCCTTGGGCGAAGCGGCCATCAGGAAATCAACGTAAAAAACAACGAAGGTTTGAACGGCAAAACTGCGTAGAGTTGAGTTGTTTGCGACCAGCAAACAACGAACGGTTAGCGGTTTGGAGTGAAAACCGAGGTAGTTTTTGAGTTAATTTTCTGTGCGCCGCGCCTTTTTGCTACTTTTGCGGCGAGGCAAAAGTAGGCCCGCGGCAGCGAAAACATCGGCAGAAATCAATGCGTGATTTTTTAGTTCTTTTGTCCGAAAGCAAAGTCAAAAAAACAAAAAAACCACCTATATTTGACACATCATCCCCGCGATGAACCACCGCTATGAATAAATTCCTCTCGTGTTGCGTTTTCGTGCTGCTTTCGGTCGCGGCGCTTGCCCAAACCAAGGTCAGCGGCGTTGTCCTCGACGATACCGATCAGCCCGTGCCATACGCCAATGTCGTATTCAAAGGCTCCAACCAGGGCATTGTGACCAATGAGGACGGGCGTTTCTACATCGAATCGGATCAAACGTATAAAGCGGTTGTCGTATCGTTTGTAGGCTTTGAGACCAAAGAAGTGCCGCTGCCCAAAGCCGTGAATTACGATTTTGTGATCAAGCTTGGTGGTGAAAAACTCAAGGAAGTGGTCATCTTTAGCGGCAAAACGTCCAAAAAAGACAATCCGGCGCTCGACATTTTGCGAAAGATCTGGGCGCGCAAGAAAAAGAACGGGCTCTACATGTTCGACCAATACCAAATGGAAAAGTACGAAAAGGTCGAATTTGACATGAATTCGATCGACTCGGCGTTCATGAAGCAAAAGATCTTCAAAGGCATGGAGTTCATTTTCGACCAGGTCGATACCTCGGACGTGACCGGAAAAACCTATCTGCCCATTTTCATCAACGAGGCGCTCTCGAACGTCTACGGCGACAACAAGCTCAAAAAAGTCAAGGAAATCCTCAAGGCGAACAAAAATTCGGGCTTTAGCTCTAACCAGCAAATTATTGCATTCATCAAAGACCTTTATTCGGATTACGACATCTACAACAACTACCTGACGTTTTTTGACAAAGGGTTCACCAGTCCGCTTTCGCGCACGGGCATCGACGTTTACAATTATGTGCTGACCGACACGGCGTACATCGACAACAAATGGTGCTACAACATCGTTTTTTATCCGCGGCGCAAGAACGAGCTCACGTTCAAAGGCGATTTCTGGGTCAACGACACCACGTTTGCGATCAAGAAAATCAACATGGCCGTGACCAAAAGCGCCAACATCAACTGGGTCAAGGACATTTACATCGAGCAGGAATTTGAGGTTTTGAACGATTCGGTGTTTTTGCTGACCAAGGATTACATGATGAGTGATTTTGCGCTCAACAAAAAGGAAAAATCCAAAGGCGTTTACGGCAAGCGGACGACTTTTTTCCGCAACCACCAATTCAATAAAGAAAAGCCGGCCGATTTTTACAAACAGGAGGTCAATTTTATCGATCCGTCGGTGTATGTCAAACCCGATGAATTCTGGGAACAGAACCGGTTTGAAAAGCTTTCCAAAGACGAACAGGGCGTCTACAAAATGCTCGATACGCTCAAAACGGTCAGGAAATTCAAGCAGATTTATAACCTTGTCTCGATCCTGGGAAGCGGCTACATCGAGTTCGACCGGCTGAATTTCGACTACGGGCCGATCTTTTCGACCGTCGGGTTCAACGAAGTCGAAGGATTTCGCGTGCGCGCCGGCGGACGCACCTATTTTGGCCCGAACGACCTGTGGCGTCTGCAAGGTTACACCGCATACGGTTTTGACGACAATAAATTCAAATACGGCATTTCCGGCAAATGGATGATCGACAAAAAGTCGCGTCTGATCCTCTCGGGCGGCAACCGGCGCGATGTCGAGCAAATCGGCGCAAGCCTGACCACGACAAACGATGTGCTGGGGCGCAGCTTTGCCTCGTCGTCACTGTTTTCGACCGGCAGCAACGGCAAGCTCACCAATATCAATTTGACGACTTTTGGCGTGGAGATCGAACCGTGGAAAAATTTTGTGTTCGGCACACAGCTTTCCTACCGCACGCTCGAATCGGCATCGTCCACGTTCAAGCTCGATTATTACACCGATGCGAGCCGTACGTCCACACGCGGCGATGTGCGCCAGTTTGAAGCCGCCGTCCAGGTCGATTACACGCCGGGCAGGAAGACCGTTGGGTTTGGCGTGGAGCGCACCGTGATCGACAACCCGTTTCCGCGTATTTTTGTCAATTATGCCGCGGGTTACAAAGGCATTGCCGACAGCGATTTCGACTACCAGCGATTGCAGTTATATTACAAACAACCCGTGTTGATCGGTCCCATCGGACGCTCGAATTTCATTGTTGAACTCGGTAAGACTTTTGGAACAGTGCCACTCGGGCTCATGAGCATCGTGCCGGGCAACCAGACCTATTTTACGATCGAAAATACGTTTTCCAACCTCAATTTCTACGAGTTTGTCGCCGATGAATATGCGACCTTCCAGTGGGAGCACAACTTTCACGGCAAAATTTTCGCACGCGTACCGGGATTGCGCAAGCTCAACTGGCGCGAGATCATCGGTATTCGCGGCGTTTACGGAACGGTGTCGCAGGACAATCGGAACATCAATGCCTCGGGGCTGGTGTATCGTGCGCCTGAAGATGCCTATTGGGAGTACAGCGCCGGGATCGGCAATATTTTCAAAGTGTTCCGCATCGATTTCTCGTGGCGCGGCAATTATATCAATGTGCCCGATGCGCAGAAATTTGCGGTAAAAGGTGCATTCGGTTTCCATTTTTAGCGTTGAACGTCGGATGTCGAACGTCGAATGTCGAATGTCCAATGTCAAATGTCGAACGGCCACTAACTTGACCTCAAACCGACCCACTTTTCACGAAACTGCCCAACAATCCGTTTCAATCATGAACGACGCGCTTACTTTTCTATCCAGGCAAAAAATCTTCCGGAACATCATCGAACAATATGGCGTTCCCGTCATTCCCATGCGTCCGCAGGGATTTCAAACGCTGGTGTTGCTGATTCTCGAGCAGCAGGTGTCGATCGATTCGGCCAAGGCGACTTTTCGACAAATCAAATTGCAATTCCCCAACATGCTTCCGGAGGAATTGGCCGGTGTTTCCGCCGATGATTTCCGGGTTCTTGGCGTGAGCCGTCAAAAGGCGGGCTACATCAGCGGCCTGGCGCGTGCGATTTTGGATAAGACCATCGATTTGGAAAGTTTTCCGCACAAAACCGCGGGTCAGGTCCGCGCCGAACTGCTCGCGCTCAAAGGCATCGGCAACTGGACGGCGGACATTTACCTGATGTTTTGCCTGCAATCGCCTGATATTATTCCGCTTGGCGACATTGCAATCGTTCGTACAATCAGGGAATTGCTGGACATCCACACCAAAGAGGAAATGGAATTTGCAGCATTGCAGTGGGCGCCGCACCGGTCCATGGCAGCGTATCTGCTGTGGCACCATTACCTTCAAAAGCGCAACCGCAAAATCGACTACTCTGTTTAAAATCAGCTAACAACAAATTAACTTTTGAGTAGTTGTTTTTTGTTAATGTTTTGTTACTTTTGCAGGCGATAAAATAAGAACAAAAATTACTTTTATGGGATCAATGATGATTTACGTGCCGATAGTAATGGCATTAATAGGTTTGCTGTTCATGGCGGCCAAAAGAGCCTGGGTATTAAAACAAGATGCGGGCGATGGTAAGATGAAAGAAATTTCAGATTACATCTATGAAGGTGCGCTTGCGTTTTTGAAAGCGGAATACCGCTTGTTGGCTATTTTCGTAGTGTTGGCAAGCGTCGTATTGGCTGGAATTACTTTCGTTCCGGGCGTAAAAACGCATATGTTGATCGTGATCGCGTTTGTTTTTGGTGCCATTTTCTCGGCTTTGGCTGGAAATATGGGAATGAAAATCGCGACCAAAACCAATGTCAGAACCACACAGGCGGCGCGTACGAGCCTGCCACAGGCGCTCAAAGTTTCGTTTGGCGGTGGAACCGTTATGGGACTTGGCGTTGCCGGTTTAGCCGTTTTGGGCCTGACGGCATTCTTTATCTTTTTCTACCACTTTTTCATGGGCGGAACCTGGACCAATGGCGAAGACATGACCGTTGTGCTTGAAACGCTGGCCGGTTTCTCATTGGGCGCCGAATCAATCGCTTTGTTTGCACGTGTGGGCGGAGGTATCTACACCAAAGCTGCGGACGTTGGTGCTGACCTCGTTGGTAAAGTAGAAGCAGGAATTCCCGAAGATGATCCGCGTAACCCTGCTACAATCGCCGATAACGTAGGTGATAACGTAGGTGACGTGGCCGGTATGGGTGCCGATTTGTTCGGATCTTACGTCGCGACGGTTCTCGCTGCGATGGTACTCGGAAATTATGTCATCAGCGACATGGGCGGAAAAATCGACGACGCTTTTGGCGGAATCGGCCCGATCTTGTTGCCAATGGCAATCGCAGGTTTCGGAATCCTGTTTTCGATCATCGGAACCATTCTTGTTAAAATCAAAGACAACAACGCCAAAGAAAAAGAAGTTCAGGGTGCATTGAACGTAGGGAACTGGGTTTCTATCGTACTGACTGCCATTTCTTGCTTTGTGCTCGTCAAATATATGTTGCCGGAAACCATGCAAATGGAATTCTTTGGCGAAGGTTTGCAGAACATTTCTTCAATGCGCGTATTTTATGCGACCATTGTAGGTTTGGTTGTAGGCGGTGTGATCTCATCGGTTACTGAATATTACACAGGATTGGGGACGAAGCCGGTTCTGGCGATCGTTCAAAAATCATCTACAGGTGCCGGAACCAACGTAATTGCAGGTTTGGCTACAGGTATGATCTCGACGTTTCCAACGGTGTTGTTGTTCGCCGCTGCGATCTGGGCCTCTTATGCGTTCGCCGGTTTCTACGGTGTAGCTTTGGCGGCATCGGCTATGATGGCAACTACGGCAATGCAACTCGCGATCGACGCTTTCGGACCGATCTCTGACAACGCCGGTGGTATCGCCGAAATGAGCGAATTGCCAAAAGAAGTGCGTACGCGTACAGACATTTTGGATTCAGTTGGTAACACTACCGCTGCAACAGGAAAAGGTTTTGCGATCGCATCTGCGGCGTTGACTTCACTGGCTTTGTTCGCGGCTTATGTAACGTTTACAGGCATCGACGGTATCAATATTTTCAAGGCGCCGGTTTTGGCGATGTTGTTCGTAGGTGGTATGATCCCGGTCGTATTTTCGGCTTTGGCGATGAACTCTGTTGGTAAAGCTGCGATGGACATGGTATATGAAGTACGTCGCCAGTTCAAGGAAATTCCGGGAATCATGGAAGGAACAGGACGTCCTGAATACGGAAAATGTGTTGAAATCTCAACCAAAGCGGCTTTGCGCGAAATGATGTTGCCGGGTGTTTTGACCATCGGTTTCCCTATCGCTATTGTTTTGCTGCCGATGTTGCTCGGATACGACAACCTTCTGATCGCTGAAATGCTCGGTGGATACATGGCCGGTGTAACCGTTTCCGGTGTACTTTGGGCGGTATTCCAAAATAACGCGGGCGGATCGTGGGACAACGCCAAGAAATCTTTCGAGGCTGGTGTGATGATCAACGGGGAAATGACTTACAAAGGTTCTGACGCGCACAAAGCAGCCGTTACCGGTGATACTGTAGGTGATCCGTTCAAAGATACCTCAGGTCCGTCAATGAACATTTTGATCAAATTGTCTTGTTTGATCGGATTGGTTATCGCGCCGATCCTGGGTAATGGAAGTCACACGACCACACAAGGTCACGCAATGGCAACCTGCTGCGTAGCCGATGGCAAATGTGCTTCGATGTCCAAAGAAGAGTGCATCGAGAAAGGTTGCTCAAATCCGACTTGCGAGCACATGGCCGCTGCCACTGCGGTGAAGCAAGAGACCTCCCAAAAGGTAATGATCGAGAAAACCAATGTGGATGGCAAGGTTCAGGCAACTGTTACCACAAACATCAACGGTAAGGAAGATGTCGTAAAGTTCGAAGGAACGGAAGCGGAAGTTCAGGCCAAAATCGATTCAATAAAATAAGACTTTTTTTACAAAGCATAAAACCCTGTTGCGAAACGTTTGCAACAGGGTTTTTTTTATGATTTGTAATCGGCGCGCAAAATCAAAATTAGTTACATTTACGCTGCTATAACTAATCTGATTTTTATGAAGAAAATTTTACTGACGCTCCTTTTGTGCTGTGTAGCAAACGTTTGGGCGCAAACCGATCGTGTCTGGACCAGCGTAAGCCAGGCCGGCGTCAAAGCCTCGCAGGCGGTAAAGCGCCAATCGTTTCCAACAGATTTCGCGCTGATGCGACTCGAACCGCAAACCCTGCGATCGGCACTTGCGGCGGCGCCCGAGCGCAACGTTTCGCTCCGGCAAACTGGTGTGGTGATCACCCTTCCCAATACTGAAGGCCAACTCGAGCGGTTTGAAATGCTCGAAGCATCGAACTTCGTGCCTGAATTCCAGGCCCTGCATCCGGATATCCGCGCTTATGCCGGCAAAGGGATCGACGACAAACAGGCTGTTGTGCGTTTGAGTGTCGATGCGCGCGGAATTCAGGCCATGGTGTTCAGAACCGGCAAACGCAACGAATTCATCGAACCGTATGCTGAGGACGGCAATGTATACGCCGTTTACCATGCTTCGCGCGATAAAGGAAGTTTGCCGTTCACGTGTTCGACACAGGACATTTCGATCGCCAAATCGCTTACCGCCGACGGCGATTTCAACAGGTCCAACACACAGGAACTGCTCACGTTCCGACTGGCTTTGTCGTGCAATGCCGAATACACGAATTATTTTGGCGGCGTTACCCAGGCGCTGGCTGCGATGAATGCGACAATGACACGCGTCAACGGCGTGTTTGAAATGGACCTGGCGATCCACATGAACATGGTGGACAACACCTCGATTATCTACACCAATCCTTCTACAGATCCATACACTTCGATGGGCCAGTGGAACAACCAGTTGCAATCGACACTCACGGCCAATATCGGCGAGGCCAATTATGACGTAGGGCATATGTTTGGCGCTTCGGGCGGAGGCGGAAATGCGGGCTGTATCGGATGTGTGTGCGTCAACAACCAAAAAGGCCGCGGCATCACATCGCCTGCAGACGGCGTTCCGATGGGCGATACGTTCGACATCGATTACGTGGCGCATGAATTGGGTCATCAGTTTGGCGCCAACCATACTTTTTCCACCGGTGTAGAGGGCGCGGGCGTCAACGTAGAGCCGGGATCGGGATCGACGATCATGGGTTATGCGGGAATCACAAACCAGGACATCGCCGATCATTCGGACGCTTATTTTGTCTATGCGAGCATCAAGCAGGTACAGGACAATATGGTTGGAAAGACTTGTCCGGTGCGCACGCCATTGGCCAATACGCCGCCGGTTGTGGAAGCAGGCGCAGATTACATCATCCCGATCAGCACGCCGTATGTACTTACCGGGGTGGCTTCCGATGCAGATGGTGATGTGCTTTCCTACTGTTGGGAGCAAAATGACAGCGCAACCACGCAAACCGGCAACCAAAGCCAGGCGTCACCCACGAAAACCGGCGGTCCGAACTGGCGGTCGTACACCCCAACGGCATCTCCAAGCCGGTACATGCCGCCATTGTCGCGCGTGGTCAACAACCAGCTTACGTCCACATTCGGATCGATCACTACAGAGGCGATCAGTTCAGTGGCGCGCGCGTGTAATTTTGTACTGACCGTACGCGACCGCGACATGGAAGTGGGCCAAACCAGGTCTGATTTTATGAAGGTGACCACGACGGCTGCGGCCGGTCCGTTTGTCGTCAACACGCCCAACTCCAATATTTCCGTCATGGCTGCGACGAATTACGACGTAACGTGGAATGTGGCCGGAACGACGGGCAATGGCGTAAATGCGGCAACGGTCGATATTTTGCTGTCCACCGATGGCGGATTCAGCTATCCGTTCGAACTGGCCAGCAATGTTCCCAACGATGGATCGCAATCGGTGGTGTTTCCCGATGTTCCGGGTTCGGCCAACCGCGTGATGGTCAAGGGCCACAACCATATTTTTTACGACATTTCCAATACCAATTTCACCATTACCACGGCCGCGGCAACGTTCATTATTTCCGCTGCGGGCAGTACGGACACGCAAAGCGCCTGTCAGGGCGGCAATGTGGAATATAGTTTTTCATACGATACGATCAACGGTTTCAACGCCCCGACGGCATTTGACGTATCGGGGTTACCCGATGGCGTCACGGTGTCTTTTTCGCCTAATCCGATCGTAAATCCGGGTCTGGTGGTCATGTCGGTTACCAATACGTCGGGCGCCACGCCGGGCAATTACACGCTTACGGTCACGGGCACATCGGGTAGCGAAGTCAAGACACTGACCTTGTACTACAATTTGTACGCAACGGACTTTCCGGCCTCGGTACTGACCCATCCTGTCAACGGTGCGGTAACACAGCCCACTTCGCTTACCTTGACCTGGGATGCCAACGCCAACGCGACGTCCTACGATGTTCAGGTGGCCACCGATGCCGGATTTACCACGGGTTTGATCGAAGGGACAACGGACACCAACAGTTTTGAGCTTTCCGGACTGGCCGTGGGCACTACCTATTATTGGAGAATACTGCCGCAGAACCCATCCTGCGAAGGTGTTTTCAGCGATGCCTTTTCGTTCCAGACCGGACTTGTTGCTTGCGACGATGCGGCCTCTGTGAATGTTCCGCTGCCTATTTCCGCATCGGGAACCCCAACGGTCAATTCAACGCTTGTCATTCCTGCGTCGGAAGGCGTGAACATCGAAACCATTACCGTAAACGTGGGCATTTCACATACGTGGGTGCGCGATTTGATCGTGACGCTGATTTCGCCTGCGGGCACGCAGGTAAGATTGGTCAACCGCCCGTGTACAAATGCGGCGCTTAACAATATCCAGGCTACATTTGACGACAACGGCGATGCGCTGATTTGTGCAAACAACCCGGCAGTGGGTGGCACGGTAATTCCATTTGATGCGCTGTCCGGGTTGCTGGGTGAAAATACGGCGGGAACGTGGACCTTGCGCGTAAACGATCAGGCCAATCAGGATGGCGGAACGATCAATACTTGGTCGATCGCCGTGTGCAGTACGCAGGAATTGGGCGTTTCACAACATGAACTTGCGGATTTTTCGATTTATCCCAACCCCAACAGCGGCGAATTTCACATTCGATTTGCGCCTCAGCCGGGGGACGTAAGGGTGCGTGTACACGATATGCGCGGCCGCGAGATCTTTGCACACCATTACAACGCTTCCGGGGTGTTTGAGCAAACCATTGATTTAAAAGAAACTTCGGCTGGAATTTACATGGTGACCGTAGAAAACGGCGCGAGCCAAACCACGCGAAAGATTGTGATCCAGTAATCAGATTAACCTTTAAGCCTCATGAAAATGAGGCTTTTTTTTTGCCATGCCGCTTTGTTTTGTGCAATTGCCGGCGTTGCCAAAATGGCTCGTAAACCAAATGATGCCGCCTCCATATTGCGGGCGTAAATTTTTCGCTTTAAGGCGGTGCGTCCCGGAAAATTTGAAAAGTTTGGATTGGTAGGACCGTGGATATGTTTTACTGCTGACGCGCTATTTACCGGCAAGGTCACATGGCTTCAACTGCTGGAGACTTGGTCTGGCTGGGCAGGCGACGAAGCCCGCGGCAGCGTAGCCCCGATTGCAGTGGAAATCCTTTTTTGAGCTTTTGCAAAAGCTTAAAAAAGATTGCAACGGAAAGCGGGAAACAGCTACAAATTAAACTTCAGACTAAAAACCAGATACCGCGGCTGTACCACATACTGTGACGTGCGTGTCGCAAACTGCGTAAAACCGTCGTCGTTGAGCGAGGTGGTATTGAGCAGATTGGTCGCCGCGACCGTGTATTCCCAGGGGCTGCCTTTTTTTTGGTAAATAAGGCTGGCGCTCAGGAAATCGTACTGGTTCCCAATGGTGCGATCCTGGTTGCGGTAGTGATAGAATTCATATTCCGATACAAGTGAAAACGCCTCCCAAAAATAATAATCGAGCCGCGCGGACGGACGCTGGGTGTAAAACGTACTTTGCGCGTAATGGTTGACCGTCATGTTGTAGCCTAACTCAAGGTTGGGCAAATGCTTGTATTGGGTAGCTAATTTTGCTGTGTACCCTTGTGTGAAGGACCTGGTCACATCGCTCACCTGATAGGCGTTGATTTGGCGCAGGTTGTTGAAAATCGCCCAATTCAGGTTGACTGAAACCGACGCTTTGTACTTCCCGAAAGACCGTCCGTAATTGCCCACGCCGGTAATTACTTCGTCCGCGAAATGCGAATTGTAGGGTGTCGAAAACTGGTTCACGCCGCCAAACGTAGCGAGCGTCTTGACCGCATCCATGCGGCGGCTGTAATTGACAAACCCAAAAATGTTCGTGAAATTGAACATATTGTATTTGAAATACCGCAGCGAATGCGTTTGTACGAGCGCGTTTTCGAGCATGCGGTTGCCGCTGGAGAACGAATTGTAGCTGTTCATGACAAAGCCTTCGGCGAGCCGCGCGACGTCTGTAAAATCTGTGGTCATCGCGTAATTGTAGGTCAGCGATTCCGATTTTTTGATCTGGTACAGCGCGTACACATCGGGCAGCACGCGGTAAAAATTTTGCGTGGCACTGGACCCTTGCTGGGCATCGGCCGTTTGGTATTGGTGTACGCTCAGGCCCGGATTGAATGTGAATTTTCCTGCGATGAACTTGAAGTGCAATCCTGCAAACACATCGTTAAAACGGTATTTTACCGCGTTGCCACTCGTAAAATTGGTGCCCGACTCTAAAATTTGGTATAATGCGGAGTCAAACGTCTGGTACGAATACGTATCGCCAAAAGTTACGTTGATGTTGCTTTTGGGCGTAAGCATGTAATAATAGTCGAACTTGGCATCGGTTTTATTGGTTTTGACAAGCCGCGTCTGATTCAGGTTGAGCCGGTTTTCCGGCACGAAAATATCCTCGAGGATGTCGCTGTTGAGTTGCGCATTGTAGAACGGATTTTCGTGTTGGTACAAATGCTGCGCTTCGATCGCAAAAACGTGTTTGTTGCGGGTGTAATACAAATTGAAATTCTGGTTCAGCGATACCGGGTCCTGATTCCTGAGCGAGCTGATGTCCTGCGGATCTTCGACATTACTGATGGAGAACAATCCGCTGTATTCGTCACTGCGCGATTTTTTGACCAGCGCATCGTAGTCGATTTGCAGCGACCCGGACGGCTTGTAGCCCGAAGACAATTTGAACAACCCCAGCTGGCTTTTTTGGTGTGTTTGCTCCCGGGTGTTCTGGATCGTTTGGTCCTGTCCTGTGGCATTGGGCATTACCCAGTCGCGGCGCACGACCTGGCTGCGTGTTTCCAGATCTGTTTTGGTCGATGAAACGATCGCAAATCCGCTCAGGCTCCAGGAATTGGATGGATTGTACGAAAAATTGCCGGCGCCGAACCGCGTGTCAATTTCCCTGGCGCGGTTGTTCCTGAGCAGTGTAAGCCCGAGATCGTTGGACGACACATTGAAACCCGTTCCGCCTTTGCGCATCAGGTTTTTGAATCCGCCCGTGAATTTGAAATAGTCCTGCGGCGTAAACGGCAGCTCGCCGATGTTGTTGAGGTTGCCAATGGCGTTCAGGCTGTATTCAGGACTGTAATAAAACAGTTTGGGATGCACCAGATACCGGCTTTCATCATGCCCGACGCCAATGCCGGCAGTTACATCGCCAAACCAAAAGTTCTTTTTGCCTTTTTTGAGCTTGATGTTCATCGCGACGTTCTCCTCGTTGTTTTCGAGGCCTTTGAGCGCGTCGATTTCGTTGTAATTGCGCAACACCTGTACTTTGTCTATCGCGTCTGCGGGAATGTTTTTAACGCCGAGTTTGGTATCGCCGTCAAAAAAATCCTTGCCTTCCACCATGAGTTTTTGCACTTTTTTGCCTTCGACTTCCACTTGCCCGTCGGCATTTACTTCTACTCCGGGCAGTTTTTTGAGCACGTCTTCGAGTTTGCGCTCCGTGCCGGATTTGAACGAATCGGCGTTGTAGACGATCGTATCGCCTTTTATGGAAACAGGCATCTCGCGTACGATTTCAACGCCTTTGAGCTGCTCGCCGCCAGGTTCGAGCGTAATATTTTGGGAAAGATCCGCCGATTGCGTGCGCAAAGTTATTTCCCTGGACTGCATCCCCAGGTAGCTCACGCGCACCAGATACGTCGCGTTGGCTTTCAACATAAGTTGGTACCGG
>JAEWLN010000056.1 GCA_023457535.1 Bacteroidota bacterium
TTGCCATATTGTGTAGGCACCAGATGTGGATTTAGATTTTTTCCGTTGTAAAGTCCCAACCAATCTTGGGCATAAGATGAGATATCAGGAAAGTCGGAACCACCGTTTGGAGACGCTTTGTAACGAAACTCGTATTTGTCGCCTTCTAAAGTGTTGCTTCCATCAATACCCACAAAGACTAATCCATCTAATTTAAGACGCTTCTTTGTAAAATCGAGATTTGTCGAGGCTGTCTGTATACCAAAGTAGGAATGGTTAAAAACTATTTTTTTATGTGGTGTAACATTATACGATTGATTTTGAGCCGGCGCGGGAGCATAATTGTAAAATAAGATTTCTTCGAGCGCATTTCCCAAATAATTCCCTGTTGTCGAAAGTTTTAAGTCGTCTCTTTGCTTATATTTAAATTCCATGACTAACTCATTGTTATGAAATACCCGTGTCGGAACCTGTTGCTTTAATTCGTAAGAAGATTGAGCAATCCTTGACCATGCTGAACTTACTACGCCCTCACCATTGTTGGGAATTGCTTGGGTCGTATAAAATTCATCGTATTCAAACCGAAAAACATCAAGTCCGTCGGCAGAAACAATTTTTGTCAACAACCATGATGTAATGGATGTACGCTCTGTGATAGGGCAATTCCCCTCCGCAGCGGCATACGTTTTAGATGTCTCATTTACACCATTTTCGCCAAAATAATATTTGGTACCATCGGGCAAATGCACAATCCAAGGGTCATGCATATTAGCATGTGGGTCAACTACTGTCAATGGGTCGGTGATTGATTTGGCAAGTATGTAGTCAGAAATGAAAACCTGTTGTTTACTTCCAGCTACATCCATGATGTATCTGTCCCGTACGCTATAATCAGTTATGTATTCGAAACCACATTGTTGCGGTGTTCCCCCATTTGTAGATTGGCTATCGGGCTGGCCGTTAACCAACGAAGTCATCCTGCCGCCGAAAATTAAATTCCAACCCAATCCAACCGTACTGGCAAGCTCTTCCACCTGTACGCCGTCCGCAACATAGCCGACAGACAATGGAAGGCCAATCTGCCTTCCTTGATATCCGCCCAAAGGAATATTTACATTCAGTTTACCCGTATACAAGTCTACGGAGGTACTTTTACCGCTACTTGCCGATTCAGGGGAACCATAATGGAATTGCATGTTACTCGACGAATTTCCGTCCGTTTGGCAAAGACCGATATAAGCGGAAAGTGAAAAAATTATCGCGAGAACGCATTGTAGTTTTGCTTGTTTGGTATTTGGTTTCATGCGGCCAACTATTTTGTTTTGATTACTTTGACTCCTTCGCTTTCCTTATCGGTCTTTACATTGATGATGTAAACTCCTTCTGGGTAACCGGATAGATTAATTGGGATTGTCTGCCCGCTTATCGGGATCTGTTCAAGTATGTGTCCCGAAAGATCAACTACTGTTGCCATGCCGTTTTGATAATCATGTTTTACAATCACATTGGTAAATCCTGATGTCGGATTAGGACTCGCTTCAAGATTTTTGACCTTCTGATATATCCCCTTGTTTTTATCTCGTAATTTGACTACCCAAAAATCGCCGCTTCCAAAATTTGTTTTTTTATCGCCCGATGCAGGAAGTGTTGCCTGTTGTTTGCTGATACCATCCATTAAGTCTCTCATTGGATCAGTTCCGCTACCGCCATTACCTAACGAAGGTGAGTTGCCAATTGGAAGACCTGACGGTTTATTTAATCCGAATTGCAGCGAAGAGTCTTTTTGGCTTCCTATAGCGTTATTTGCCTTATCAGTTAGGCCACCAACTGCCTTATCGTATTGTTGATTCACTGATTCTGCAACTTCGCCGATTTGTTCATTGACTTGATTCGTGGCATCAGACAGCCCTTGGTTTGCCTGTCCATTCCCCAATTTCAACGCAGATTTAGTTTTTGAATTTCGTTTATCTTTTCCTTGGGTACTCATGTAAAAAGACCGTATAGGATTTGAGGTGCCTGCCAAAAGATAACCGCCATCACGGGTTTCAATCAGTTTTTTCAATACATCATCACCTTTACTTCCGATGGTCTTGCTCCAAAGAAAATTCCCTTCATCAGACACCTTCAAGGCAATGTAGTCGTTGATACCACCGTCATCATGTTTGGTATTTGGCTCAGATTTAGCGAATCCGCCGATCAGAAGCGTTTGATCCTTATTCTCAACCACAGAGGTCAATATGTCGAAGTAACCGAAGTCATACGTTTGTTGCCATTTGGTAGTGCCGTCTTGCAAAAGTTTAACAAGCCAAAAATCGGCGCCTTTTCCATTCCCGACAGTTTTGGAATCTGTGGCGGCTGAATTTGAGTTCCCACCAACGATATAATTCCCGTCAAGCGTTTGTAGTATCGTAAACAGTTGCTCGTCTTGTGTTCCGCCAATTACCCGCTCCCATTCAATATCGCCGTCGCGATTAAGCTTGTGAATCCAAAAGTCTCCCAAGCCAAGATTACCATTAATTTTGTTTCCTGATTCTGGTGAGTTGGAATACCCACCTAAGATATAACCACCATCTCCAGTTTGTGCGATGCTTCGAAGTTCATCAACATACTTTCCTCCAATTGTTTTTTGCCATTGAATTTTTCCCTCTTTGTCAATTTTAACTATCCAATAATCAATGTTTCCGAAGCTATTCTCTTTTTTATCGCCCGATTTATCCGAATAAGATGATCCGCCTAAAATATAGCCGCCATCTTTAGTTTGTGCGATGCTTTGCAACTTTTCATCATTGTTCCCACCGATGGTTAGCTGCCATTGCTGACCTCCACCCGCGTCAAGTTTTATAATCCAATAATCGAAACCGCCTTTGGTATTTGCGAGTTTACTTTCGCTTTTTTGAGAGTTGGAATGCCCAGCTAATATAAATCCACCGTCATGTGTTAATTTAATTGATTGAAGGTAATCGGTACCCGCTCCTCCGAAACTTTTTTGCCAAACCGGATCGCCTTTTTCGTCCATCTTCCAAATCCAATAATCAAGATCGCCCTCGTTGTCACTGGTTTTATTTCCCGATTTCGACGATAATGAACTACCGGCCAATATAAAGCCATAATCAGCAGTTGGTACCGCATCTGCTAAATATTCGGCATGTCGGCCTCCAAAGGATTTTTCCCAAAGGATATCCTGTGAAAATGTAGGAAGTGTATAAAACAATAGTGCCGCAACTGCAAATATGCAGCGTTGCATGGAAATTAGGTTATTCATATTTTGTTATGTTTGGTTGTGCAATAATCAACTACACAAAATTTATTGCATAGTATCTGCGCTTAAAATACACTCTGGCAAGTGTTATAGTCTATGTGGCATTTTGACCATATCGTAAGCGATGCTAAAATAAAAATTAAATTCAATAAAACAAACGAATCTGTTTTTAATACACATAAAGTCAGGATATTACATTCGAATAATTTCAACTTTGAGACTTAGTTATAAAAATACGGTTTGAAACATAACAGATTAATATGTTGTGATACAGAATATTATCCCATATAAATGATCCAAAAGGATTGATTTTCATTTGCGCGTATGCGCGTATATGAAGATTGACGCTCGTGGTTTCAAGCTTATGAGTTAATAATTATTTTAGCTGCCTGAATGTTAGGTTAATCCGAGGCAATACGTTTCTTGAAGTATTTGGCACTTGGTGTTGCCAAAATGTATTTGTAGTACCGGACATCACAAACAATGATCCATGATATAGTGGAATGTCAAGTTGCTGTATTTTCAAAATCTTATGTCGCAATTTAAACATCCGGGTTTCACCGAACGTAACCGAAGCAATGGTGGGATTCTTACCACTTTTACCTTCTTTGTCACTGTACCATGCAACACCATCGTTATTTTTGGAGTTGAAACGCGAAATCAATGCTTTAAAATAATAGGTTTCTTTGCTATAAATTAACCCGAAGAAACTCAACAATGTAGGGATTCGGAATCGCCAAAAGCTCAGTTTTGTAAAGCTTTACGAAACTTTTTATCTCTGCATGACTACTTTTCTTCTTAAAGTTATCATGATGTCGCTCATCGACATTTGCGTGGCAAAGGCAACATAGACATTGCAAATTCTCTGGCCGATTGTCGGTTTTCTCGCCGTTACGGTGATGCACTTGAATAAACCGATGATGGCTCCGGTTTGTAATCTGTAAAGTACAATTTTGACATCGGTGCTCGTTTGCAATCCGCGTTCTGGAACTTATTTGTCGCCAACCCTTGACATATCCAAATATGTCCAACTCTTCGTTATTCCCCATATTTTGTTCTTGAATATCTAACAAATCAAAAAAACCTTCGGTAGTTTCGTAAATCGACCTCGCAGCATTGCGGCAATACCCACATAAATCAAGTGAAACGTTCTCTCTGATGGCATTTCCCCGAGTATCGTATAAAGTGACTACATTATTGTTGTGCCAAAAATAACGTCCATGAAATCTCCCGTTTTGTCTTTGATTGACGATTGTTTCGCACTCTGTGATATGAAACTTTGGCAGCCCATACGCCGCGATGTTTGCGGGAGTTTTAAGATACATATATCCTATGTGCTCAACGCCGTTTACATTCAAATACACGCCATCTGATCCGAATCTGACGTTATTCAAATTCATCTGTTCGGTCAAGTCTTTTCTAATGACCTGAAATCGGGATTCGCTCAATTCAGGATAACCCAGTTTCGTGAGTTTTGCTGAGAGCTGTGAAAAACCATACAATCTTCTCATTGTTTCTCGATTTGGTCAACCATTTGATCAATCAACACATCACTCGTAGTTACAATTCTAAACTCCACCCTACGGGATTTGTCAATATCAATTTTTTTTCCAGAAATATGCGTAAGCTGTTTATCCGAATCCAATGTCCGACCGTATGACAATCCGTTGGCCGTTAACCAAAACATCAATAGCGATTCATTTTCGTGTGACAAACTTTTGTATGAAGGTAAAGCCCGAATAAATGCAAGCACATTTCTTGACCGGTCTTGCGAAAGTTGGATATTATCAATGTAGGGATCTCGATTGCTATTGTAAATCGGATAAACATCTGTATGCCCTTCAATCCTGATTTCCGCAATTTTTTCGCGGTACTTGTCTTTCAATACAACAGACAAATATTTTGGAAAAAATTCCGAGAGAATTTTTTGAAACTCTGGAGTAATTTCAGATTTGCCCGATGCAAAGAGAACTTGCGGATTTGTGAACTTAATCGAAAGGTCTTTGTCGAGTTCAAGGTTCCATCTTTTGAGGTCATCCTTGAATTTTTTTTGCAAGTCCTCAAACAACTCTTGTTTGGATTGCCTGTAATCAGTAACGAGCTTGTCTTGCTCTTTCTGCTTCAATTGAAGTAATCCCATATATGCGATTGAGATGAAGAGAAAAACCACCATCAAAACGGTCATTAAGTCCGCATACGGAATCCAAAAGTTTTCTTTCTTGTGTGTCATTGTCTCGGTGCCGGAACAAATCGTTGAATACAAAGATCAAGGTTCGATAAAGTCTCATCGAGGCGTTGGTAAAACTCCTCGTTGACATTCGTCAAATCCTCACCGAGTCTTTCGCTTGTAGTTTTGATAATACTAACCGCAGAAGACATTTCCTCACGATACCGTTTCCAGACGTCACTATTGATGTCCCTAAACTCTTCCAATTTCAGAATCAAAACGTCGGCGCTGTCTTTAAAGTTTCGTTCGGTTCTCACCCACTCGTTTAGTTTGGTGGTCATTTCTTCGAAGCTTTCCGTTGAGGTTTTTACGGAGTCGGTTGTTTCGAGCAGCATTGTTGTCGCTTTAACAAGTTTTTCGTCATTAATCAGGATTTTGTCGAGCGAAAAAATAATTTCGGACAACTTCCCGTCGGATGCAACCAACGCTTCAGACTTCTCTGCAACTGCATTCAATGTCTTAGATGACAACTCGAACATTTCAGTAGTCTTTTGAAAATGAGATGTGAGCCGTTCAATCATTTCTTTATTATCTTGTTGCCATGAGTTCATCGATTGGACGCTCGCATTCAGTTCTGAGAAGTTTTCTTGGACGAGTTTACTAATCAACTCGTTCATTTGCGAATTGAACTGTTCGGTTACGGTTCGCATTACTTCAACTAAAGCTTCGGTATTATTCTTTGCAAGTAGTTCAGAAAAACCAGCGAAATTCTTATCTAAGTTTGTTTGGGCGTCCCGCATTTGCTCTAAGATGGATTCTTGACCTTGTGAGTTAGATTCATGCAATTTTACGAGTTTACCATCGACATTAGAAAATCCCTCCTTCAAAAGGCCATTGCTTTCAGAAATTACCTTTAATGTTTGGTCGAGGCGTTGACTTAACTCTTTCTTCATACCTGCGATTTCGGTTCCGAGCTTTTCGTCTAACTTTGTGCTGATTTCATTAAGGAATTGGTCGTTTGTTTTCTTTGCCTCTTCTACTGCTGTGCGGAGCATCTGAATGCCTTCTAATTCGCTACTCACCTTGGCCGGTTTATTTGGATCGTCATCTATTTTCTTTTGAATCAAAGCATTCCACTTTTGAAATGCAATCAGACCCAAAATCCCCAGCATTGTGGCAATAAAAGCAAGTCTAAGCCCTTTAAGAAGCTCAGGGATACTTCCTTGAATATCATTAACATCAAAATGCCAAATACCCATTGTTATACCCAATGCGGTGCAGAAGATTCCCAAAGTCGGAAACACTGAGGGTATTGTATCGAAGAGATATTCATTTTTCCAAAAGCTCCCGTTCTTATCCGCATTGGAAGAATTTGTTTTTCGGTACTTCAAATAATACTTTGTAGCAAACCCTGTCCAAATGGAAAAGATTATGGCCGCAATAGAAAGTTCAAGCATAAATTTCTTTTTTAAATTTGATACTTGTAGGTTCGTAACCTGTGGGGCAAGGGATTAGAGAAGGTAAAGTTAACGTAAATTGGAAATAATTTTATCACCAAGTTCAAAAAGAGTGTCTACATTTTTTCTCCCATTTTCGTATCTAAAATTATGAAACTTTGAATCGAAGACATCCCCAATTTTAAAATCCGGCATTAGCATATCAATTGGTATGTTATGTATCATCCTATAATCGGTGAAAAAAAGTTACCTTTTCTCCCAGTTCGTTTAGCAACATCCTTCTCCTCCCATTCAGAGCCAAATCCCGAGTTCCAATTATAAAACAGTAAGACTTGTTCATGATTCGAAAGCATTGCTCGCAGAATCCTTAGATAATCTCGCTTCTTACCATAACTAATAAAGTCTTCGTCTTGTTTGGCAACTAACTTTACAATATTGAACAGGAGACGATAATAATGTGCAAGTATAGATTGATGTCCCGAAAAAGGTTTATAATTGAAACTCATCCATAATTTTTCGTTTCTTGGTAGACCCTGTGCATCAATATATATGAAGTACATATCATGTTCCTTTATCCCGCGCTCAAGATGATCTTCTCTTACTCTCATAAGTTCCTTATGAAAACCATAAAGGTGCCCACTTAAAATACCAGTTTTATCGTCACTCTCAATCCTATCCAAATTGCTGCGAAATTGTCCTTGTCCAAGAAAAAAAACATAGTATGCGCAATCGAATATTTTCTGAGCACCCACCTTGTCGCGGAGTTTAGAAAGCATTATGGGGTTGCCACGATGCGCAAGATAAAGATGCTTGCGAAGAATTAAATGAATCGCCTCAAATTCTTTTATCATTGTAACAAATACCTTTTTACCAGAAGTTGTTTTAGGCTCTTTAGATTCTATCTCGGCGTTCTCATTTCTATCTGGAGACTTGTACTTGAACTCATATCCTTCAATTTTAGCTTCATCTAAATTGTCTCGATGAAGCTTCAGCATCTCGTAAAACTGACTTTCAAACTGTTGAAGGCTAAATTGAATCTGAATTTGCTTGTTTGCTTGGTACTGGGCGTAGAACGCTAATGAACCGGCAATTATTCCAATAATTCCAATCACGGGACTACTAAGTCCTCCAAAAAAATCGCCAATTGGCCCTAATTCTTTAAAATCTATTTGATTTCCCGGCTGGGCACTAAGTTTCTTAGACATTAGCAAAGCAACATATCCAAGAGAAAATGCAGAAATGGACATTAGGATTAACGATACATTTGTTAATCGATAAAATGATTTATCGTCCGTGATTTTTCGTTTTTTTAGCCAGATCCAACATAAAAAAAACCAAGGAACAATGGCTAATAAAATAAATATATGTGAAAGTCCCTCCATTAGTCGATATTAGGTACGCCTGTTATAATTTCACCGTCTCCCCGATTAAATTATATTCACGCTAAAATAGGAATTAAGATTTGTTAATCATACCCCCGTTAAAATATCTGGCCAAAAAGTTTAAATCACCCAGTCGATATTTTAAGTGACAAAATTAAAACTATGCATAAAAATTGCAAAACTCAAAATATTTTTTAATTTAGGCACCAATACCACTCAAGGAGTTGATTTCGACTCTTCCGATTATCCAATGCCAGAAAATTAAAGTGACGATGTTGCTTTATACAGTTATGTAAATCAAACAAAACGAGCATATGGATTTAAAAAAAATAATTGTACACGAGTTAAAAAAGGATGCAGGTAAAGAAGAAACATCGCTACTTGCCTCGGATAACTTACTTCCGATAGATCAAGAGTCGATTGAATTAGTTAATTCATTATTGAATAGCTACAAAAATGACAATCTCTTAAATGCCCAGTTCGATAAAACACCAGGAAAGTATTTTCCAGAACGTCTTGATACTTATCGGGCAACTAATCGAACAGAGAGTGAATTCAAAAAATTCACAATTGAGGCAATTGGAAATCTTGTCACAATTATTAAGAGAAAAATTGCGGCGAAAGGAGGCTATATCGTCTTCTGTGAATATGAAACAAATAACGGCATTAACTTTCTATCAATATTCTTAATTCGAGACGTTGAGGGGAAAATTTTGAAGCGTTCAGGCAATTCTTTTTCGATCGGGAGAATAGAGTACTTAGATACCAACCATTTGGCCATGGCTTGCAGGATTAATGAAAATTTACTGAATACTGAACAAAACTATCTAACGTTTACGCGGCTACGCCAACAAGACGTTTCTGATTATTTTATTGATTGGATTTGTGCTTTGCAGCCAAAGAGCAGTGCTGAATTTACGGATGCTCTGTATGACATTATTAATGGTCTTGAATTACCATTAAATGAAACAGGACAACAATTCAGCATCGATGAGATTAGAGATATGGTTTATGAAACTGCGAGGAATAATCCGCGTCGGGAAGTAAATATTAGTACAATAAGTGAACAAATCTATGGCGACTCACAACGTATTCGAAATTACGCGGAAGAACATCAGATAAGTATCGACACCGAATTTCGATACGATAAAAGAAGGCTAAAGCGATTTGTGCAATTAAATATTCGTAAGGACGGCATTGATATTAAATTTTCTCGTGGCGATTTAGGAACCAAAGTTTGGCCTTCTGAAGAAAATCCCAATCTTGTAATAATCGAATCCGAAGCATTAGCCGCAGCGTTAAGAGCAGAGCAATAATGGACAATTTAGAGTATCATAGAAAATTATTTGCGTTGTTGCTGAAAGCGAAGAATCCTGTTTTTGATGCCCAATTTGTTGAGACAGATACAGAAGAACTAAAAGATGATTTCATCTCTCTTGGCGCCTCAGTTGAATCGACGCCAGGAAAAATTCGGATTAAAGCTAATTCTCTCAAAACTAAATTATTTGGTAGCGAATCCCAATTATTTGCTCAGACCAAGTTAGTGAATGATATGAATATACTAATATTCGATCAACAACTTCCAATTTCGTATTTTGATGGGTTAACTTATGAAAATTTTATTGAAGTGTCTAACAACTATTTGATTACCAACGCAATTTCATATCTTGCTTTTCAAGCATTTTTGAAATTACAGGAAAATGAAATTGATGAATCGATTCACTTTGTTGACTCTTTTAATTTAGATTTCCGTAAAATTGTTTTGGTAAGCCTCTCAGACAAGGGCCGCATAACGATGACTTATGAAAAAGGCATACCCCCTCTTAATCGATCAGTGGATTATACCAATGGCTTTACGCAATTTGTCAATTGCTTTAATGAACCCAGTAGAAATCTGTCTAAATTTTTGAAATCGGCGGTAATTGAAGTTCTCGGTGCTGTCGAAAAAGAGAAGCGTTTCCAATACTTCTTTGAAAATCTTAATGTTATCGTTGTCAAAGCTACAATGAATTTCGAAGTTTATTTGAATAATTTGTCTATCGAAAAAATACGAAAAGATTATGATGAAGTAAAGTCGAAATTTTTCAAAGATTTGTCAGATATCTTAAACAAACTTACACAGCAGATTATTGCCATTCCCATTGGAATTAGTGCGACTTTGCTCGCTGTCGATAAGATTACAGAAAATACTTTTTACCTTTATTTCATAAGCATTGCACTTTGTGTAACGTCAACTTACCTAAGCCTATTACTGAGATCACAATTTCAGGACCTGCATCACTTAAAAAAATTGTTTGATTTAGATTATAAGTTACTAATTGGAAATAACTTCTTCATAAAATATCCTGATGAGAAAAAAGTATTCAATGAAATTCGGACACGGTTTGAATCCAAAATTTCTTTTTTGAAAAATATTTCCGAATCCTATTTTTGGATTTTGAATATTTCGAGTGTTGCAATTGTCGCGTTCATAATCCAAAAACTTCTTAATAGATTTTCGGCTACACTCATGCTTACCTTGATACTAATGTTCGCGGTGGCAATTTTTAGAAACTATGTTCGAGCCGAGTCGGATGATGTTAAATAGAAAAACGGAAATGGGATATGATTTTTCTTACGCGACTATGCTCCCTACAAGAAATAGTTTTCCATAAACAAACATTTTTATTAAATTAAAATATGAACTGGATAAATCAGGCAATACAAGAACTTCTAACAACCGACAATGACGAACTTTCGTCAAGGATAGAAATTATTGAAAAAGACTATAATTTAGTAGGAACTCAAACTACCGCCCATTTCTATTTCATAAAGTTGGACGCAAACGGATATCTACGACGGAAGGACTTGCTTCAGTATGTGGCTCGGAAAATTGTTGACTATTCAATTCCGAAAATAGAAAAAGATGCGGCAAGGGAATATTTGATTACACATGGTTCCACCGCTAAAATACTTGAGCTTGCAGAAAAAGCAAAAAAACTTTTTACAGAGTTAGATAAAACGGGAGAGCTTGGTGAAATGCTTTTATATATACTCACTGAAAGCGTATTAAAACTACCCCAACTAATTAGTAAGATGACGTTAAAAACATCTGGAAAGCTACATTACCAAGGCGCTGATGGGATTCATTTCAATTACAATGAAGTCGACGATGTGCTTGACCTTTATTGGGGCGAATCTAAAATGGAAAAAACCTTAACAAAAGCATTAGCCAATTGTTTTGACAGTCTCGCCCCGTTCCTACTCAATCCAAATAGTTACGATTCTACACAAAATAGAGACTTACAACTTATCACTTCAAATATTTCTGAAAATATCAACAATCCAAAGTTAGAAGATTACTTAGTAAAATTCCTCGATCTTGACAGTGACTTTTCGAACCGTCTTAATTTTAAGGGATTATGTTTTATTGGTTTTGATGTCAACAACTACCCGATTAATCCAAAAGAGAAAAAGACAGAAGATTTATTTGCGGAGTTCACCGACAAACTACAAAGTTGGAAAAAATCTATTACCACTCAATTAAACAATCATGTCAATATCGAAAAATTTGAGATAATCGTTTTTCTTATGCCATTCGACTCTGTAGAATCTATGCGTAACGATTTTTTAAAACTTTTAAAATAATATGATTGCATCAAGACTATTTGCGTTAGATAGTTTCCAGAAACAGTATCGAGCCATATTGATCCTATCCGCATCACTTACTATCGAAAAGCTCATATGGACAATACCAAAATCTGAACTTCTAAAGGAAATTAATTGGAGTAATAGCCTCAGTATTGCCAGCATTTTGTGTCAATCTTCACTACCGGATCATTTGGAAGCTGCTTTAAGAATAAGCCAAACTGCCCTCGCAAATGAATGCTCTGAAGAACATAAAGCGGCCGCTGTTTTCATTTTATTTCAGCTAACAAATATCCCCGCCTACAAACTTGCCCTTAGCAGAAATCTTGTCACCCCGCAACTAATCAACCAATTACCGCTGTCTCTAAAGTTTGAGATTAACCGAAGCATGATCGAAAATAGCATGTTACTTAATGAAAATGTTATATCGATAAATCGTTTCCAAAAAAGTGTTTATGACAAATCAATGCAAAATCAGTCATTAAGTATATCGGCACCAACTTCTGCCGGAAAATCATTTATTCTTTATCAGTTAGTATTGGAAAAAATACGTTCTCAGAAACGAATTATATATTTAGTTCCTACACGTGCTTTAATTAGCCAAGTGGAGCGTGAACTGCTTGATTTAATTAAGCGGTATAGACTTTTTGACGTTAACCTAACGACAATTCCTCGCGAAGAGGCTGCATCTCAAACGATATACATTTTGACACAAGAAAGGCTTCACAAGCTATTTGTAGATAACCCTGATTTTAGCTGCGACCTTTTACTGGTGGACGAAGCGCATAAAATTGACAACGGTAATAGAGGCATTCTTTTGGAGCGAAAACTTGAAGAGTTGCTTTCAAAAAAGCCTAATATGGAAGTCTATTTTTCAAGCCCTTTTACTTCAAATCCTGAACTGCTTCTCGATATCATAAAAGGTCAGCAACGTAAGGACACTGTAAATACCGAATTTGTCGCCGTGAATCAAAACCTAATTTATGTAGCTCAAAAGAAGGGGAAGCCATTAATTTGGAATCTGGAAATGGTGACAAAAAATGAATCGTTATCGTTAGGTTTTATTGAGTTACCGGAATCTCGAAAGCCAGAAACTGAAACAAAAAAAATGGGATACCTCGCGTCAATATTGGGCTCATCTGATGGAGGGACAATCATATACGCGAATGGCGCGAGCGAAGCAGAAGAATACGCAAAAATTCTTCGAGGAATAAACGAAGATGAAGAAAAAAAAACAAAGTCTCAGGGACTTAAAGAATTGATTAAATTAGTACGTAGAACTATCCATTCGCGGTATGTACTCAGTAATTTACTACATTACAAGGTATCGGTGCACTATGGAAATCTACCGCTTTTAATTCGTGAAGAAATTGAAAGACAATTTAAGTTGAACCATATTCATTATCTTGTTTGTACTTCTACATTACTTGAAGGAATGAATCTTCCAGCGAAGTCGATTTTTATTCGAAACCCTCAACGAGGACGAGGTAAACCTTTAAATGAAAACGATTTCTGGAATTTAGCGGGAAGGGCGGGAAGATTAGGAACAGAATTTTCGGGTAATATTTTTTGCATCGAGCCAAAGAAGTGGGACATTCAGCCTAACCCATCAAAACGTAAACAATCCATTTTCAAAGCTTTGGAAGACATTAATTTAAATCAGCGTTCGAAATTTGTGGATTATATAAAGCGAGGCTCACCACGAAAGGAAGCGGAGTCCAAACAACATTTTGAATTTGCGTTTAATTATTACTACAACAAGTTCCAGAATGGGAAATTTGATCCACATTCATCTTTAGAAAATGAACTACTGCCTATATTTGAAGATCTTGCGAAACGCATAAGAGTGCCTAATATCATCCTTCAGAGAAATCCTGGCATCTCTCCTTTGGCTCAACAGGAACTTTTAGAGTATTTTGAAGAATATCAGAAAGATTACAAGAATTTAATTCCAGTAAACCCAGAGGAAGAAGGCAGCTACCAAGAATATATCAGTTTAATTCAAAGAATTGGAAAGACATTAGCCTATTTTCCTCCGAAGTTATCTGCATACAGATCGAAGTTAATTTTAAATTGGATGGCGGGTCGCCCTCTCGCGAGACTAATTAAAGATTCTATCAAATACTATCAGACGAAAGATCCAAGTAAAAAATTAGATGCAATTTGCCGTGAAGTAATGGCAGAAATTGAAGACTTTGCTCGATTTCGATTTGTAAAAGAGTCATCTTGTTATACCGATATATTAAAATTCTTTTTCGAGCAACAAAACGAAGTTGAGTTCTTAGACCAAATTCCAGACATAAGCCTTTGGCTGGAATTAGGAGTAAACGAGGAAACACAAATTTCGTTACTATCAATTGGATTTAGCCGACAGACAACGATTTTATTGTCAAAAAGTGCTCCAAACGTTCAAATGCAAAAAAGAGAGACTATTAAATGGATTAAAGATCTCGAAATAGAGAACTACGATTTTTCACCTATTATTCTCAAAGAAATCGAAATAATTAAAGCAAAATATTCAAATTCTCTATAACCTAACAATTTTAGATAGATTATTGTTATAAAATTAATTTTCTAAATTTGCCATAAATGAAGTGTGCTATTGAGTCGTTTTGAAGAGCACATACATTGTGCAATGAAGAATTCTTCATTCTCGAATTTCAAGATATTTTCCTATATTATCTCTTGTCTGACGCTATTTTGTAGCCTTATTGTTGCCCATGTCGTGTTAAACATTGTAAACATTAGCCTCAATACTTTCTGTATCGGAAAGTAACGTTCGGCCTACTATTTCCGGCTGGCCAGCAACCGCCTGGCGCAATCCGACGCGCAAACCAAACCGGCGGCAAGCATGATCACATCTTTAATGACCAAGCGTCCGGCTCCCGACAAATAGGGAAATCCGTATTGCGGTGTCGGGAAATCACCGCCCAGATTGGGCACGTAGACCTCGGGCGTGGTGATCAGGAAGGACAGCGTCACGAGCGACATGCCAAAGGTGGCCAATGCGCCAATAAGTCCTAGTTTGGCCGACCAGATTCCCATCAGCGCGAGCAATCCAATGATTACGATCACCGTTCCGAGCCCGTATGAAAAGAGATAAGTCCCGTTGTCCTGATGCCACCGGATGTTTTGGGCGACAGTTTTTCCTTCGGGGTTTTTATACTGTTGGTATTCCGGTGCCGGTTTGTTGTAAAAAAACGACATCGCGGGACTGTTGGCCACAAACGGCACAATGCCATCCGCTTCGTACTGAAATGCTTTTAACCCGCCAATCCAGGCCATGACGATAAAGATCGAAATCCTGAGCAGGTTGATCCATTGGGCGTGGGCATCGGACAAAAAGACGAGAAATTTTTTCATGATCAATTGGATTAGGTTTTAGCCTGAAAATGGATCCGACCCATTTCCGGGCGCGGCAAGGTACAAATACCGGATTGAAAGACCTTCTGCGTTCACTTATCCTTAACGCCATCGGATTCTAAATGGTCTTTTTGCGGCCGCGGATTGGATTTGTTATATTTGCCATCCAAAAGCGAAAGGTTTTTCCCGACAAGATGATGCGCTACCTGATCTTTATTTTATCGGTTTTCACAACGATGGCATACGCGCAATCCGGCTTCAAGCGATTTGCGGGTACGATTACCGTCGTTACGGACGAGGCGATCAAATACGACAACGAACTGCTGTTGCTGTACCACATCGATCCCAAGCTCAAGCCGATTTTTGAATGGGGATTGCTCTATCCCGGCTTGTTCCGTACCGCAGCGACGGAGAACAAGAGCGACATTGCGCATAAGATCACCATTTCTGAATTCAAAATCCTGCCCTCGGCCACACCCAAGATCAAAACATTCCAATTCGTGGTCCTGTACAACGATGGAAGCCCGCCCCGGCTTTACCATCTCGAGCTGGCCAACCAAGCCGGAAACTGGAAAATGGACATCCATACTTTTGTACGCAAAAGCCACGTAGCGCAATTGCGCGCCAAATAACGTCAGGAAGCCACGCGGCGCAACACCGGCGCCGGATGTTCCACAAGATAGACGAACTTAAGCATCGCGAAAGCGGCAACGGCTCCAAAGAGGTGCCAGAGAAAGTGGGTCCCGATTGGTGTTAAATCCCACCGATCGGCAATGCGGAAAAACAGCGCCAAAACGAATGCGGCCAGCGCCAGTCCTACCCAGCGCGCATGCCCGAATCGCGTCCGCACCAAAAAAGCAACTACCGGAACCAGCACTATGGCGGCCATCAGCGCATAATTGATGTTGATGAAAAGCTGGACATCATCGGCAAACCGGGTACGCAAAAGCCACTGCAACCCAAAATAGCCAATAATCAGTAACGCCGCGACATACCACCGCGTGAGTTTGGCCAGAAACCACAACCCCGCCGAAAGGCACAACAGCATGATCGGCAGCCAGTCCATGAGCAAAAAGACCGGCCAGATGCGCAACCCGTGATAAAGGCTGCCACCTATACCGCCAACATACAGCAATGCCAACGCATAAGTCAAAAACGGGAATTCCCGCCACCGGCCGTAAATTTGCACGGTCCACCAAATGGCAACGCCCAGAAACAACAGCGATGTAATGGCGTTGAACGGTTCGGGAAACAATTGGTCGAGGTTGGTCTCTGCATACAGCCCGCCCTGGTCGCGTGGGATTTGCATAAAGTATATTTTACTTAAAGATACGCATTTGCGCGCACCGGCCAAATCTCACCCCTATTTTTGCCGTCGTTGACGCAATGCCTCGTAAAATACGATTCCCGTGGATGTCGCCAGGTTCAAGCTTTCGACCTGCCCGCGCATATCGACCACGACGTTGAATTGGCAGTGCGCGAGCGCCTCGTCAGTAAGGCCGCCGGCTTCATCGCCAAACCAAAGCGCGAGTTTGGGCGCCGTCAGATTTGACTCGTGCAACAAACAGGTCTTTTCGTTTACATGCGGCGTGGTTCCGACCGATACGAAACCCTCGGCGGCCAACACCTGTAAACATTGCTGTGTGGAATCAAACCGTCGCACGGAAGTGAATTGCACCGCACCAGAGGAATGTTTGAGCAGCGTTTTCCTGTTGCGCAATGCATCGGGGTCATCATCCAGACGGCGCAATTGATCCACGACATACAGCCTGCCGAGGCCAAGGCCATTGACATTTCGTATAACATGGCCGATATTGATGATGTAATTGGGGTTTTCCAGAACGGCAATCAGTTCCATAGGTAGTATTTCGGTTTTCAAAAATCGTAAAAAAATCGGCAAATCATATAACCGATGCGCGCGTTTGATGGCCAATTTTGTACAAACCGCATTTTATGAAAAAAGAATTCCCAAAGCAAAAGCAAAAAAAACAGCCCGGCAAGGAAACGGAGATGATCCCACAGCCGGAGTACATCCGCACCCATTACAAAGGCAGCGATAAACTGCTGGGCAAAGTCGCGCTGATTACCGGCGGCGACAGCGGGATCGGACGCAGCGTAGCGGTACATTTTGCACGCGAGGGCGCCAACGTGGCAATCGTCTACTACGATGAAAAACAGGATGCGCTCGACACCAAGCGGCTTATCGAAAAAGAAGGCCGCGAATGCCTGGTTATCAAAGGCGATCTCACGCGCGAGAAATTTTGCCGCAAGATCGTATCGGATACGGTTTCAAAATTCGGCAAGCTCAATATTCTGGTCAACAACGCCGCGATGCAATTCCCTGAAGACGATTTAAAGGACATTTCCCAAAAGCACCTCAAAGTGACCTTTGAAACCAACATCTACCCGTTTTTCTATACCACTCAGGAAGCGATGAACCACCTGCAAAAAGGCGACTGCATCATCAATACATCGTCCATTACAGCCTATCGCGGCAGCGATCATCTGGTCGATTATGCCAGTACCAAGGGTGCGATCGTATCTTTTACGCGTTCGCTTGCCGCACAGCTCGCCGGCAAAGGGATCCGCGTCAACGGAGTAGCGCCCGGACCGGTATGGACACCCCTGATCCCGGCAAGTTTCGACGCCGAAGAAACCGCAAGATTCGGGCAGGATACGCCCATGGGACGCGCCGGGCAACCATCGGAAATCGGGCCTGCGTATGTTTTTTTAGCCTCCGAAGACGCCTCCTACATGACCGGACAGATGATCCACGTCAACGGCGGCGAACCGGCAGGAAGTTAGAAAAGGCGTTTTAGCGCACGAGCAGCTTTTTGGTCACCGATTGCTGACCCGACGAAATTCTGGCCAGATAGACCCCGGATGGCAATCCGAGCCCGATCTCCGTGTGTCCGGCGAGTCGGGATTCGATCAGTTTGACTCCGGCCATGTTGTAGATGCCGATCGTTCCGTCTGAAATCCCGGTTACGTTCAACCGATCGCTGGCCGGATTGGGGTACAGGCCTGCTTTCAAAGCGGTAAAATGGGTGTCGGACAGCGTCGGGAACCATGGATTTCCAACGTGCGACCCCCAAATGTAATCGGCCAGTTCCGGATGATCCACAAACGGATTGCGGTTGAGTTGCCAGTTGTAGATCACGTTATTGTGGCGCATTTCAAAATCATCGGCCGGATCCGACACATTCCACGCAAGCAACGTGGCCAGATCGCCAATCTGACCCGCGGTGCTATCGGGCAGATTTCCATTGACAACATTGAGCCCGTTGTAACGGCACGCCATATAGAAC
>JAEWLN010000057.1 GCA_023457535.1 Bacteroidota bacterium
TTCCGGATCCGTCCAAGCTCACGCAGGAAAAAGGCATGTTCTTTATTTCTGAAGGGCCGGAGAACGGATCGGGCTATACATTTTGGATCGATGAGGTGCGCTTTGAAAAGCTCGGCACGATCACACCGCAGCAACCGCAGGTGTTCGAGGGCGACGATGTGACGCAAACCGCTTTCATCGGCGTAACGACGCCCATTACCGGACTTGTTACGGCATTCAACATGCCCAACGGCGTAAACCAGAACGTTGTGGTAACGCCTGCCTACTTTACGTTTTCCTCGTCTGATCCGGCTGTCGCTACGGTCAACGATCTGGGCGTGGTTTCTACCATTGGCGCGGGAAGTGCGGTCATTACGGCCACCGTTGGCAACATCGATGCGGCGGGATCGCTGACCATCAATTCGCAGGGCAATTACGTGCATGCGCCTGGGCCAACGGCTGATCCGTCCGATGTGATTTCGATCTACACCGAGGCTTATCCGAATGTGCCGGTCAATTATTACAACGGATATTGGGAGCCTTACCAAACCACGCAGTCGGCTGATTTTACCGTCGATGGCGATCACGTGCTCAACTACACCAATTTTAATTTTGTAGGGGTGGAATTTTCGACTCCGACGGTCGATGCGTCGGCCATGTCGCATCTGAATGTCGATTTGTACTTTCCTAATGCGTTGCCGGCGGGAGCGAATTTCCGCGTCCGACTGATCGATTTTGGCCCGGACGGCGTTTTTGGCGGAGGCAACGATGTAGGTTTTACGCTTACATTTGCCGCCCCGACCCTGGTGGCACAAAACTGGGTCACCCTGCACATTCCGCTGGCCGATTTTACGGGACTTCCCAGTCGCGCGCACTTAGGCCAGTTGGTCTTTGAAGGAACCAACATCACCAATTTCTACGCTGACAATATTTATTTTGAAAACGACGGCAGCATCATCCCGCCGGTTCCTGCGGTCGCTGCACCAACGCCTAATTATCCGGCGGCGGGCGTCACATCTGTGTTCAGCGATGCGTACACAAATGTTGCGGCCAACCTGAATCCCAACTGGGGACAACTCACACAGGTTTCACAGGTGCCCATTGCAGGCAACAATACGCTGCGTTATGGCGGGCTCAATTACCAGGGACTGCAGCTCGACGCACCGATTGATGTTTCAGGACGCAACTTTCTGCACCTGGATTATTATTCGGCCAATTCCAACGCGCTCAACGTTTATCTGATCAGTCCCGGCCCGGTGGAGCAGTTGTTCTCGCTGTCGGTTCCTACAACGGCAGGCTGGAACAGCGTTGACATTCCGCTCTCGGCATTTGGCGCGGTCAATCTGGCCAACGTCATCCAACTCAAGTTCGATGGCAACGGCGACATTTATTTAGACAATATTTTATTCCGGAACTGATCGTTGGGGACGTTCCCATTCGGCTTCGATCCGGTTCCAAAAACTATCCCGGTGGCCCTACCCCGGGGTAGTTTCTTTTCAATAAAAACCAAGTGAAGCATTTGGCTTTACGCAAAAAAAACAATATGAGCAACGCTATAAATAATTCTATCAACGGCCGGCATTGGGCCATTGCCGTTTTGACAGTCCTATCGGTTTCGCTTACCGGTTGCAACGAAGACGAAAAACAAAGTGTTCCGGCGCGAAACTGGCAACTGGTGTGGAGCGACGAATTCGACGGCGCTTCCGGCTCGCTGCCCGATGATACCAAATGGACTTACGACCTGGGCAACAACAATGGCTGGGGCAACCAGGAACTTGAAAACTATACCAACGATCCGCAAAACGTATCGCTCGACGGCAACGGCAATCTGGTGATCACGGCGATCAAAAACGGCAATTCGTACACCTCGGCGCGCGTGAAAACGCAGGGCAAATTCAATCAGGCTTACGGCCGGTTCGAGGCCCGGTTAAAAACGCCTTACGGACCTGGGGTGTGGCCGGCATTCTGGATGCTCGGGGCCAATGTAAGCGAAGTGGGCTGGCCGATGTGCGGCGAAATCGACATCATGGAAATGCGCGGCCAGTCGCCCAGCGTGGTGCATGGAACGGTGCATGGTCCGGGGTATTCTGCGGGCAATGCGATCACCGGATCGTACGCGCTTAAAAACGGCCGCTTCGACCAGGATTACCACGTCTTTGCGGTCGAATGGACGCCTTACCAGCTCGATTTTTACGTCGACGGATTTTTATACAACCGCATCACCGCGGCCGACACACCCGGACAATGGGTGTACGACCATCCGTTTTTCCTGATCCTGAACGTGGCCGTAGGCGGCACTTTTGCCGGTTTCCCGACAAGCCAGACGCCGTTCCCGCAAAAGATGACGATCGATTACGTAAGAGTGTACCAATAAGCTAACCAATACCCGCGGCAGGCGTGAGCGCCAGACCGTTTATCACATGAAAAATTACCTTTCGGCACTGTTGCTTTTAGTGGCGTTTGCGGCGGCGTCACAGCCTAAAAATACGGATCGGCGCGTGTCTAAGCCCACCATCGGGCAGCGCGTGGACGAATTGCTCTCGCGCATGACCCTTGAAGAGAAAGTGGGCCAGCTCAACCAATATTCGGGCGACAATACCGTAACGGGTCCGCTGACGATCAACCCGAATAAAACCGATGAGATCAAATCGGGCAAAATCGGCTCGATGATCAACATTCTCGGCGCCGAATACACGCGCCAATATCAGGATCTGGCAATGCAGTCCCGACTCCGGATCCCGTTGCTTTTTGGGCTCGACGTGGTTCACGGCTATAAAACCACATTCCCAATCCCGCTTGCCGAGGCCGCGAGCTGGGATTTGCCCGCCATCGAACGCTCTGCGCGCGTTGCGGCACGCGAATCGGCGGCCAGCGGCATTCACTGGACGTTTGCACCCATGGTTGATATCTCGCGCGATCCGCGTTGGGGGCGTGTGATGGAAGGGGCGGGCGAGGATACTTATCTGGGTTCGAGGATCGCTTATGCACGCGTCAAAGGATTTCAGGGCGACAAGCTGGGCGATCTGACCTCGGTCATGGCCTGTGCCAAACATTTTCTGGCGTACGGTGCGGCCATTGGCGGACGCGATTACAATTCGGTGGACATCAGCAAACGCGCCTTGTGGGAAACGTATCTCCCACCGTTCAAGGCGGCGCTCGATGCCGGGGCGGCTACTTTTATGAATTCTTTCAACGATATCAACGGCGTTCCGGCCACAGGCAACCGTTATCTGCAGCGCGATTTGCTCAAAGGACAGTGGAATTTTGACGGTTTTATCGTATCGGACTGGGGTTCGATTGGCGAAATGGTCAACCACGGCTTTAGCAAAGACCAGAAAGACGCGGCGTTTGCGGCCATTACTGCCGGAAGCGACATGGACATGGAAAGCAGTTCATACCACAACAACCTCGTACAGTTAGTGCGTGAGGGAAAGGTATCCGAAGCCGTTGTTGACGATGCAGTGCGCCGTGTGTTGCACAAAAAGTTCGAGCTCGGGCTCTTTGACGATCCTTACCGGTTCAGCGACAGCAACCGCCAGCAAAAAGAGCTCAACAATCCGGAAAACGTAAAAGCAGCGCGGGCCATGGCAGCCAAAAGCATCGTATTGCTCAAAAACGAAAAGAGCCTGTTGCCGCTGTCCAAAAATACCAAAACCATAGCGTTCATTGGCCCGATGGTCAAGCTCAAACGCGCCAATCACGGATTTTGGGCCGTCGATCTCAAGGATGTCGATTCGTCGTACATCGTCTCGCAGTGGGAAGGCGTGCAAAAAAAGATCGGTAAAAACACCAGGTTGTTGTATGCCAAAGGCTGCGGCATCACAAGCATGGACAAATCGGGGTTTCAAGAAGCCGTTGAAGTGGCCAGCCAATCCGATGTGGTCATTTTATCGGTCGGCGAAAAACACGACATGAGCGGCGAGGCCAAAAGCCGCAGCAATTTACAGTTGCCTGGCGTTCAGGAGGAATTGATCCGCGAACTGCAAAAAACGGGCAAACCCATCGTGGTGCTTGTCAATGCCGGACGTCCGCTGGTTTTCAATTGGACGGCAGACCATGTTCCTGCGATTTTATACACATGGTGGCTCGGATCTGAAGCGGGCAATGCGATTGCAGATGTGTTGTTCGGCGATTACAATCCGTCGGGCAAACTGCCGATGACTTTTCCGCGCACAGAAGGCCAGATCCCGATCTACTATAACTATTTGAGCACCGGACGACCAGCCCGGAACGAAGATGATAAAGTATATGTATCGGCCTACATCGACTTGCAGAATTCGCCCAAATTTCCGTTTGGTTACGGGCTCAGTTATACGACTTTTGGTTATGCTGACCTGAAATTGTCCAAAACGTCGATTGGAAAACAAGAAACATTACAGGTGTCCGTGACCGTCACCAACACCGGAAAAGTCGCAGGTGAGGAAGTTGTGCAATTGTATCTCAAGGACAGGTTTGCATCGATTGTAAGACCGGTCAAGGAGCTCAAGGATTTCCGAAAGATTGCGCTCGCCCCCGGCCAAAGCCAGACCATCACTTTTGCAATCGACAACGAGAAACTGTCGTTTTACGACAATGACCTTCAATTCCGGTCAGAACCGGGAACGTTCGATGTAATGATCGGCTCCTCGAGCGAAGACATCCGCCTTAAAACGCAATTTGAATTGATCGACTGATATGACTGGAAAGATATTTTTTACCGCCTGGATGTCGTTGCTCGCGATGTGGAGTTTTTCGCAGGTCGACGTGGTGTACAACGATCTGGTGTGGCACGATGAATTCGATGGTGAAGGCGCCGTTACTTCCTCCAATTGGTTCCATCAAACGCAGCTACCCAACGGCAACGGCTGGTTCAACGGCGAGGTACAACATTACACCAACCAAACGGCCAATTCGTATCAGGCCGGCGGCGCGTTGCACATCGCGGCCAAAAAAGGTGATTATACGGATCAGGGCGTCACAAAGGCCTACACTTCGGCGCGGCTCAACAGCAAATTCGCGTTCCGTTACGGTCGCGTGGACGTGCGCGCCAAGCTCCCGATCACACCCGGAACGTGGCCCGCAATATGGATGCTTGGCAAAAATGTCAACGAAGACGGCGCTTATTTCGACGCCACGTACGGAACGACCAATTGGCCTGCATGTGGCGAGATCGACATTATGGAACGGGGGATTTTCCCGTCACAACCCGTCAATTATGTGCAGGGAACGATCCATACCCCTGCCGGACACGGCGGCTCTGCAAGCCATGGCGGCACGATGGTGGCCAATCCCGACGGCGAATTCCACGTCTATTCGATGAATTGGTCACCCAATGAAATTTCATTCCTGCTCGACGGAATGGTCTATTACACCTATCACCCGACGGTCAAAACAGCAGCAAACTGGCCGTTCGACCACGAACAATACGTATTGCTCAACGTGGCCATGGGCGGTATCGCAGGCGGGATCCCTGCTAATTTTATACAAGATGAAATGCAGGTCGACTATGTGCGGATATACCAAAACGTGGTCGCCGATACGCAAGCCCCGACCGAATTTACCGCATCGGTGGGCACTATAGGGCATTCGACCGTGCAATTGCTGCTCCATGCAAACGATAATTCCGGCACGGTAGTCTATCGCGTAGCGTATGGCAACCAGACGGCTTCGTTTACAAGACCTTCCGGGACGGTACAATCGGTGGAAATTGCCGATCTGTCCCCTGAAACGACCTATACGTTTACCGTGAGTGCAGAAGACCTTTCGGGCAATGCGTTTTCAAATAACCCAATCGTGCTCCAGGCGACCACAGGCGGTTTCAATGGCTGCGCGGGCACCGATGACCAGGCGCTTCAGGGTGTTTTTACAACCGGATACCATTATGCATTTGAAACCATCGGCAGCGATGTGAAAATCACTTTCGGCCTGCTCGACGACCGCAGCGATGTTTCGGCCTATCTGTGGCGGCAAACCCCTTTTGGCGAACTGCCGATGACGGCATTGTCGGGCCATGTTTTTACGCGTACGTTGACCGGGCAAACCATTGGGTCGACGATTTCTTACGCGGTCAAATTTGCTTATGCGGGCGGGATGTCGGTGACGCGTTACCTGGATTACGCAGTGGGCAGCGCATGTGGTTTGGGCCTCGACGATCCGGCGCGTAGGCCAGCCTTCTCGTTTTTAAATCCGGCGCGCGAACTCGTTACGGTCCATGCAACGGGTCCGGTCGAAGTGCTCGAGATTTACGATCTGCTGGGCGTTCTTGTGGCGCGCGCAGTCCGGTCCGACAAGATTGCCATCAGCGGTCTTGCCAAAGGAATGTATTGGCTCGTTGTGGAAACCGGCGGACAAAAATCGGGAAGAAAACTTTTGGTTGAATAGATTGTTTTGTCAATTCCCGCGCGGGACGTGGCTTGGTGGTCCGGTCCCGCCGCCGGGAATCAAGGTATTGAATTAGTTTGTAGTTTAGAAATCAGGTTGCTTGGAGTGCGTGGGTCTTGGCCCGCGCATTCCTTTTTTTATCGGGCGTAAAACGTTGTTTTCGTGACAATTATCATGTTTTGTGGATTGAAAACATGGTACATTTGTTTGATCGGTTGGCATCCGGACGATCGTTTGGGCGCAACCGGCCACAAATAAAGCAAATATGAAAGCAATCAAATCCATGCTCACCCTGAGTGTTTTACCGTTGCTGCTGCTCGCGCGCGGCTGCGTCAAAGACTCCGACGAAGTTTCCGATCCCGAACAAGATCCGTTCGAGGTGCATTACACCAAAGACGATGTCGTAACCAAAGAAATGGCGATCGAAAATTGGGAAATGTTCCTCAAGCAATCTCAGGAGCTGATTGACATTACAGAGACCAACATAGCCAGTCTCGAGGTTAAGATCCAGGAAGCCGACGAGCCGGAAAAGGCCACGCTGCAGCAAACCAGTAATGCGGCCAACCTTGCGTTGCTCAAGCTGAAGGCTGCTCGCGCCAAACGCAACAAATCGTTTTCTTCGGAACTGGCGCATTATGATGCGGACGATCCGTCGGTGCAACAACAAAATGAAGCGTTCAAAACGCAATTCAGGCGCGATATGTACGATTTGAACATGGAGCTCGAAAGCGCGCTTGAGCGTTCGCGGTCCGGCCTTTACAAATAGCGTCGTCCGGAAGTACAATCGGAATTAACAACCATTTTAGCCAATCCGATGAAAGTTCTCAAACATTCAGGGGCGTTAGACAATTTCAGCCGGGGCAAACTCGAGCGGTCGCTGCTGCGCTCCGGGGCAAGCCTGGCCGACGTCGAGCAGGTCATCCAAACCATCGGCACACAGCTATACGATGGCATCCCGACCAAAAAAATCTACCAGCTGGCCGGCGCGCTGCTCAAGAAAATAGCTGCTTCGCACGCCGCGAGGTACAATTTGCGGTCGGCGTTGCAAATGCTTGGTCCGGCGGGTTTCTTCTTTGAGAAATTCATCGCGCGGGTTTACGCCGACGAGGGTTTCCAAACGCGTACGAACGTCATTCTCAAAGGCCGATGTGTGTCGCACGAAATTGACGTGCTGCTCAAAAAAGGCGACCGGATCACCATGGTAGAATGTAAATTCCACAGCACCAACGCCGGAAATTCCGATGTCAAAGTGCCGATGTACATTCTTTCGCGGTTCAACGATCTCAAGGCCGGAACGCACCGGATCTGGCAAGCCGATGAGTCGGTCAGCCGCTGCGTGATTGTGACCAACAACCGCTTTACCACCGATGCAGTCGCTTTTGCCGAATGTTCGGGGCTCGATCTGGTGGGTTGGGATCATCCAAAGGACAGCCTCAAATCCAGGATTGATGCGCGCGGCATGTACCCTATTACGTGCCTGACCACGCTATCGGTCATGGAAAAGGAAAAATTGCTGATCCTGGACGTGTTGCTCGTAAGGGAATTGATCGATCGTCCCGAAGCGCTGCAGCAAATCGGGGTCAGCGTCAACAGACAAAAAAACACCATCACAGAAGCGACTTCGCTTTGCCATTACTTTAAAAAATGAAAATACGATTCTTAGGTGGCGCCGGCACGGTTACCGGTTCCAAGACGCTGGTAGAGTGCAACGGCGTATCGCTACTGATTGATTGCGGACAATTCCAAGGCCTTAAAACCCTGCGCGAGCGCAATTGGGAACCTTTGCCTGTCTTGCCCGAAACGATCGACTTTGTATTGCTCACCCACGGGCACCTCGACCATTGCGGCTGGTTGCCACGGCTTGTCGATCAGGGATTTCGCGGCAAGATCCTGTGTACGTCACCCACGCGGGAAATCGCGCGCCTGATTTTGCTCGACAGTGCCAAAATCCAGGAAGAGGAAGCCGAGCAGGCCAACCGGTCGCGGTATTCGAAGCACGAACCGGCCGAACCGTTGTATACTGTGGCGCAGGCGCAAAAGGTATTTCCGCTTTTTCAGGTAGTTCACCCAAGTGAATCCGTTACGATCATTGACGGTATTTCGGCGGTATTTACCCACTCCGGGCATATTCTGGGCGCTTGCAGTATTGCCTTGCGCGTGGAAGGGAAGACCTTGGTTTTTTCAGGCGATATCGGACGCGACGACGACGTGCTGTTGTTCCCTCCGGCCAAACCCACGCATGCCGACTATGTTTTTCTGGAAAGCACCTATGGCAACAGGTTGCATCCGTCCACCAATGTAATGCTCGAGCTTGAAACGTACATCAACAACACGCTGCGCAATGGCGGAACGGTGATCATTCCCGGGTTTGCCGTTGAACGCGCGCAATCGATCATGTACCTTTTATGGCAGCTCAGAAAAGCCGGTCACATTCCGGATGTACCGCTGATTCTTGACACGCCGATGGGAATTGGCGTCCTGGAACTGTTCAAAAGCCATCCGCTGTGGCACAAGCTGACCCTTGACGATTGCGAGCAAATGTGCCGGATGTTCACGCTGGTGTCCGATTACGAGCAAACCATCGAAACCATTTACGACAACCAGCCCAAAGTTGTGGTCGCGGCAAGCGGGATGCTCACGGGCGGACGCGTGCTTTCCTATTTGGAGCATTACATCGGGCGGGCCGAGACGACGGTAATCATCGCCGGTTATCAGGCCGAAGGAACCCGTGGCAGAAAGTTGCTCGAAGGCGCATCGGACATCAAAATACACGGGCGCTATTTTGCAGTCAAGGCCAAAATCCTTGAAATCCAGGGCATGTCCGCACACGCCGATCAGGAAGGTTTGCTGCGATGGCTGTCCGAGATCCGGGATCCGCCGCGGCAGGTTTTCCTCGTACATGGCGAGAACGAATCGTCCGACGCGCTGCGCCTCAGGATTTACGAACGCTACGGCTGGGTCGCGCGCGCGCCGCTGCTCAATGATTGGGTTGAAATTTAGCCTAAACGGCGTTCATTTTCAATATTTTGCGGTTTAATGTTCCCGATTTGCTACTTTCGCGACATCAACCATTGCTTCCGGTCAGATTTGTCAAAATAGATCTTGGGGCAATTTAAACTTGGGATTATGACTACTTTTACCAGCCAATTGTCGCATAATAAATTTCCGTTGTCCGACCGGATTGCGGCCCACACGATACGCAAATCGCTGCTGTCGTTCATCCAAGAAAGGTATCCGGAATTTCCGGCCGATGGATTCCTGTCTGTTTCAGAACTCAATGCGTTGCGCGAGAGCTACATTTTGCAATACATTTCCAAGCAAATCGGCGAACTGGGCGCACTTGAAAAGGCGGTGCTTTCGTCCATTTCCGACGACACTTCGCTGACCAACCAGCTCGACGACGATTCAGATCAAAACCGCACCCTAGGGCAGCGCATTGCCGACCGCGTGGCTACATTTGGCGGAAGCTGGGCGTTTATCGTTTGCTTTTTGCTGTTTATGCTGATCTGGATTGTGGCCAATACGTTTTGGCTGCTGCGCGCGGCGTTCGATCCCTATCCATTTATTTTGCTGAACCTGATCTTATCGTGTATCGCGGCGTTGCAGGCCCCGGTCATCATGATGAGTCAGAACCGGCAGGAGGAAAAAGACCGCGAGCGTGCTAAAAAGGATTATATGATCAACCTCAAATCCGAGATCGAGATCCGGACGCTGCACGAAAAGGTGGACCATCTGATCATGCACCAACAGCAGGAATTGCTCGAATTGCAGCGCGTTCAGATCGAAATGATGAATGATATTTTGTCGCGGGTGGGGAAGTAGTTTTTTGGGTTGTCACGCGCGTGCGTTTTCAGCGGGATTATGCGGGGATTCCGTAGCGGAAAAGTTTTTCAAAATTTGATTATTAGTTGCCCGTTGGGTTTTGTGACATATGGGAGGGAATACCTACGGTGACAATTGGTGTTATGGAAATAGGGTGGGATTAGGTGCGGTGATCGCTTGTGGGAAGAATTCTTATTTGTGTGTTGTTTTTGGCCAACTTGGTGTAGGGAGGGGATTACCTGCGGTGATCCCGGGGAGAGAATTTTTGTTCGTTTGTTGTTTTTGGTCAACTGGGTGTTATGGGAATAGGGCGGGATTACCTGCGGTGATCCCTGGTGGGAGAGCAGTTTGTAAAATGCGCCGCGGTGCGGCTTTATTTTTTTTACCCCAACCCTCAGGCAAGGCTTGGCAGCCTTTCCACGGGGTGGGGTAAAAAAAATGCGCTTCTTTCGAAGCGCATTTTACAGCAGAGAGGAAGGGATTCGAACCCTCGATGCCCTTTTGGAGCATACACACTTTCCAGGCGTGCGCCTTCGACCACTCGGCCACCTCTCTAAGCGGCTGCAAATAACTTAAAAAAAAGTCAGTCTGCGAAATTTTCATCCATTAATTTAGTGTCGCTGTGTTGCGGGGTGTTACCAGCGTACAAAACTTTGCGCGGGTACTTTTGCGCGAAACTTTGAATGACCTGCATCATGTAGCTGTTGCTGCGGTAAGGGGTAACGTGTTCGCGCAGCATCGATAGATCGGTAACGGTGATGTCGTCAGTGAGATAACCCATGCCGTAAAAATGACCTTTTTCGACCCAGATACAACTGCGTTCGTCATCGCTCCGGCCTTTGTCGACAATCGCATAACTCATCCGATCCTGTTGTAAATGCGCAAGCGCCTGGTCCACAAGCGCGTTGTGCTGGTCCGCATCAGGCATTGGTGCTTCGGGCGTCATCGGGGTCATGTCCGCAAGTCTGGCGCGACCATATTGGCAAAATCGGTGATCGATACCAAACTTTTCGGCCAAGGTCCTGAGTTGTAAAACGGCTTCATATTCCGAGGAAAAGGTTTCTATACACGTTTGGAATTTGGCGGTTTTGCCCACGGCCAGATACGAATACCCGTTTCGCGCTTCATATCGGTAAAGTCCGAACGGCGACTCAAATCGTTTGAGCGCCGTATTGTATTGGGGCCATAATTTTTTGATTTCAGAACATTCGAGCAGCAAAGCCATGAGCTCCGTAGCGCACACTTCGAACGATATGGCGTGGATGTCGCGCAAAAAATGTTGCCGTTGCGGCGTGATCTTATGGCCTGAAAAATGCTGCCCGACGCGTTTTTTAAGGTTGACCGCCTTGCCTACGTACACGACTTTATTGGTGCTGTTGTAAAAATAGTACACGCCTGGTTTTTCCGGCAGGCGTTCAAAATGATCGGGCGGCAGATTGGGCGGAAGCCGTTGGTCCTGCGCTGTCTTTTTGACCATTTGCGCCATTGCACCTTCCGTATCCCACTCGAGCAGTTGTGAAAAAAGAATCGCGGTCGCATCGGCATCGCCACCGGCGCGGTGTTGGTTGATGATCGGGATGTTGAGGTTCCGGCACAAATTCCCGAGACTGTACGAGGCAAAACCCGGCCTGATCTTGCGTGCGGCGCGAACGGTACATAACTTGCGCGCCGTCCATTTAAAACCGGCCTGCTCGAGCTGGTGGCGCACGAACGAATAATCAAAATTGACATTGTGTGCCACAAATATGCGCTCGTGAAGCAGTTCGAACACCTTTTCGGCGATGTCGTCAAATACGGGCGCATGCCGCACCATGTCGTTGCTGATGCCGGTCATCGCAAAAATCGGCAGCGGAATTTCCTTTTCAGGATTGACAAGCGTTTCCCATCGGTCAGTGATGCGCACGCCGTCATGGATCACAATGGCAATTTCCGTGATCCGGCTGCCACTGGCATTGCCGCCTGTGGTCTCGATGTCGACTATCGCGTACTGACTTGATTTCATGGTGAAAAGGTTTGCAAAGTAACGAAATTGTCGGCAATCGGGCGCGTTCATGAGCCATCTTAACGTTTAATTGATAACTTGCCAAAAATTTCCCGCATGATCCGATCGCGCTACATTTACGACATTCTGGACCTGATGCTCGACGGGGATCCGGACGGTTTTTTTGCGCGTGCCCAACTCCCGCACCTCACAGAAGCCGAAATCGAATATACCAATGAGGGCGCTTTCATCTTTTTCGACTACGACGGACCGCTGCCAGAGCAAATGCCCGATCCGGACGATCTGATGCTCGCCGGCGTGTTCATCGAATCGCGACAGGAGCAAATCCAGGCCGAGGCGGTGCTGTATTTTGCAGACGGCATCGCAGACTGTCTCGAGATTTTTTGCCACGATGGCCGTTATCCCGCGCGCGATTTGCATAGCTACACCCTTACGCAAGACTGGGGATTGCGCCGCGTGATCACCACCGAGGCGTAGCCGGGCACGCAACCCAAACGGCAAAGCGCAATCTACTGCGCACTAACCGTTAAAAACCAAGCGATGAATTTAAAATTACCGCTGGCGTTGCTTTTGCTCGTGTCGGCAAAATTGGGCGCCCAAAATTTCTACGACACCAATTCCATCCAGGAAATCAGACTTTATTTTACCCAACCCGATTGGGAAACACAGCTCAACGTGCAGCAAATGGGCGATCGGAATTACATACCCGCCGAATCGGTCGTGATCAACGGCACTGCGTTTTCCAATGTCGGCGTCAAGTATAAAGGCAACAGCTCGTTCATTCCGTGGCATCCTAAAAACCCGTTCCACATCGAACTCGATACGTATCAGAACCAGGATTATCAAGGCTATACAGACATCAAGCTCAACAACGTCATCTTTGATCCGTCGTATGTTCGCGAGCCGCTCTCGTACGACATTTTGCGCCAGTACATGGCCGCCCCGCAGTGCAATTACGCGCATTTGTACATCAATGATGTGTTGCGCGGACTGTACGTCAACGTGGAGTCGATCACTAAAAAGTTCGTCCGGAAGCATTTTCACTCTGATGACAACGCGTTTTTTGACTGCTCGCCGGTCAATGGCGCGGGCGCATCCACCGGATTCGAGGAATTGCCGACGCTTTTGTACTGGGGCAACAACGTCAATAATTACAATCTGGCGTACGAGATGAAGTCCGATACCGGCTGGGAATCGCTAATCGGACTGACGCAAACGCTCAACAACAATACCGCTGCGATCGAATCGGTACTCGATGTGGACCGCGCGCTGTGGATGCTCGCCTACGACAATCTGATGGTCAATATCGACAGTTATATCGGGGTGTTCAACCAGAATTACTACTTGTATCAGGACGACAATGGCCGGTTCAACCCGATCGTTTGGGACCTGAACATGTCGCTGGGCGTATTTGCAGACCTGGGCAGCGCCATTTTGACCAATACGCAGCAAAAGAAAACA
>JAEWLN010000058.1 GCA_023457535.1 Bacteroidota bacterium
AAGTAAATAGGTTAGGGGTAAACCCTATGCCCCCTTCCCTATGGGTCCAACTTACGATTTTTTTCGACACAGGGGTTATAGAAAAACTGTATTTCTCACATTACAAGAATTCCGGGCAAGCATCGCAAGTGGAAAATCCCGCCGGTCCACGCTCACAAAATTCAAATCGGAGTGAAAAAAAGGAATTGTAAAGTTTAACAAAAAGTACAGATTTTCTATACTTCAATGTCATTGAATAGGTTAGGGGTAAACCCTATGCCCCCTTCCCTATGGGGCCAACTTACGATTTTTTTCGATACAGGGATTATAGAAAAACTGTATTTCTCAATTACAAGAATTCCGGGCAAGCATCGCACGTGGAAAATCCCGCCAGTCCACGCTCATAAAATCAAATCGGGGTGAAAAAAAAAGGGAATTGAAAAGTTTAACAAAAAGTACAGATTTTCTATACTCTGATGTCAAGTAAATAGGTTAGGGGTAAACCCTATGCCCCCTTCCCTATGGGTCCAACTTACGATTTTTTTCGATACAGGAATTATAGAAAAACTGTATTTAACTAATTATAAATTCTAATCACCGATCCTTGAATCTCATAACGGTACGGTCGCATCGTATAACCGCCGCCGCCCACGCCGGTCAGCAAACTGTATTCGAAATTTTCGCAACTGCACTTTGACGTTGTGTTGTTTTTGATCGTCATCTTGGAACACGTTGTCGGATATTGGTTTGGACATGCCGCTTCCCAAACGCGGTAATCGGTATCGGAGATTTTCATCACAATCAGTCCGCTCACGCCGGCGCCCTCCACGTCAACAGGAACCGGGTTCAGCGGCGAGGCCAGTCCGCTGTATTGCGGCAAACTCGTATTGATCGAAACAGAGAATGAATATTCCGGTAAATACGGGTTTACATTGCGCGTATTGGAATCTTTGTCACACGAGAAAAACAGCGGGATGAGCAACAGCAGCGAAAGTGCTTTTTTCATTTTAAAATTTGTTAAAACAGGGTTGGAAACAAAATTAAATTATTTACCTTTGGGTGCGTTAGGATTAACATTTAATTATACCGAACCAAATCCGATTATCTTTACAAGGGAATCCCGAAAAGGGATTTTTTCTGTTTATAAATGACCAAGAATTATGAGTGCAGTATCTTATTACACAGCAGAAGGATTGAGGAAGTTGAAAGACGAACTCGACTATTTGAAGAATGTGGCGCGCCCAAAAGCGTCCCAGGATATCGCAGACGCGCGCGACAAAGGCGACTTGTCTGAAAATGCGGAATACGATGCGGCCAAAGAGGCTCAGGGCTTGCTCGAGATGAAAATCGGTAAACTCGAGGAAGTATATGCCAATGCCCGACTGATCGACGAATCCCAACTCGACGTGTCCAAAGTACTCGTGCTGTCCAATGTCCGGATCAAAAACCAGGCGAACGGGCAGGAAGTGAAGTATACGTTGGTGGCGGAAAGCGAAGCCGACCTCAAATCCGGGAAAATCTCCGTGACATCACCCATCGGGAAAGGCCTGCTGGGCAAAACCGCCGGCGAAGTAGCGGAAATTACCGTTCCGAACGGCGTGCTCAAATTTGAAATCCTCGAAGTTTCACGCGATTAATCGCTGTATCCAATGGCAAGCATTTTCACTAAAATCATCGATGGCGAGATCCCCGCTTATAAAATAGCCGAGGATGACGACTTCATTGCGTTTCTCGATGTGAATCCAAACGCCAAAGGGCATACGTTGTGCGTTCCCAAACAGGAAATCAACAAGATTTTCGACATGGAGCAGTCGCATTACCTCGCCTTGATGGCCTTTTCCCGACGCGTAGCCAAAGCGCTCGAGCAAACCGTACCGTGCAAACGCATCGGTATGGCCGTTGTGGGGCTGGAAGTGCCGCATGTGCACGTACACCTGATCCCGTTGCAGGATATGGACGATATGCGCTTTGAACGAAAAGTCAAATTGGAAAAGGAAGAATTTGAGGAACTGGCCCGCGCCATTGCTGCTCATTTAAGCCCGAATCACTAAGTAATAATGACAAAAAATAAGAAATAAGCTGTGCGATCCGTTACAGCTTATTTTTTTTAAACGAAACCTGCATCGTCGTGCCTTTATTGACCTCGGAGGACAAAACCCTGATTTTCCCCTTGTGGTATTCCTCAACAATGCGTCGGGTGAGCGACAGGCCCAAACCCCAACCGCGTTTTTTGGTCGTAAAACCGGGTTCGAAAATACTTTTGAATTGGGCTTTCGGGATGCCTTTGCCGGTGTCAGTTACCTGAATCTTCACCAATGGGCCGTCGGCAATGATCTGTACCGACAATTTGCCTTTTCCCTTCATCGCATCGATCGCGTTCTTGACCAGGTTTTCGATCGTCCAACTGTGCAGCGCGGCGTTGAACATTACCATCTGTTTTTTCTCAGGAGCCTTGAACGAGAATTTGATCTGGTTCGAGGCGCGCGATTGCAGATAGTCATACGATTCGCGCGTGGCCGCCACTATATCCTGGCGCTCGAGCACCGGTTCTGACCCGATTTTAGAGAAACGGTCGGCAATGGTCTGCAACCGGACCACGTCCTTTTCGATTTCGGTAACCGTCGTTTCATCGACCCCATCGGCGCGCATGATCTCGATCCAGCCCAGCAAACTTGACAGCGGCGTGCCTATCTGGTGCGCCGTTTCCTTGGCCATCCCTGCCCAAAGCTTGTTTTGCGTGGCCATTTTCGTGCTTTTGTAAAAATGGTACACCAGCGCGCCAAACAGCACAATGATCAGCACCAGCGCAACCGGATAATACTTGAGTTTGTTCAGCAGCGATGAATTTCCATAGTACAGGTATTGGAATTTTCCGGGCACATATTCTACCGCAATGCGCTCGTTTTCCTTTTTGATCTTGCGCAACAATGACTGAGCGGACGCGGTATCCTTCGCGACGCGGTCATCAATGTTGGCCATGTTGATGATGCTGTCCTTTTCATCGGTCTGGATGATCGGGATGGTCGTGTTGTGCCGGATCACATTGAGCGGCAACTCAAGATCCGTGTATTCATTGGCGTTGAGCAATGTTTTTTGCGCCTCTGCCCAATGCTGCATCTTGACGCGTTCCTCGTTTTTGAAAATCTGGAAAAACATGTACGTGTTCCACAAAATCAGGATCACGATGATAAACGACGCGGCAATCAGGATCCAGCGGGTAAAGTTTTTGCGTTCGGAGAATTGCATATCAAAATTTTGTGCGCTAAAGATAACGATTATTGGGCTGGTTTCGTACACAGGCGCGGCGCGCGCACTTTAGCCAAAAAGTTTTTCCAGGATTTTTTTCCGGAGCTCGATCCGGCTGTACGCTGTATCTTTTGGGGCGGCGTGCCCCGAACACCGGGGCCGCCGCCCCAAAAGGATGCCGCTGCCATCCGGGCTAGGGCCATCGGTAAAAAAGTTAATAATTTCATCGCCGGAAAAATCACCATTCTGACCGCGTTTCGCTATTTTTGTCCAAACCGGTTTTATGATCACCATCGACCCCAAAGAAGTTTCAACGGTCCAGTTACAGGCGTATCTTCAGAGTGCTGTGGCGCCGCGTCCCATCGCATTTGCGAGTACGATGAGCGCTTCGGGCAAGCCCAATTTGTCGCCATTCAGTTTTTTCAACCTGTTCAGCGCCAACCCGCCCATTCTGGTGTTTTCGCCATCGCGCCGCGTGCGCGACAATACGACCAAGCACACGCTCGAAAATGTGCTCGAAACCCGCGAAGTGGTCATCAATGTGGTCAATTATGACATCGTGCAGCAAGCTTCGCTTTCGAGTACGGAATACGCTGAAGGTGTCGATGAATTTCTCAAATCGGGGCTTACCAAATTGCCGTCGGAACAAGTAAAACCGTACCGCGTCGCAGAATCGCCCGTGCAATTTGAGTGCAAGGTCAACGATGTGGTTTCGCTCGGTGAAAATGGCGGCGCGGGCAATCTCGTGATTTGCGAAATCGTCCGCATGCATATCTCAGAGGCCGTACTCGATGAATCAGGCCACATCGACCAGCGCAAGATCGATCTGGTATCGCGGCTCGGCGGAAACTGGTATTCGCGCGCCAGCGCCGGTTTGTTTGAAGTGCCCAAACCGCTTACCACGCTTGGGATCGGTGTGGACAACATCCCGGATTTTGTCCGGCGAAGCCCGGTGTTCAGCGGCAATGACCTGGGTATGCTCGGCAATGTCGAATCCTTGCCCACCCGCGAAGAAGTCGCTACCTTTGTGGCCGGCGATTTTGCGGTCAAAGGCGTGCTCAGCGCTGACGATGAGCTCAAACAACACCAAATGGCCAAGCAATACATCGACCGCAATGATGTGCAATCGGCGTGGAAAGTGCTGTTGGCCAAACAGAATTAACAATATAAAACAACGAAAAGATGGAAGTAACAGGAAGAATCAAAGTCATCAACGCGGAGCAGCAGGTCAGCGCGAGTTTCAAAAAACGCGAACTCGTCGTTACGACAGACGAGCAATATCCGCAACACATTATGATCGAATTTACGCAGGACAAAACAGACCTGCTGAGCAATTACAAGCCCGGCGAACAGGTAAAAGTGTCCATCAACCTGCGCGGCCGCGAGTGGATCAATCCGCAGGGCGAGGCCAAATATTTCAACAGTATCCAGGGATGGCGCATTGAAAGACTGCAGGCCGATGCCCCGATGCCTTCACAGCACATGCAGCAGGCACCGCCGCCGCCGACCTCGCAAACGTTCGCCCCGGCCCAGAACTACAATGAGGAGGAACACGACGATTTACCGTTTTAATTGATAACTTCAAGCCTCGACGATTCGGGGCTTTGTTTTGCGATGTACTTTTTATCGAAAGATTTATTTTTTCCTTCCGCTGACCAGGCCGATGACAACGGCTTGCTTGCGGTAGGCGGCGATTTGTCGCCGGAGCGCTTGATGCTTGCCTATCGCAACGGCATTTTCCCGTGGTTTGACGATGACGATCCTATTTTGTGGTGGTCGCCGGATCCGCGTATGGTATTGTTTCCGGCGTCATTTGCCGTTTCCAAAAGCATGCGCAACGTTTTAAACCGCGGTTTGTTTGAGGTCACATTCAACGAGGATTTTCGCAACGTGATCACGCACTGTCGCAAAGCGCCCCGAAAAGGACAGACCGGCACATGGATCACGCGTGAAATCGTGGAAGCGTATTGCGCGCTGCACGAAAAAGGCTACGCCAAATCAGGGGAAGTTTGGCAAAACGGGCAGCTCGTGGGTGGTTTATACGGCATTGATCTGGGCCATGTGTTTTGCGGCGAGAGTATGTTTTCGGCTGTGTCCAATGCGTCTAAAGTGGCGTTTGTGGCGTTGGTGGATTATTTGAAAACCAATCACTACAAGCTATTGGATTGCCAGTTGCACAATGATCATTTGGCCAGTTTGGGTTGCCGCGAGATTCCAAGGAGTGATTTTTTACAGATACTTAAATCTGCAGGCCGAAACGTGGGTTAAGTCGGTGGTGTTTCAGTCGATGTTCAGGATTTTGCGGTACATTGCGGCGTCGGTTAAAACTTCGATCGCCTTGTTCACATCTCCGTCGTGCAAAAGCGCGTGTTGCAACCTGCCACTTTTATAGTATCGCGACACAATTTCCTGCCCGAGTGCGCGGCAAATTTCTGTTTTGTAAACCAGGAATTGCTGTTGCTTTTGTGCAAGGAGATCGCTTTTGGCCCGTGCATAAAACGCCTCTAAAAATTTCCAGCTTCCGTCGTTGATGGCCGATTCCCTGAGCGCTTCCAAATGGTTTTCCGTCTCGGTTTGATACAGCGGGAGCCTTTCTTTTGCAAACGCTGTAAACGCTTCATAGGTCGTATCGTCGATCCCGAAAGCAACCAGGGGTGGAATTTTTGAATGGCGCAACTTGTATTGTGTTGCAAAGTCAAAAATGATGTCGGTGTCGAGCAAAGCCTTGCACAGATTGCTTTGTTGGGTCTTAACGGTGGCAATATCGGGCGCAATACCTCCGCTGGCGTACACTGTTCGGCCGTTTTTTGTTTTGAAAACTTTTTGCTGTCCATCTTCAATTTTGGCGCCCTGGTGATCAAAAGCCTGGATGCAGCGTCCGCACGGCGTGTAATAACACCCGGTGGTTAGCATGAGCTGTGTATTGCCGGGCATGTCAAAAATCTCCTGGACAAGTCCTTTGCCAAAAGTTTTTTGTCCGATGAATACAGCGCGGTCGTTGTCCTGAAGTGCACCGGCAAGGATTTCGCCCGATGAAACCGTGAAATCGTCGACCAGTACGGCCATGGGAATCGACGGATACAACGGCTCTGCCGCTGCAAAATAGGACGAATCCCGGTCTTTTTTCGCAACTTTTACGAGCAACGCATTTTTGGCTGCAAAAAGGTTCGCGATTTTCACCGCTTCGTCTAAATAGCCTCCTTCATTGCCGCGCAAATCGAGAACTAGCTTTTTGAACTGTTTGCTTTTGTACAGGTTGGCGAGCGCATCTGCTACTTGTTTGGCGCTGTTGCGGCTTTCAGAGGCCAATTTAAGGTAGGCAATCTCATTGTTGAGCATAGCGGTGTGACGGACGGGGCTGAAATGGATAATGGCGCGATTAAAAGTATACGACTGTGCTTTATCGTAAGGCGGCTTCCGGACGGTCACCGTAATCTGGCTTTGCGGCTCGCCTTTGAGCAGATCGAACACCTCGTCAAAGGGAATTCCTTTCATTGATTTGCCGTCAATAGCAGTTATTTCGTCTGCCGCTTCAATGCCCGCCTTTTCTGCAGGAGCGCCCGGCACGGTTTCAAACACGATGACCCCGCGCAGTGTTTCGTGCGCCACAACGCCAATGCCGCCATAATTCCGGGTCAGCCGTTGCGTCATTTCCGACGCCTCGCTTTGGGTGTAAAAACGGGAAAACTGATCTAGTGTTTCAAGCATCGGGGCGATGGCGGAAACTATAGTTTTTTCGGGATCGACGGGTTCTGGATAGACGTCGGTAACCTTGCGGAAAACGGCCGAGAAGACATCGATTTTTTGCCTAACCAGCGAGTCGTTTCGCAATTGCGCAAAGCTTTGTGTCGCTAACGCGGCAAATAAAATCACGTTAAAGAGGAATATCTGTCTCATGGATGGTGATTCTAGTTGCTCAAAGTTACCGTTTTATGGATTGCGCCGCCAGCAATAATCAAAATGATCGTCGACCATGCCCGTGGCCTGCATGTGCGCGTACACGACGGTAGATCCTACGAACTTGAACCCGCGTTTTTTTAAATCTTTGCTGATCGCATCTGAAAGCGGTGTGGTGGCCGGAATGCCCGCTCCCGACGGATAATGGTTCACGATGGGTTTGCCGTTTACAAAACCCCAAATGTATCTCGAGAAGCTGCAGAATTCGTTTTGCACTTCCATAAAAGCCTTTGCGTTCGCCACCGTGCCGCGAATCTTGAGCTGGTTGCGGATGATTCCGGGATCCTGCATGAGTTGTTGTATTTTTTTCTCGCCATAGCCGGCGATTTTTTTATAGTCAAAATGGTCGAATGCTCTTTTGAAGTTCGGGCGTTTGGCCAGTATCGTGTACCAGCTGAGTCCGGCCTGGAACGTTTCGAGCAGCAGGAATTCGAATAACGTTGCGTCGTCGAAAACGGGGTTGCCCCATTCATTGTCGTGGTAATCGCGGTACAAGTCGTCTTTTTCGCACCAGGCGCAACGTTTTTTAGTGTCCATGTGGGTTGATGTATTTGTCGATTAGAAAGTGCGCGAAATAGATTACCGGTGTCAGCGCGATGGCAATGACGAGTTTAACGCCATAGCCGGTAAGCCCCGATGCGATGTACGTGGGCGTATCCATTTGCCCGGTCAGGTAGAACGCAATGCCGAGCACGATAAAGCTGTCAAAAAACTGCGAAATAACGGTCGATCCGGTGCTGCGCAGCCACAACATCCGTTTGCCTGTACGGTTCTTGACAAAATGGAAAATTGTCACGTCTATCATTTGCGAAACCAGGAACGCGGTGATGCTGCCCACGATGATCCACATACTTTGCCCGAATACTGAAAAGAATGCCGCATCCTTGACGCCGCTGATGTCCGATGCCGGGATCCGGATGGCGAGAAGCAGCAGTAAAAAGCTGTAGGCAATGAGCGCCGCGGTGATGAACGACAATTTGCGCACGCCTTTTTCGCCAAAATATTCGTTGATCAGGTCCGTAGTGATGAAAACAACCGGCCAGGGTAAAATACCGATGCTCATGGGGATGCCGAACACATCGATGAGCTTGCCGCCGATCATTTCTGCGGTGACGGCGTTGGTGATGAAAATCCCGGCCAGGATGACGTAAAGCGTGTCTTTTTTGGTTTGGAACATACGATGCGATTGCCTTTCAAATATAGCGAAATTTTGTGCCGGGGAAATGCCGGGATGCAGATTGCGTTTCCCGATTGTTTTGCGTGAGGGATGGAAGCGGCATCCTTTTGCGCCTGCGGGGCGTTACAGGCGATGTGGCCGACGTTTTATACGGGCCGGTCAAGGTGCGTGGGCCGGCCGCAAAAGATACAGCGTACAGCCCGACGGCGCCCGCCAGGTGCTACTTACACGCGGGTTTCCAAGCGCCGGCACGCCCAGATCCAAAACACGCCCAAACAAAAAACCCGACTCTTTCAAGCCGGGTTTTTATCGTGAATTAATAACGATTAACCTAAAGCGACACGCTTAAAGCCTGTAACGGTAAGGTCTGCGCCAACTGATTTTACATACGCAGAAACGCTCATCGAGCTGTCTTTGATGTAATCCTGGTTGACAAGGGTGTTGTCTTTGAAGAAACGTTGCAATTTGCCTTTTGCGATGTTGTCCAGCATGGCCTCCGGCTTGCCTTCCTGACGCAATTGGTCTTTGGCGATCTCGATTTCTTTGGCAACGGTATCGGCGTCAACACCGGTTTCGTCCAAAGCAATAGGAGACATGGCAGCGGCTTGCATCGCTACGTTTTTAGCGGCTTCCTCAGCGCCTTCCACATTGGCAGACAAGGCTACCAAAACGGCGATCTTGCCTGAGTGAACGTATGATCCGATGAAAGCGCCTTTGAGTTTTTCGAAAGATGCGATCTCGATCTTTTCACCGATCACACCTGTTTGCTCGATCAGTTTTTCTGCAACTGTGATGCCGTTGAAATCTGCGGCAAGGAATGATTCTTTGCTGTCGTGGTTCAAAGCGATGTTGGCCAAATCGTTTGCCAATTTCTGGAAACCTTCGTTTTTACCTACGAAATCTGTTTCGCAGTTGAGCGTCATCACAACACCTTCTGTTTTGTCTGCGTTGACTACGGCTACGGCAGCACCTTCAGTAGACTCACGGTCTGAACGGTTGGCGGCTACTTTCTGGCCTTTTTTGCGCAGGTTTTCGATTGCGAGGTCAAAATCGCCATCGGCTTCAACCAATGCTTTTTTGCAATCCATCATACCGGCACCGGTGATGGTTCTTAATTTATTTACGTCTGCAGCTGTTATAGTTGCCATGTTTTTTAATTTAAAGATTAAATGATTTAAAGATCAAATATCCAGGTGAACTGAATATTAAAAAAGATTGAAGATATTGAGAACTGAAAGTTTCGATTTGCACCGACGGTCTTTCAACTTTCAATCCTTCAATCTTTTAATCTGAAATTACTCTCCGGTTTTCTCTTCCGCTTCTACAGCAGGAGCTTCAGCAGCAGGCGCTTCTACCGCAGTTGCAGGCACTTCTGCTTCTGCAGTTGCAGCAGCTTCCATGTCGTTTGCTTCGGTTTCGTCTTCTGTAGCTGCATCGGAATTTCTGTTCGAAAGACCGTCTTGTACGGCAGCAGTAACCAGGGTTAAAATCTTATCGATTGATTTAGAAGCATCATCATTTGCCGGGATGACGTAATCGACCTCACGTGGGTCAGAATTCGTATCGACCATAGCGAAAACTGGAATGTTTAATTTGTGTGCTTCTTTAATTGCGATGTGTTCAGCTTTGATGTCAACTACAAAAAGTGCAGCCGGCAATCTAGACATGTCAGCGATAGAACCCAAGTTTTTCTCGAGTTTCGCACGAAGACGATCTACCTGTAAACGTTCTTTTTTAGACAGGGTTTGGAAAGTACCGTCTTTCTTCATTTTGTCGATAGAAGCCATTTTCTTGACGGCTTTACGGATCGTAACGAAGTTGGTCAGCATACCGCCCGGCCATCTTTCAGTGATGTAAGGCATGTTTACTGCTTTTGCTTTTTCAGCAACGATATCTTTCGCTTGTTTTTTGGTCGCAACGAAAAGGATTTTGCGGCCAGATGCGGCGATTTTCTTCATGGCTTCGTTAGCCTCTTCGATTTTCGCGGCAGTTTTGTACAGGTTGATAATGTGAATTCCATTACGCTCCATGTAAATGTACGGGGCCATGTTCGGGTCCCATTTTCTGGTCATGTGCCCAAAGTGGACACCTGCTTCCAGTAAGTCTTTAACTTCTACTTTGTTTGCCATTTTGATAATAGTTTACGTTCTGTTGATTAGCAATGTTCCCTTTGGCTTTAGGCGTTAACCCATGTGCACTTTGGCAAGGCTTCATTTTGATGCTAAACTAGTTTCAGGCCGCAGCCTGAGAACAACAATAACTTAGTTTTAATGATTTGTTTTGGTCGTTGTCGTCTGCTTTTGGTCCTTCAACTTTCCGACATTCGACATTCGACTGAAAATTAACGTTTCGAGAATTGGAATCTCTTACGCGCTTTCTTCTGACCAAATTTCTTACGCTCAACCATACGCGGGTCGCGGGTAAGCAATCCTTCAGGCTTCAGGATCGCACGGTTTCCTTCGCCCACTTCGCACATAGCGCGTGACAAAGCCATACGTACTGCTTCTGCCTGACCGGTTGTTCCGCCGCCGTAAACGTTAACTTTAACGTCGAAGCTTTCAGAATTGTCTGTCATTTGCAAAGGCTGCATTACTTTGTACTGCAATGTAGCAGTAGGGAAGTAAGTTGCGAATTCCTTTTTGTTTACGGTGATTTTACCTGTTCCTTCAGAAACATACACACGTGCTACGGCTGTTTTTCTACGGCCGATTTTGTGAATTACTGCCATTACTTAAGATCGTTTAGGTTAACAGTTTTAGGTTTTTGAGCGCCTTGTTTGTGCTCTGAACCTACAACAACATTCAGGTTTCTGAAAAGCTCAGCGCCCAATTTGTTCTTAGGGAGCATACCTTTCACTGCTTTTTCTACCAAAGCTGCCGGGTTTTTGGCCTGCAATACTTTAGCGGTCAAAGTTCTCTGACCTCCTGGGTAACCGGTATGACGCATGTAGATTTTGTCGTCCAGTTTAGACCCCGTAAGGTTGATTTTTTCTGCGTTGATAACAATCACGTTATCGCCACAGTCAACGTGCGGTGTGTAACTTGGCTTGTACTTGCCTCTCAAGATCATAGCGACCTTAGAAGCCAGACGCCCCAAGTTGTGACCATCAGCATCAACGACTACCCACTCTTTGGTGACTGTCGCCTTGTTGGCCGATACTGTCTTGTAGCTTAATGTGTTCACAATAATTTATTTTAATTAAACATTCCATCCCCAATAAAGGGGTTGCAAAAGTACAATTAATTATTTTAAATGCAAACGCCTATTAAAGATTATTTTAAGGCTGTTAAAACCGACGGCGAAAATATAAAAAACCCATGCCAAAACCCACCATAATATCCAGCCCGCCAATTATATTCTTATATTTGCGTTCTCACAGCCAACTCCCATCGACGTATGAAAGAAAAAGCGACCCTCAAGCAGATTGCCAAAGCACTCCACGTTTCCGTTTCGACCGTTTCAAAAGCGCTCAATAACAGTCCGGAGATTTCCGAGCCGACCAAAATCCGCATACAGGAATACGCCAAACTCAAGAATTACAAACCCAACGTCATCGGGCTAAACCTCAAAAACCGTTCGACCAAAACCATCGGCGTGATCGTTCCCAACATTCTCAATTCGTTTTTTGCCAAGGTTTTCAGCGGAATTGAAAAAGTCGCGGAGGAAAAAGGCTACAACGTGATTACGTGCATCTCCAACGAATCGCTCGAAAAGGAAGTCCACGCGCTCGAAATGCTCAGCAACGGCACGATCGACGGGTTCATTTTGTCGATTTCGGAAGAGGCGCAGAAACTCGGCCAGTTCGGCCATTTCAAAGAGATCATCAAAGACGGAACGCCCATTGTGATGTTCGACCGCGTATCGGACGAAGTGGCGTGCGACAAAGTAATCGTCGACGATTTCGAATCGGCGGTCAATGCCACGCAGCACCTGATCAATCTGGGTTGCCGCAAAATCGCGCTGTTTTCGGCCATTGACAATCTCAGCGTCGGGAAATTGCGCGCCAAAGGCTATGACGAGGCGCTTGCCAAAAACAACATCGGGCGCAACGACAGTTTGGTGATCTTAACCGATTCCGAAGCCGATTTCAACGCCCAGGCAGAAGCGCTGTTCGCCGCACATACTATCGATGGCGTGTTTGCCGTGGATGAGCACACGTCTGTTTCGTCGATCAAACTCGCGCTGCGCAACGGCTACAAAATCCCGGAAGAACTCTCGGTGATTGGTTTCGCAGACGGCATCTGGTCGCGCCGCATGACGCCCAGTTTGTCCACTGTAAGCCAGCACGGGCCTGAAATCGGGGAGGCCGCCGCAAAGTTGCTTATCGACCGTCTTGAAAGCAAAGAGCACAAAGGGTTCCAGACGCAAACCATCCAAACTGAGTTGCGACAGCGCGAATCGACGCGAAAATTATAGATTGGCCCGGTTGACGCCGGCTTAATCCAGAATGCTTTGAATAATTGATTGCCATTGGTGCCAAAGCGGATATTACGCTCGACGTTCCTTAAGCGTTAACGGCCGGGCATTCGCTGAAACTGATCAACATCAGTGGCGCGAAGTGGACGGCCAGGATCAGCCGGTGAGGCATAAAAAGCTGTCGTCCAACGGCAACTTTTATATTGTGTTGTCATCGATGCGCAAAACCGCCCTGGTATTATTTCCGTTAATTTACAGATTTTCTGTAATTGCGTTTGGAATAAAAAATGTATTTTCAGGATAGGGAAGGGGGCGTTGGAAGTATATCCCAATGGAATAAAATCGGCACTTCATTACAGAAAATCTGTACATTTTGTTAAAGTTTCACAAGCCACCGCTTTACATTGAAATGCAGCCCATTGTATTGCCTTTTACGAAAGCCTCACCTGAAAGATGTAATTGGTTTCAGCAAACACTTTTTTCTCCTGTACCAATTCCAAAGTCATTGCGTAGCGGCCAGCGATTGATTTGATCGTATCAATCCGGCAATCTTCTGACAGGATCATATATGTTTCGGCCAGCGCAAATGCCCCCAACTGCGCAAATAAGTTTTCGAAATAGTCAAAATCTTCGCCGCAAAACCAGGCGCGCTCAGCCACAGATTGCGGATTTTTAGGGTAATACGGCGGGTTGATCACTATATAGTCAAACCGTTGCCCGCTTAACGAAGTAAATAAATCGGAGGTTCTGATATCGATCGCGACCGCATTTTGGAGCGCATTTTCATGCAATGCCTCAAGCGCTTTCTGGTTGATGTCGATCGCCGTGACCCATGCGCCCTGTTTTGCCGCGACTATAGCTATTACACCACAGCCGCAGCCGAGTTCAAGAAATTGTTTTTTATCCAGCGGCAACGTTTCAATAAATTGCAGCAACAATTTTGTGCTGAGGGTCATAAATGGCGGGAACACTGTGGGCTCTACCCAGACTGAAACCCCACGGTAGCTATACTTCCGCCGTTTTTTGAGGTATTGCGCGCTGGCTTTTTGCAGCAATGGACTTATCATTCGCTTGATGATCGTTCTCATAATCCTGTTTCAATTTCATTCCGAATAAAATCCTTCAATCTCCGGCTGGCGGTATTTCCACCATTTGTGCATCGCCTTGATTTCATACGGAAAGCGATACAGACGCATTTTATAGCGCAAACCCGATACGGCCTGTAAAAGTTGTTTTTTATAGCCGCGAATCCTGAAATCTGATACCGTAGGGTAATAGCCGTTCAAAACCGTTTCGAAATTGCGGATCGTATCGATCATATACGGCTTGAGCCACGGCGTAAGCGGATTTTTGCGCAAATCAAAATTTTCCCAACTTGGAGAAATCCATTCTTCGAGCGTTTCCGGAAATGAAAATCCGGCCGCTGTGATTTGCCGGTACAGTTCCGAGCCTTTAGTGGGTACCGGGCTGAACAGGTAAATGATGATTTCTGCGTTGGGGTTGATCGCTTTGATTTCGCGGATGAAATTAATGTCCCACAAAATCTGCTCATATACCTCACGTTCGGTCCTGGCCGGCATGCCCAGAACAAATGACAGCTCCGGGATGATATCGGCATTTTTCATTCTACGTACAAAATCTTTGATCATCTGCCCCGATTGTGTCCCGCCTTTGTTCATTTGTTTGAGCACGGCATCGTTTCCGGTCTCGGCGCCCAGGAAAATCATTTTGCATCCCGCTTTTCGCATCAGGGCAAGTTCTTCATCAGTGTATTTGTTGATTGTGTCGATGCGGCCTTCGCCCCAAAAACTGAGGTTGTCGTGCCGGATCAGATCGCAAAATTCAAGCACGCGTTTTTTGGAAGTAAAGAAATTGTTGTCGTGGAATTCAATGGCATCGATGTTATATCGGTCTTTAAAATAGCGCACGTCCTGGTAAATCCTTTGTGCAGACATGCCTTTCCATTTGGCGTTGTAGATCGGGACGACCGCGCAAAACGAACACGAAAACGGGCAGCCCATACTGGAGTGGTATGACAAGGTCCTGTTACCCATAAAAGTCCGGGCCAGGTATTGCCGTACGGGATAAAACGTATTCAAAAAATCGTACGGCAATCGCGGCAGTGCGTCCTGATCGAGCAATGCTTCGACGGGCGTTTTGACGATTTCGTTTTGCGGGTTTTTAAAAATCAGGTTGCGGATTTGCGGCAACAGATGGGTCTGGCCGGCTTCAATTGCGGCGATGAGTTCAGGAAAAGTATTGTCGCCCGGCCCATTGACAATATAATCTACGACGCCCGATTCGATGGCTACCTGGTATTGGTTCGACGCAAAATAGCCGCCCCAGATGGTCACCACGTGGGGGAATTTTTCGCGGATTTTGCTCGTAAACGGAATGGCCTGCCTGAGTTGCGGACCCGGCATCACCGTTGATCCAAAATAGGCGAACTGGCCCGTTGCAAGATAATTTTCGATGGTTTGCCACGGGTCTTTTTCAAGATTGCCGTCCACAAACACATATTCATATCTTTCATGGATGGATGCTCCTACCTGCAGTATCGAATTTGGGATCCGGTGCTTGCCGTTGGCGCTTTTTGGGTTGAACAGTATGATTTTGCGTTGGGTCATTTTTTAAATAGCAAGGCCACATAATACGGACGACGCGGTAGCCAGCGCGTCATGAGGTTTTGTAATTTTTTTTGCCGATAGGGCATGACCGAGCATCCGGCTTGCCGCAGTTGCGCGATGTCCTGCGCATCCATATACCCTTTTACGGGCTGAATAAAAACCCCTAGATGGTAGCGCCGGTAGAAACGTTGCGCGAAATCGGCGTTTTGTTGCATTTTTTTTTGCGGATCTTTATAAAACGTAATTCCGATGCAAACCAACAAGCCGCCCGGCTGCAACAGCGACGTCAGGTTTTGCACAAACCCGGCCGGATTTTTCGTGTAAGACAAACAGTGGTTGATCACGATCAGGTCGAACGATCCCGGCTTAAAATCAACAGGGATCTGTTCAAGATTGCACTGCAGCGCTGTGATCGTATCGGCCAGCGCGGCTATATTTCCGATGCCGTCGAGCGGATGCGTGAAATAATCGGCCGCAATCACCGATGCGGATTTACGCGCAAGATACTTGGTGAGCCAGCCGTTCCATGCCCCGATCTCGAGCGTACTCTGAAAATTTCTTTCGCCAAAGATCTCCCGCAACAAGCTTTGGCTTTGCCGCCGCCAGCGCCACGAAGGATCACCGGAACCCATCGGCAATGCGTTCCATTGTGCCTGCGAAACAACCAATCCCGCATCGCATCGGAACTGCTCGAAAACGGGAAGGTACGTTTGCAAATGCGCATCAAGCGGTGCATTGAGCATTTTCCAGTAGCGTCCGTGCTGCCGGAGGCGTTCTGGTTTGAAAACACTGTTTTTTAAGACCATTTCCATAAATATTGGGGTTTACAGGCTAGTTTCGCGGCCAGTGTTACAAACCATTGTTCTGCGGCGACAATCCAGATCAGGCGTTCGGGCGTAAGGGGATAGAACGCGTGCAGCACCGGCAAAACAACCATCAGGGCAAGCGTCCCGGATATATTGATTGCCAGTACGCGTGATTCGTGGTGTGCGCCGTTGAGCTTCAGGATATACGGCAGGTAGACAAAGCTCGCCATCCCAAACAATGCCGAAGCCGCCAAAAGTGTCACGCTCATGGTCATCGCGAACGCCAAATCAAGCAGTACGAACATCAACACCAGACCCGTCGGGACGAGGACCCATCCGCATCGGATGAGCCATCGGGCATAATTTTGTCGCGCCGCGTCCGCCAGGCGATAAAAGTTGTGGATGTACGGGGACGAAATATACATCGCCGCCGACTGGACGTTCCACAAAAATGCCATCAGGATCTGGTAGTGCGCCAGTGTTTTGGCGTCGAGCAATCTGGAAACCAGCCACACGTCGATTTTGCTGTGGACCAATCCGGTGATGCCAAGCAACGCAAAATACCCCGATTTCCGCATCAGCCATCCGCTTTTGGGAACCCGCGTAAAGTGGCTTTTGAATTTCCACAGCAAAGCCAGCGCTTTGATCCAGGCAGGAATCCAGAACAGCGCCATCAATTCAGCAACGGTGGGTTCATGGCCCTGGATGTACCACACAGCGGCGAGTTGTCCTGCGGCGGCGGCTACTTCAAGCGCGATGGCGAGCCTGAATTGCCGTTTCCACAAAATCAGGATGTCGAAACTTTGTTGCACGTAGCGTCCGCTGACCAGCAAGGCAAACGATGCAAATGACGCTGCCTCGACAAGACGCAAGAGACTGGCCGATAGGATCACGGCGAGCAACAATACCGATCGCTCGGCAAACAAACGCGTGAAATGCGCATCAAATCCGGACGCGCCCACGGCGAGGATGCGTTGCAAATAATCCTTGTTTCCCCACGATGCGACGCCATTGGCCATTTGCTGTACGACCAATACCGCCACCAACGAGCCCCAAGCGGCCGCGTCAAAAAAGCGTACGATGGCAAGCGACAGCAGCAGTGTGAACACCGATGGCATCATTTGCCAGGCACTGTTTCCAAATAGGGTGGGAAGCTTGTTCATTTGAGATCGATTTGACGTAGCGTGAAAAATCCGATGCCGCGGCCTTCGTCGGACAGGTAAATGAGTGTGCGGCCATCGACCAGTAGCGGTTTTTGTTTATACGCCGGATCATTGGTCAACGCAACACCTCGGTAAAAAACCTGATTTTGGCGCAAGGGCAATGGTGTTACCGATGTGGCTCGGAACGCAACGACACGACGTCGGCTGCCGCCTTGGTCCCAAAACGTATATTTTATCTGGTTGTCGCCGATGGTGTAGTCGTAAACAAGCATCGGTCCGCTTGCCCCGAGCACTTGTCGGGAAACGGGCATGGCCGCGGGAAAGGCCGCGTTTTTACAAATCACCGCCACGACCGTTACAAGCGTTGTTGCTGCAATAACCCTCGGTCGGACGCAGGGGTAAAGCAACGTTAAAAACAGTAGGAATAGCGCCGTTAATGCGAGCAGCCGCGGGTACAAAAATGGCATCGGGTACAAGGCAAACATGGCAACAGGTATATTGCAAACGATGCCCATAAGCGCCACGCCGGTCAGTTTTTTCCACAGCAAAATATTGGCGCGCACCCAGGCGAAGTACGGCACAAGCAACATCACAAAAGTGTAAGTGCTGCCGTAAGGCGAGAGTAGAACCATCGCAAAAATCCAATAGGAAAAACCCATGAGCGGAATTTTGATTTTTGTCGACACCTCATAACCCGTGGCGATCATGGCCGTTTTAAAGCCGACCATCAATGCTGCAAACCCAAGCGGACTGTTCCACACCGGCGCAGGGTTTTCCGTCGCGTCGTACACCAGTAATTGCCGCGCAAACATCCACACAGACTGATAATTGGGTACCAACCCATTGGCAATTTCCCCTACCGACGCTTTGGGCAATACATGCTCAAAAAAGAAAATCCATACGCCCGTGCCGCTGACAAAAACCGATACAAGCACCCAGGCGGCACAGCCGGCAAGTGTCAAAACCGTTTCGCGGTACTTTTTCCGGAATATAAAATGCAGCAACAACACCGCCGGAAACACTTTAAAGCAAATGGCCGCAGACAGCAGCGCCGCCATCAGGACCGGGCGTTTGTGCTTGTACGCAAGCCACGATTCACCCACGAGTGCGAGCATCACAAAATATACTTGTCCAAACAGTAGGTTGTTTTTGATCGGTACCAGAAATACCACCGGAATCGCAATTAAAAAAACCGGTTTTATTTCGTAGAAACGCGCCAGCCTATACAGCGTATTTAAAAGGAACACCACGCTGACCAGATTAAAAACCAGTTTGGCCGAAACCAGCGGCAGGGCCGTAAGCGGTACGAATGCAAGCGCAAGAAACGGCGTATTGGGCGCAAAACTTGCAAAGATCCAGCGGTAGCCAGCCGCTGCAATGTCCTGGTTGAATAAGGAAGGGAAATAGACCCACTGTTCAAAACGACCTTCGGCAACCCATCGCGCCGCAAAGTAATAATTTGCAAAATCATGCGGTGCAAATCCATACGACCGATAGACATAAAAAGCGCAAACCCCAAGCAGCGGAATCAAAAACAACCCATATTTTTGTGCGGTTCTCACAGGCGATTGTTAAGGTTCAAGGTAATTGACTTCGACGGGCGAAAATTCGCGTACATGTGCCGGTACCGCAAGACCTTTGACGGGCGCAAGCGGTTCGACCTCGTTGCGGTCATACAGCGTTCCGAGGAATTTAAATTCTTCGTGCTCGTGCGTCCGTGCGTTTCTGAGCAGCCACCGGACGCGGTCTTCGGGCATTTTCCATTCGCGCGCCAGCCGTTGGGCGGACGGCTCCATAAAAGAAATATATAACAACTCGGCCTGCGTGTGCTGTTGTTTCTGGCTGAAATCGACCCCGCCTGTTAATTGCGCTTTTACCGAATCGAGTCTTTGGTTGAACGCTACCAGTTGCCGTTGCAGTACGGCGCCTGGCGAATATCCGGAAACATCCCGCTGCAGGCGGAACAGCGGCGAGATTTTTGACTCGTGGCACCACATACATTTGGCGGGTTTTCCAGCTTGTGAATGGGTGGTCGAGGCGCTGTTTTTGCGTTTTCCTTCCCGATCATAAACGCCAAAGCGCGGCTGGCCATTTGGCATCAGATCCAGTGTTTCGAATTCCAGGATTTCGCCCGTGACCGAATCGGTTTCCATCGCGATAAACAATTGCCGCCCGTTTTGAGGATTGGAAAACGCGATCTTGCGGTGTACCAGCGATACGTTCGATTTGTTGACATACCCCATTTGCCCGATCAACCCGTATCCTGACCGCAGCGCCTCAAGCCGCTCGGGAACGCCCGTAATGCGGTAGTAGTGTTCCGGTGCACCGATCAGCAGCGCCACATAACGCCCGATATCGATACTGCCGCACACCCGGTATTCGTGAGACTCGGTGATCTTGCGGTGCAAACGCTCCAATTGTGTCATGGCGCGCGCGTCAAATCCAAGGTCTTGAAGAGAAATCGAAACGGTATTCTGCCTGATCGAAATCGCGTACGGTGCCTCGGGCAACATGGCTCCGGCATACGATAGCGCCCACCGCAGCCCGGTTACGGCATTTTGCATCGAGTCTGCGGGGTACGAAGCATGCCAGGACAAAACCAGTATTTGCCTGTGCGGTTGGTTGCCCGCAGAAGGTGTCATGCACCAGATCGATAATCCTAAAATCAGCAACATCCGCATCTTAAGGTCGAATGAGTTCAAATACGTAATAACTGCTCTTTTCGACAATTGCCGCATCAAACCGCGCCAGAAGTCTGAATTGGAAATTCGCAGTGCGATGCCAGTTTCCATCTGTGGATCCGATCGGATAATACGAAACGAACACCGCGTTTTTGCGCGTGGCCATATAGTCGGACAACATTGCGCTTGCCCGTCCGGGCGTAATGTTCCCTGTGCATCCGGCGTCCCATCGGCAAAAACTGCGATAACCGCCGTCACACAAAAACCAGATTTTTCCTTCCAGATAAGCGCTCAGCATGGTCCCGTCGCATGTGACAGTGACTATATTGCGCCAGTCTAGATTGCTTATTTTCAGGTAATTGGCGGTTTGTTGTGCCGAAGTAAACGGACTGCGGATGTCCATCGCATACGCACCCATTCCGCCCGCAAACTGGATCAGCAACAGGCCGTACACCAGCGGTTTGCCCGATGCGTAAAGCCGCCGACGCCACGTCAGTTCAAGATCTTGCCGAGCGTGCCGGTCAATCCAAAGCCCGACGATCACCGCCATAAACAAAATACCGTCGAACCGTACGGCCGTGCGATGGGTAACCCAGAAAAAAAGTTGCGCAACGGCAAGCGCCATATATATAAAAAACAACGATGGGCGGCTTTTGAACAGCAAGATCGGGAGTGCATAGACTAAAATCGCCAGGATGGCAGCGGCAGTGCGGCACTTTGTCGTAAAATAATTCGTATTCCAAAAATGCGGGTTGGAAAAATCGGGCATGTTGAACAAAGCCTTAAACAACGAGGCAAGCGCGGGTTTGAGCCGCTCGCGCCATGGCATGTCACTGATAGGATCCAGCAACCAACCCGCTTCCGTGCTTTTGATCTGGATGGCCAACAGCACCAAGCCCGCCAGGAAAATCAGCGTTCCGGTCAGGATTAAACGATTCCAGTTCGTTTCCCTGAGGTATCCGATGCAAATCACCGTGAAAAGCGGCACGGCAATGACTGTAAAGACCACGTGAACGTTAACGGCGAGCGCAAGCAGGGCGCAGATGCGGATCATTTTTCCGCGTCGGGCAAAATCGGCGCACGCCAAAAAAATAAAGCACAAGCCCAACATGTAATTGCGGCTGATCATACCGTATTCGAACACCATAAAATACCCGAATACGAATAAAATTTTGAACACGCGCGAAAACGGCGCTTTGTACGCAAAGATGAAAACCGCGGCCGCCGCGATCAGCACGTGTAAAAGTTGCATGGCCAACGGATCGGGCGTGATACGCGAAACGCCGTACAACAGCAGGCTCCACAAAACCGGGTGGCCTTCCAGTCGCGTGTTTCGCCACAGTTCGGCAATCGATGCGCTGTCGCGCGCCAGCAACCAGTGGTGCGCTTCGTCAAGCCACAACTCATGATGCGCCACGCCGATCATCCCCACCAAAAGGTACAGCAAGGTAAGAAAGGCCGTAAACCGCAGTTCATTTTTCAAAATGATTTGTTTAGCGCCATCAATGCACCTGCAAACAACGACTTGGTTTTGTGGCGCAGTGCTTTGATGGGATTGTTTTTTTGGAATTCCCGATAGGATTCGACCTCATGGACCACTTTTGACACCGCGTAATCGTAGTATTTTCGCGGATAATTTCGCTTGAAGTCTATTTCGCGGTCCGTTGAGGTTTGCCAGTCGGGCCGCACCGTAATGGAATTTTCAATTTCATTGTACAGCGAGGTTCCTTTGATCGGGTACGCCACGGTAATGGTGTAATGCGTCGGATTGGCCTCTTTGAGGTATTGGATCGTGGTGGCAATGTCCGATTCGTCCTCGCCCGGATAACCTACCATAACGAACGTTCCGGTCTCGATCCCGAGTGAATTGGTCTGGCGGATCATTTGCTTGACGTGATCCACATCGACGCGCCGGTCCATCAAATCGATCACTTTTTGCGAACCGCTTTCGGCCCCGATCCAAATGCGGAAACAGCCGGCATTTTTGAGCAATCGCAGTATTTCAGGGTTGAGCCGCTCGGCGCGCGTGATGCATTCGAACGGGATTTGCGCCTGCTGCCGCTGCACTTCGTCGTGAAAAGAAGTGAGCCATTTGTGGCTGATCGTAAACACATCGTCCACAAACCAAACCGCGTCAGGATTGTATTTTTGCTTGAGCATTTTCATCTCTGCGGCCACCTGACCGGCCGGACGACGGCGGTAACTTTGGCCATAAACCGCTGTGCTGCACCATTTGCACGTGTACGGACAGCCGCGCTGTGTGGAAATCGTCATCGAACTTTGCCCGTGGTTTTGTTTCCAGGTTTGCAGGTATCGGTCCATTGGAATGGCGTCGCGGTTGGGCAACGGCAATTGATCGAGTTCCCGGAATTTGGTGCGGGGCGCCGTTTGCACGACCATGTGACCGCGCAAAAATGCGATGCCGTTGACCTGGCCCACATCGGTGCGATCGGTCAGGGCGCTATAAAGTTCATACATCGTTTCCTCACCTTCGCCAATGACGAGGAAATCGGCGCCGGCGCGCAGGTAATTTTCAATGTTGTAACTCACATCGGGACCGCCAATAACAATTACGGGATGGCCGAATTCGTCCGATTTAAGGATTTTGATCAGCCGGATGATTTGTATTTTGGTCATCAGATTCGTGTACAGCGCCACTACGCGCGGCCGTTTTGCACCGATAAAATCCAGTTGCTCCGATTGGCTGCTGAACGTACTGTCGAAAACGTCGTTTGGAACGCCTTTTCCGATCAGATATGCCGAAATATACAACAACCCGAGCGGCGGATAGGGCTTCATGATTTTCCGCTCTTTTGCATCGGCAGACAAATAATAACCGTGTGTCAGCAGCAGGCTCATCGTTTGGTAAATTCAATGCCGTAATGATCCGAATGGGAGGCCAGAAACCGCAAACGGTATACCTGCCGTTCGCAATGGTCCAGCACAGAAAAAAGCTTTTTGCGCCGGGCGAAGTAGGGTTCGAGGTAGGAAGGTGGTACAAAAAAACCAATCGGATTTACCCGCCCGCATGCAAAATAGGGCTCGGCCAGCGCGGCAATTTCACGCGGATTGTAATAATAGGTCAGCACAGTTTGTCCGTCCACTTGCGCTATGGCGCCTGGCTTTTTCCGGCGGAATACTTGCGCGAAATCTTTTTTGACCAGGAAATAGGCCTGTTCCCATTTGGTGTTGCGCGGCATCAGTACGAGCAGCATTTTCGCGCCATCGGGCAACAGTAACGAGGCGTGTTTAAAAAACAGCTCGAGCCTGATCGGCGACAGGCAATTGAGTCCGCCAAAGTTGGAGAATATCAAATCAAACCGATCATTTGCAAACGGTCCTGGCAGTTGGTTGATGTCGGCGGTCAAAAACGATACATTTTTGCGGTACGACTTGCTTTGCGACTGCGCGATCATTTGGGGCGAAATATCGGTAGCGGTGACCTCGAGGCCTTTGTCGCCGAGCCATATTGCGTCTTCGCCTGTACCGCAATTGATCTCGAGGACTTTTTTGATCGGGTTGTCACACAAGATCTTATCGAGCATGTCGCGAACGCGGTTGCGCTGCGCCCGGCCAATGAGCGTATGCGTGAAGGAGCGGTCGTACCGCGCGGCGGCTGGATCGAAATCAGTCATTTTGTAATTTTTTAAGTACGAACGCATCCACAAAAGTACTCGGGATGTAATAGCCCAACTTAATGACCGACAGCCATTTGCTTACAGACATTTCCAGCGGATGCCGTACCATGCGTTTGAAGTTCGACACGCCCTGGCTCTTCCTGAACTCTTTGTGCACGAAGCGCTGTAATTTGCGGTAGTAGCGCGTTTTGAACGACCCTTTGAACATCAGGTCCAGATCGTCCGAATCTTTCCAGTTCGCCTTTTGCGAAAGATCGCGCCTGACTTTGTCATAGAACTTCGTGCCCGGCAGCGGATACGAAACGGAAATCCCGATGTTGTCCGGCAACAATTCCCGGACCATGCCGATGGTTTTGTCGATATCGCCCGCATTTTCGCCTAGGTATCCAAATTGAAGAAAGAACCCGACACGGATCTTTTTTTGCCGGAGCAATCGCGTAGCCTCGTAAATCTGTTCGACTTTGGTGCCTTTGTCCATGGCGTCGAGCACTTTTTGAGAAGCGCTTTCGGCGCCCACCCAAACTTCCTCGAGTCCGCTTTCGGCGAGCAGGTCGATCATGTCTTCTTTGAGTAACAAATCGACACGGCTTTGAATGTAATACCGGATGTCGAGACGACGCGCTTTGAGCGCCTGGTTGAATTGGGCCACCCAATTGGGCTTGAGCCCGAAAATGTCATCGCACATCCAAAACCGGCGTACGCCGTATGAAGTGCGCAAAAATTCAAGATGTTCGGCGATATAAGCCGGTGAATGTGAATTGTAACGGTTGCCGTAGATGGGCTTGGCGCACCAGTTGCATTTGTACGGACAGCCTCTCGTGGTGGCTACATTGAGCGTAAAAGGCTGCCCGCTTTCGTGCCAAATAAGTTTGTATTCGTTCATGTCGACTAAATCCCAGGCCGGCAACGGTAATTCGTCGAGGTTTTGCAGCACGGCGCGGGGAGCGTTTATTTGTGCTGTTGGGCCTTTTTTAAATGCGGTTCCCGCGAGCGCGTCGGTACTACGGCCTTGCTCGAGTGCGCCCACGAGTTCGAGCAGCGTCAGTTCGCCTTCGCCCAAAATAATGTAATCGGCGCCTTGTTGGAGGTAAAGCCCGGCGTGATCTGTAGAATCTGAGCTACACACGATCACCGTACAATTTTTCCGCTTGCCCATTTCAATCATCGCAAAACACGCCTCGCGCATGGTGGTCAGGCACATTTTGGTCAGGTAGTTGAACCCGTCGTCGTAGATGATGAGGTAATCGGGCGCATAGCTTTCGAGCACCGGCAACATACTATCCGGATTCTCGAGCAGGTTGGTGTCAAACAGCCGTATGTCATAGCCGTTCTGGCGCATCAGCGAAGCCGCGTACAGTGTGCCCAGCGGTGGGAACGGCGTTTTGTTCTTCCACTGCTTAGGGTCGAGCCTGTAATAATAGGCGTGTGAAAAAAGCAATCTAGACATATTCTTTGGGCAGTTCGATGTTGTGGATGCGCTTGATTTCCTCGTATTTTTCATTCAGTGCATTAATGACCTTTTTCTGGAAATTGAGCGGATGGTGTTTCGAGATGTCTTTGGTTGACTTCAGCGCAATCCTGAAATCGTCGTGCGACATTTGCTTGAACTTGAGTCGCCAGAACGAGACCGTGACGTGCTTAAAGCCGTAATCCAACGCGGTTCCGGGTTTGGTGGCAAGCAATCTTTCGCAGAGCCGCATCGCTAACGGTTTGCGAATGTCCGCTGTGGTGGCCAGATTTGGCTGGAACGCGCCGATGATGTCCGAAACCCATGCGTTTTGCTCGTAAAAGCGCGCGAAGGCCTGTTTGCCCTGAAACGGAATCAGTGTTTTGATCTCAGTGGCCGTAAACCGGTTTTGCTCGGCGACGGTCAATTGCGCCGACGACATAAAATAGTTGATGCAAAAATACTTGCGCGAATTGAGCAAAAATAGCTTTTTATACAGCATCAAAAGCGTACGGCAAACCCAAAGCCGCTCCGGCCGTGTAATTACAAAATAATCGATATCGCTGTGGGCATCATAGTAACCTTTTGACAGCGATCCCGATATGCCCACGCCTTCCACAAACGGGAACTTAGCAATAAAACGCGCCATTTGCTGGGCTTTGGCAAGCGCTTCTACCGCCATGAGGTTGCCCTTTTCGCGTTTCTCAATGTAATTTCGGCAGGCCGGAACCATGTAATAATCGTCTACTTTGATGATGATCCCCTGAGCGATCAGTTCTTCCAGGTGCAGCCGCGTGGTTTCGCAATCTTTGGTGATCGAAAAATTGCAGATTTCTTCCAGTTTCAGCGGGTAATTGAAAATGGAAAAATACAATATGGTTTTAAGTGCGTCCAAAATGGTGATTTTTGCGGATTGATGACTATCGGATGATGGCCTGCCACGCAAAGGGTTGCGTTTGTATTTTAACGAATTTGTAACAAAATGGAACAATCCGTTTTATTTTATGGCCCGATGTCATTTTCTTGTGGCCGATGCTGTAACACAAAGGGCAAGCGCGAGTCTATTCGGGGGTAATCCAGATCAGATGAACCGCATACGCCACCTTTTGCTTTTACTTATCGCCGCCCCGACTGTTTGCGCGCAGTCCGGCCCGGTGGCCAAAAAAAGTTACACCACGCGCGCGCTGGATAATATCGCATCGCCCCAGATCGATGGAATAATCGATGAAAAAGCATGGGATACGGTGGACTGGACGGGCGATTTCATCGAAAACCAGCCCGATGAGAACACGCCGCCATCGGAGCAAACGCAATTCAAGATCGTTTACGATAAAAAATTCCTGTATTTCGCTTTCAGGTGCTACGACAAAGACCCCAAAGGCATTGTGCGTCGCATGTCGCGCCGTGACGGGTTTGAAGGCGATTGGGTGGAGATCAATATCGACAGCTATAATGACAAGCGCACGGCTTTTTCGTTTACCATTTCCGTATCGGGGGTTAAAGGCGACGAATTTGTGTCCGATAACGGAAACAATTGGGACGGTTCCTGGAACCCGATATGGTATGTAAAGACCAACATTGATGACCAAGGCTGGACCGCCGAGGTCAAAATTCCGTTCAGCCAGCTCAAATTTGGCAACAGCAAAGAGCAAATCTGGGGTCTGCAATCCACACGACGGTATTTCCGGGCCGAGGAGCGGTCCGTTTGGCAACGCGTTCCACGTGACGCACCGGGTTGGGTTAGCGAATTTGGCGAATTGCGCGGACTCATCGACCTTGAGCCGCAAAAACAACTCGAAATACAACCCTTTGTCGTGGCCCAGCAGCAAACCTATGAGGCCGAATCCGGAAATCCGTTTCGTACCGGCAACGATTTCAAGCTCAACGGCGGGCTCGATGCGAAAATCGGTGTGACCAATGATTTGACGCTCGATTTGACGATCAACCCCGATTTTGGTCAGGTAGAAGCAGATCCGGCGGCCATCGCGCTCGACGGTTTCCAGATTTTCTTTGAAGAAAAGCGCCCGTTTTTTGTCGAAAATAAAAACATCTTCAATTTCAGGTTTGCCGACGGCCAGGACAATTTGTTTTATTCGCGCCGCATCGGTCGCAGTCCGCAGGGTTATCCGGCTACGAATCCAGGCGATTTTGTTGACGTTCCGGACAACACCACCATCCTTGGCGCGGCCAAATTCAGCGGAAAAACCAAAAACGGATGGTCTATCGGGGTGCTCGAGAGCGTCACTGCGAGGGAATTTGCGCGTATTGACAACAACATTTACCGGCGGGATGCGCTGGTCGAACCGATGACAAATTATTTTGTCGGGCGGATCCAAAAGGACATGAATAAGCGGAATACGTTTGTCGGTGGCATGTTTACGGCCACAAACCGCAATCTGGACGGCATCGAGGCCGATTTTTTACACAGCGCAGCTTACACGGCCGGCCTCGACTTCAACCACAATTGGAACAACCGGAAATATTTTGTCACCGCTAATTTTGTGACCAGCCACGTCAAAGGGCACGCCGGGGCCATTGCGGCCACGCAGCGATCGATCACGCATTTGTTCCAACGCGCCGATGCCGGCCATCTCGAAGTTGATCCCAACCGCACATCGCTTACCGGAACCGGCGGACGCATTGAAGCAGGGAAGCAAAGTGTCGGGAATTGGCGGTACTACGGCCTGTTGATGTGGCGTTCGCCTGAACTCGAGCTCAACGACGTCGGGTTTTTGCGCCAGGCCGATGAAATCAGGCAATATGCGATCCTGACGCACCAAACGCTAAAACCGTTTGCGTATTTCCGACAGGTCAATTCGCGGTTCGAACAAGTCTCGTTTCACGATTTCGAGGGCAATTTCAACCTGATGCAGTATTCGCTGAGCGCTAACGCGAACCTGAAAAACAATTGGAACGTCAATGCAAAAGTAAGTTACGCGCCGCGGATCTATAAAAATGCGGTGTTGCAGGGCGGTCCTCGCTTCCGGTATTCGTCGGAGTTATTCGAATCACTGAATTTCAATACGGATTCGCGCAAAAAGCTGTCGTTTTACAGCGGCGCATACCTGTCCAAAGGCAAAGACAATTCCTTTTTTTATACTGAATACGATGCTGGATTTACATATCGGCCCATCAATGCTTTTACGGTATCGGTCGGGCCGAACTACAACCGCAACAGCAACCAGACGCAATATGTCGCACAAGCGGATTATGCAGGCGGCAAGCGTTATTTGATGGCCAATATCGATCAGCGTACGCTCAGCGCGGCAATTCGGCTCGATTACAACGTCAATCCCAATCTGACGATCCAGTATTACGGACAGCCTTTCATATCCAAAGGGGTTTATTCGCGCTTCAACCGCGTGGTTCAGCCCGTTGCGGCCCATCATACGGATCGCGTGGCGTGGTTTTCCCAAAACCAATTGTCATTTGACGCTGTATCGGACCAATATGAAGTTGACGAAAACGCAGACGGCCTCACTGATTACGCGTTTTCGAATCCTGATTTTTCGTTTGTGCAATTCCGATCCAATCTTGTGTTGCGGTGGGAGTACATCCCCGGATCAGAAGTGTTTTTGGTTTGGTCACAAGGCATGACCGGATTGGCAAGCCCCGGACAGAATTTGTTTGAAGGGCTGGATTCCCAAATCCTGAATAGAAAACCGGAGAATATTTTTTTGATCAAGGCGACGTACCGGTTTGTTTTGTAGACAAGTCAGAAAGCCGATTTCCAAAATCCAGATAGTTGTGCATCGATGAGTTTGCGCCTTGGATCTGGATTTTGGAAGTTACGCTATTTTTTGCGCGTCAACACGATTTCCATTGACTTGTATTCTTTTCCGGACGGATCGGTGTCGAACATTTCCATTTTGCGCGTGTTGTCGTCCAGGATCGTAAACGTTTCGCGCATGGTTTTGGTTTTGCCCGTCATCGGATCGGCACACTGACCCGAGAGGTTCATCGTTTTGCTTGCGGCATCATACGCGCCCGTCATGATCATGACACCCGTACCCATGTTGTCTACCCATGTCGACTCGTATTTTTTCGAGGCATTGTTGTAACCCACCGTTGAAATGCCTTCAAACGGCTGGCCCATCATGTCGCCCGAGTAGCGCGATTCCTGGTAACGGCCGCCCAAAATCATTTTGGTGGAAGCCGTCATGGTGGTTTTCATTGGTTTTGGATCGTTCGGGCCCATGTACATTGTGGATTCGGCGTTCCAGTTGCCGTTGTCCATAGCGAGCATTTGGTGTGCCTGGCCCGGTGTGGCGTAATCCTGCCATGCTTTGATCATCGCGGCAGAGTCCATCGGTTGGGCAGCTGCAGTGGTTTCATCTGCGACAGCGGTAGTGTCTGCGGCAGCCGTATCTGTTACATTGGTTTCTTCTGCTTTTTTGCAGGCAGCCAGACCCACTGCCACGGCCATCAGGAGAACATACATTTTTTTCATAAGTATTTCGTTTTTAGTTGGTTGCGTAAAAGTACAAAAAGCAAACGATACTTATGTTTTAATTTTCAGATCCGTTAAAATCAGTGCGCCTCGAGCCAGTTTGCACCCAGGCCCATTTCGATTTCAAGCGGCACGTCCATCGCAAAAGCGTTTTCCATTTCGTGCTTGATCATGGGTTGGATTTTATCGACTTCAGACAAATGGACGTCGAACACCAATTCGTCATGTACCTGCAGCAGCATCTTGCTCTTCCAGTTTTCCGAGGTCAGTTTATTGTGGATGTTGATCATCGCAATTTTGATGATGTCCGCCGCGCTGCCCTGGATAGGCGCATTGACTGCATTTCGTTCAGCCGCGCCGCGCACGACCGCGTTGGCCGAATTGATGTCTTTAAGGTACCGCCGCCTGCCCAAAATGGTTTGCACATAGCCGTTCTCACGTGCAAAATGGACCTGGTCGCTCATGTATGCTTTGAGTTGCGGATACGTATTGTAATAGGCCGTAATAAGTTCTGCGGCTTCCGAACGCGACAAATCGGTCTGGTTGCTGAGCCCGAAAGCAGACACGCCGTAAATGATCCCGAAATTGACCGTTTTGGCATTGCTTCGCTGGTCGCGCGTCACTTCTTCGAGCGGTACGTTGAATACCCTGGCCGCGGTGGAGCGGTGGATGTCTTCTTTTTCCCGAAACGACCGGATCATGTTTTGTTCGCCGGACAAGGCCGCGATGATGCGCAGTTCGATCTGCGAGTAATCGGCAGACAATAAAGTGTAATTTTCATCGCGCGCGACAAACGCTTTCCGGATGAGCCTGCCGCGCTCGGTTCTGATCGGAATGTTTTGAAGGTTGGGATTATTGGACGACAAACGGCCTGTGGCGGCAACGGTTTGCATATAATCGGTGTGGACGCGGCTTGTTTTTGGGTTGACTTGTCCCGGCAGGGCGTTCACATAGGTGCTTTGCAATTTGACGAGCTGGCGCCAGTCCAGAATATCGGCCACAACCGGATTGTCCTTGGCCAGATAGCTCAGGATCTCTTCGCCGGTGGCATATTGCCCGGTTTTGGTTTTCTTTTGCTTGGCCCCGCCGATCTTGAGTTTGTCGAACAGTATGTCGCCGAGCTGCTTGGGCGAGCCGAGGTTGAATTTTTCGCCGCACGCCTCATAGATCTTAGATTCGATCGCCTGGACCTCCTTGTCGAACTGACCCGATAATTCCTGCAGGAATCCAATGTCGAGCCGGATGCCTTCTGTTTCCATATCGGCAAGGACGGAAAGCAGCGGTACTTCGATCTCGTTAAACAGTTTTTGCGTTCCGGTCTTCTCGAGAATCGGGGCAAAATGTTGTTTGAGCTGGAATGTCACATCGGCATCCTCGGCGGCATACTCTTTAATTTCTTCGAGCGGCACATCGCGCATCGACAGTTGGCCCTTGCCTTTTTTGCCAATCAGCGATTCGATCGGCTTGGGCGAATATTTGAGATACGTTTCGGACAAAACGTCCATGTTGTGGCGCATATCCGGGTTAATCAGGTAGTGCGCGAGCATGGTGTCGAACACCGGACCTTTGATTTCTATGCCGTACTTTTTGAGGATCTTGAGGTCGTATTTGACGTTTTGCCCTACTTTCTCGATCGATTCGCTTTGATAAAATGCTGCAAATTTTTGCACGATTGCTTTGGCCGCATCGAAATCCTCGGGTACGGGAACGTAAAAGCCCTGGCCTTTTTCCCATGAAAATGAAATGCCCACCAAATCTGCGTGGAGCGCGTCAATTCCGGTGGTTTCGGTGTCAAAACTGACCGATTTTTGCTGCATCAGATTGTTGATCAGCAGCTTTATCGCAAAATCACTTTGGATGCTTTGATAAACATGCGGCGTGTTGTCGAGCGTTTGGTAAAAACGCTCCGCGCTCGTAGTGCTTTCCTCCTCAAAACCAAACAGCGAAAACTGGTCTTCATTCGATTTTTTGGGTCTGGCCGATGTCTCGCCTGCATTGATTTCGTCGTATTCCGCGCCGCCGCCAAAAAGTTTGTCGAACTGCGTTTTCATCTGGCGGAATTCGAGCTCGTTGAAGATTGCATCGGTTTTGGCCACGTCCGGCCTGGTCAGCTCGTAGTCGTGTTCGTCGAAAGTCACATTGCAGTCGGTGATGATCCGGGCGAGTTTCTTGGACATGATGCCCTGTTCCTTGTTGGCTTCGATCTTGTCTTTGAGCGCGCCTTTGAGCAGGTGCGTGTTCTCGAGCAGGTTTTCCATCGACCCGAATTCGGCCAGTAATTTTTTGGCCGTTTTTTCGCCCACGCCGGGCAGTCCTGGAATGTTGTCGACCGCATCGCCCATCATGCCCAGGTAGTCGATAACCTGTTCAGGCCTTTCGATCTCGAATTTGGCCAAAACTTCCGGAACGCCCCAGATTTCGATGTCGTTGCCAAGCCGCGAGGGGCGATACATGAAAATATTCTCAGACACCAGCTGGGCATAGTCTTTATCAGGCGTGACCATATAAACCTGGTAGCCTTGTTTTTCCGCCTGTTTGGCCACCGTTCCGATCAAATCGTCGGCTTCGCAACCCGCCACTTCGATGATCGGGATGTGCATGGCGCGCAGCAATTCCTGAATCCAGGGCACGGCAACCAGGATGGCTTCGGGTGTGGCATCGCGATTGGCTTTGTAACCGGCAAACATTTCGGTGCGCACCGCTGAGCCTTCTTTGTCGAATGCCACGGCAAGGTGATCAGGTTTTTCGCGTCGGATCACATCGAGCAGCGAGTTCATAAAACCCAGAATGGCTGAGGTATCCATGCCTTTGGAATTGATCCTTGGGTTTTTGATCAGGGCATAATAACCGCGGAATATGAGTGCGTAAGCATCGAGCAGGAATAGACGTTTTTGAGCTGACATATCGTATTTTGTAAGTCTCCAAAAATACGAAACTAATCCACGCCGCGGGGGCAATCGTTAAATTTTATCAAACGCGCGAACCATGCGCTTTATTTCTTTGTTATTTTGTGCAAAACTTCCTGGAATGGCCCGTTGGATCATCTTTATTCTTGTTTTATTGTTCATTGAATTCTATGCGTTCCAGGCCATCCGGACACTATTTAAAGCGCGCTGGGTACTCGTAGCCTATCAGGTGGTGAGTGTGCTTATTCTCGTGTTCATTTTGTATTCGTTTACGCAATTTGACCGTTCAGTAGGGCAAACGCCGCGCACGCTTTTTACATTCGGGCTCGTATTGCTGGTGTATTTGCCCAAAATCCTGCTGATGCTGGTTCTTTTTGGCGAGGATATGTACCGTCTGGGGCGCGGTGCGATCAACTTTTTTTACCGCTCCGATGTCGATACGGGCGCATTTCCGTCGCGCCGCAGGTTTGTAAGCCAGGTGGCAATTGGTTTGGCGGCGGTTCCGTTTTTGTCGCTGATTTACGGCATGGCCGTCGGGCGATACAATTTCAGGGTCATCCGGCAACAGGTATTTTTTCCGGATTTGCCCGATGCGTTCGACGGATTTACCATCACGCACCTATCGGACATTCACAGCGGCAGTTTCGACAACCCCGACAAAATCAATTATGCGATCGACCTGATCAATGCGCAAAACGCCGATGTCGTATTGTTTACGGGCGATATTGTCAACACGCATGCACGCGAGATGCATCCGTGGATCGATACGTTCAACCGCATTCGGCCGCATCGTTTTGGGAAATACTCGGTTTTGGGCAATCACGATTACGGCGAGTATGTCGATTGGCCATCGGCGCGTGAAAAGGCCGACAATTTTGCCGCGATCAAGGACCTGCACCGCCAGATCGGATTTAAACTGATGCTCAACGAGCACACATTTCTCGAAAAAGACGGCCAGCGCATTGCCTTGGTAGGCGTTGAGAACTGGGGAAAGAATTTCAAGCAGGCGGGAGATCTGCACAAAGCCACCGCGGGATTGTTAGCGGACGATTTCAAAGTCCTGTTGAGCCACGATCCGAGCCATTGGGATTACGAGGTCAAGCAGCACAAAAAGAATTTTCACCTGACGCTGTCCGGCCATACGCACGGACTGCAGTTTGGGATTGAAATTCCGGGCGTTTTCAAATGGAGTCCGGCGCAATATATTTACAAGCAATGGGCGGGCTTGTACGAGGAATTTGGCCGGTATGTGTATGTGAACCGCGGCTTCGGATTTCACGCCTATCCGGGTCGCGTAGGCATTATGCCAGAAATAACGGTGATTGAACTAAAAAAAGGTGAAAAATTAGCATAATTCGTTAAAAATGCTACATTTGTATCCGCAAAGCCCGAATCGAACGGTTTAGGAATTAAAATAGTTTGGTTTTATGTCAAAATTTGGAGAATTAATCAATGCGCAGGTACCGGTACTGATCGATTTCTATACGGAATGGAACGAGTCATCGGTTTCGATGCATCCTGTGATCCGCGATGTGGCCGCTGCGCTCGGAGATAAGGCAAAAGTCATCAAAATCGACGTCGATAAAAATCAGGAACTGGCCGATGCCCTTCGCATCAAAGGACTGCCAACGCTGATGATCTACAAAGAAGGCCAGATGATCTGGAGACAGTCCGGCGAACTCGACGCCAATACGATCATAGGACTCGTTCAGGAACAAATCTGACGGGGCACTTCGCATCGGTAGCCATTGGCAGTAAGAAATTCCAATACTTTAGGAAGCGCATATTCGAGGTTTTTCCTCGCCTTGACGCTGTCGTGAAACACGATGATGCTGCCCGGGCGCACATTCCGCAACACATTTTGAACGCATTGTTCCGGTGAAATGCCTGCGTCAAAATCCGCACTCACAACGTCCCACATAATGATCTTATAACCCTGACGCCGCAGCACGCGTGCCTGCTTGCGCGTAATGCGTCCGTACGGCGGTCGAAACAGCCTGTGGCGGTCATCGGTCCGTTCACAAATCGCTTCGCGGCAAGCCATGACGTTGGCCAGGTAATCTGGTGCTGGCGTTTTCCAGCCGTTCCAATGATTGAAGGTGTGGTTCCCGATGGTGTGCCCCGCATCGAGCAGCTTGCCAAAAATATCGGGATGCTTGCGCACATTGTCGCCGATGCAAAAAAATGTGGCCCTGGCGTTGTGGACGGACAGTTGTTCAAGCACCCACGGCGTTACGGCTGGAATCGGGCCATCGTCAAAAGTAAGCCAGACCGTTTTCTCTTTGGTTTGGTAATCCCAGATATAGCGTGGAAACAGCCATTTAACGATGCGGTGCGTTTTGATCCAGAGTTTCATGGTGTTCAATTAAAAAAGGCGTCCGTGAGAACGCCTTGGTTGGATCTTATTCGCTGTCGCGCCCAAAGCGTTCGAACATGCTGTTGTATTTGTTGAATATCGCGCGGTGTTTGGCGTAATATTCGGCATCGCCGCGGTCTTTCATGACTTCGAGCAGGCCGCGGTACCTTTCAATGTCGGTGATGATATCAATAATAAGGTGGTTTTGCTCGGTTGGCTTCAAACCTTTGTAATAGTTCAGGTTTTGCTGGTATTTACCGATGAGTTTGTCGAGCAACGCGCGCGCTTTGGCCGGTTCGCCCACTTCGTAATAACCGCCTGCAAACGGATCGAGCAGCGAATAATACCCGAAATAATCCACCGGCATTTTGGTCATCGCCAGATCAATAATGCGCCGGGCCTGGTCTTTTTTGCCTTCGTTGATTTGTTGCTCCATCAATCGTGCGAGATTGGTGCGGTACGAAATGCTGTTTTTGCGCGTTTCCGGATCGTGGTAAATGTGCGGGCTTTCGCTGTTGCCCCAATCCCATTTGGTGACGATGTCGTACATTTTGTCGCTGTCGATCTGACCCATATCGAGCGGGCTGCCGTTTTTAGGAATCGGCGTGCGCACCGGAACGAGCTTGTACACCATGCCGTCAAGCTGCAGATAGTCTTTCATCCACAAATAATCGTCGTCGCCAAAACTGCCGCCGGTAAAATAGATAGGGCGTTTCCAGTTGTTGTTGAGCAATACGTCGAGCATCATCAGTCGGTTCTTATACATCGCCTGGCCTTTGATGTCGATGTCGATGTACGGCACGATCGAATCGTAATATTTAGGGGCGACCACTTTGTTGCGGATGATGTTCTCTTTGTCTATCGGAATCCGCACCTTATTGGTCGGATAAAAATGCACGTGCTGTCCGTTTTGCATCTGCACCATCGTGCGCGGGTCGTCGCTTGCGATAAAACCGATGAAGTCCTTGAGCGTCCAGCGGTTCTCGGTTTGCGGATTGTGGAACGCGAAATCGAGTTTGTCGCCCACGTATTGCTCGTGTTTGAACGAGATAGGCAGGCCGTCCGAGGTGTAGGTTTTGCGTTTCATCTGGTCGATGTACCAGTCGGTCATGAACAAGCTCGTATTGACGATTTTGACGTCCGGCCTGATCTGCTCGATTTCCTGCGCGTACCACAGCGGGAACGTGTCGTTGTCGCCAATGGTGAACAAAATCGCATGCGGATCACAGGAATTCAGGTAAGCTTTGGCCATGGCCAGTGCGGTGTAACGGTTCGAACGGTCGTGGTCGTCCCAGTTTTGGGAAGCCATCAATACCGGCGCGGCCAATAATGACGCGGCAATAACGACAGGCCCGGCCAGTTTGGGCTGCAGATAACGCTGGAGGTAATCGTAGATCGCGTAGACGCCAAATCCGATCCATATCGCAAATACGTAGAATGAACCCACCAGCGCATAATCGCGTTCGCGCGGCTCGAAAGGACGTTCGTTAAGGTAAATCTTAAGCGCCAAACCCGTAAAAAGGAACAGCACAAGCAACACGTAAAAACGCTTCAGGTCGCGGTTGGCGTGGTAAATCAATCCGATAAGCCCCAACAGGAACGGCAAAAAGAAATACACATTGCGCCCGGCGTTGTTGCGCACGTCATCGGGAAGATTTTGCTGCGACCCGAGGTGCATTTCGTCAATAAATCCGATGCCGCTGAGCCAGTTGCCATCCAGATTGTCATATTTGCCCTGGATGTCGTTTTGCCTGCCGACGAAATTCCACATCAGATAACGCCAATACATGTATCCAAACTGGTATTCAAACAGGAAAGACAGGTTGTCAGCCGTAGTGGGCTTCTGGATGATCAGGTAATCCCCATATTCTTTTAGGAACGAAACGTAGCCTTCATTGTCGATGTCTTTGGCGGCGTAAGCTTTGCGGAATTCGGCGACGACCTGCACCAGTTCCTGCTCTTCCATGAATTCGGGTTTGATCCTGAAGTCGAGCGGCTTGGTGAAATTCATGTAATTCTCGGCATGTTCGGTACTCCACATGCGCGGAAGCCACGTTTTGTGGTTGTCGTCGGAGTTTTGCTCGGCGTTTTTCCAATTGTTGGTAATAATGTATTTGCCGGTTTTGTAGTCGCGCTCGTAATTGGGTTTTTTGTCCAGATACGGTTGGTCTTCATCGAGCCCGGCAAACATATCGGAGAACTGCGGGCCGTAAAAAAGCGGGTTCACGCCATATTGCTCGCGGTTGTAATAGGCCAGGACCTCGGCGGCATCGGACGGTTTGTTTTCGTTGATGACCACTTCGGCGTTGGCGCGTATCGGCAGCATCATCCAGGTCGAGAACCCGATCAGGACAAAAAGAACGCACAAAATGATCGTATTGTAAAACACTTTTCCGTTCGCACGCGTGTACCGCAGGCCAAAATAGAAAAGCACCGCGATCAGCAGCGCAATGAAAATGGTACCCGAATCAAACGGCAGCCCGAGGCTGTTGACCATAAAAATCTCGGTCTTGCCAAATAAGGCCATCGTCCACGGCAAAAGCGATTTGAAAATAAAAAGCAGGATGGCCACCACGACCACATTGGCGATGATGAAATTCCGAACCGTAATGGTTTTGTAATTTTTGAAATAGTAGAGCAACAATATCGCCGGAATGGTAAGCAACGCCATAAAATGCACCCCGAAGGAAAGCCCCGTCAACAGCGAAAGCACAATGAGCCATCGGTTGCCGCGCGGCGTGCCCATATCTTGTTCCCATCGCAACCCGAGCCAGAACATCAGCGCGATAAACATCGTGGCCATCGCATATACTTCGGCTTCGACGGCGCTGAACCAAAAACTGTCAGAGAACGTAAAGGCGAGCGAGGCGACAAATGCGCTTCCGAGGATGGCGATCCTATTAGAATCGTTGTGTTCGCTGAACTGCAGGACAAGTTTCCGCAAGAGCATCGTCGTGGACCAGAACATGAACAAAATCGTAAACGCGCTAGAAAATACGGACATCATATTGACCATGAGTGCAATATTGGTGATATCAGGTGCGAACATCGCAAAGAAAGCGCCCATCATCTGGTACAAAGGTGCACCCGGCGGGTGACCTACTTCAAGTTTCGCGGCTGTCGCAATGTATTCGCCGCAATCCCAGAAACTCATCGTGGGCTCTACGGTCAAAGTAAACGTAATCAGTGCGATGGAAAACGAAACCCAGCCCAGGATGGTGTTCCATTTGTTAAAGTTGAAATTCGCCATACGGGAATGCAGATTGATTTTAGTAGTACAAAGAAACTATTTTTTTGCTTAAGAGGGGCGGATTAACTAAAAATTGTATGTTCATTTGGGCAACGCGCAAACCCTTATCGCCACAAGCCAAAGACTTTAGATCGGCAGCTGCGGTTACAGTAAATTTTTTTTGCAAAAATGTTTGCGGAAAATATTTTTTGTCTTAAATTTGCCCTCGCTTAACAGCAATAGAATTGGCCTATGGTGTAATGGTAACACTACGGTTTTTGGTGCCGTCTTTCTAGGTTCGAGTCCTAGTGGGCCAACGAAAAAGCCTCCTTGAAAAGGGAGGCTTTTTTATTTGGTCAGGTTTTGGGCGTGCCGGCGTTATCAGCCTCATTTTTCGAATCAGCTCCCGTGCCGCCGTCGGGCTGTGCGCTGTATCTTTTTTGCCGTCGTCCGTCAAAAAAGGATGCCGCTTCCATCCCTCACGCAAAAACGTTCGCTAGATCTTGAGCGTTACCACCGGTCGCACGGCGTGGTTGACCAGGTCCTCACTGATGCTGCCGTTGAAAAAATGCGCCAGGCCGGTACGACCGTGCGTGCACATCCCGATCAGGTCTGCGTCAAATGTGTTGGCAAAGTTCAAAATGCCGCGTTCCACATTGGTGTCGTTGTAGATATGGGTCGAATAATTGTCGAGCGCAAAATTTTCATTTGTAAAATCGGCGACAAAATCGGCCATGATCTTTTCTGCCACGTGCGTGGGTTTGAACGTATTGGGCGTATTGATCATTACGAGCTTGAGGTGCGATTTGAAAACCCGGGCCAGTTCTGCGATGCGGCGGAACGGTTTTTTGATTTCGTCGGAAAAATCGGAAGCAAAAACAAACGTTCCTGCTTTAAAATGGGGCATTTCGTTTTTGATGACCAATACCGGCACGTCTGAAGTGCGCACGACTTTCTCGGTGTTCGAACCGATGAACAATTCCTGGAAACCGCTCGCGCCATGCGAACCCATGACAATAAAATCCACGTTGTTCTTTTTGCTGACCCCGATGATGCCGTCGAATGTTTTTTCGAACTGGATGATTTTAGAGACGTTCAGTCCGTTGAGATAATCCACGTCCATCAGGTTGTCGAGGTTGCTGATCGCACGGTTTTTAAAAAACATGATTTCCGGGATGTCGCTTCCTGATCCGAGCGCATCGGTACCTTGATTGGGCAGTTCAAGCATGTGCAGCAGGATGATTTCAGCGTCGTTTTCGCGCGCAATCTGGGCGGCCACGCGTAGGGCGTAATCGGCGTGTTTGGAGAAATCGGTGGGCACTAGAATTCGTTTCATAATGTAGAAGTGTAAGAAAATTAGTGAAAAAATGTTTGTTTTTGTACAATAAAGGTAGGAATTATTTTTAGATATGTTAGGATTTTGATTTACAAAAAAATGATTATATTTGCAGCGTTATTTATTACCAATTAAATAATGAGGGGACAGATGTCCCCTCTTTTTATAAATCTATGACATTCAAAGAAAAAGTGTTGGAACTGCTCCAAAAGGGGCTCAGCGAAAAGCCGGAGCTTTTTTTGATCGACCTGCACATCAACGACGCATTTAAAATTGTCGTAACTTTAGACGGTGACAATGGCGTGACTTTGCAGGACTGCATCGACATCAGCCGCGCCATCGAACACAATCTGGACCGCGAAGAGCAGGATTTTTCGCTGGAAGTGGCCTCGGCAGGTTTGTCCGCGCCGCTCAAATTGGTCAGGCAGTATAAAAAGAACATCGGGCGCACCTTGATCGTCAAGACGAACGATGACAAAATAGAAGCGCAGCTCACCGGCGTGAACGATGATTTCATCACACTCGAGTGGCAGGCGCGCGAACCCAAAAAAGTCGGAAAAGGCAAAGAGACGGTGCAAAAGAAGCTGGAATTGCCTTATGCCGATATCAAAGAAGCAATCGTTACAGTAACATTTTAAAAAAAATTAAAAGTTGGCATGGAAAATTTAGCATTGATTGAGTCATTTTCAGAATTCAAGGACGACAAGTTGATCGACCGTGTAACGCTAATGGCGATATTGGAGGATGTATTTAGAAATGCGCTGAAAAAGAAATTCGGGTCCGATGATAATTTTGACATTATCATCAATCCGGACAAGGGCGATATGGAAATCTGGAGAAGACGCGTGATCGTTGCCGACGACGACCTTGACCTGGAGAACGAAGAGATCACGCTGACAGAAGCGCGCAAGATCGAACCCGATTTTGAAATCGGCGAAGAAGTTTCTGAAGAGGTCAAGCTGATCGACCTGGGACGACGCGCCATCCTGGCCTTGCGCCAAAACCTGATTTCGAAGATCCACGAACACGACAATACCAATCTTTACAAGCAATTCAAAGATTTGATCGGCGACATCTACACCGCCGAGGTACACCATGTACGTCCGCGTGTGGTCATCCTGGTCGACGACGAAGGCAATGAGATCGTATTGCCAAAAGAAAAACAAATCCCGTCCGACTTTTTCCGGAAAGGCGACAATGTACGCGGCATTATCGAAAGCGTTGAGCTCAAAGGCAACAAGCCGCAAATCATCATGTCGCGCACGTCTGAAAAGTTCCTCGAAAAATTGTTCGAACAGGAAATCCCGGAAGTCTTTGACGGGCTGATCATGGTCAAAAACGTGGTTCGCATCCCGGGCGAAAAGGCAAAAGTAGCCGTAGATTCTTACGATGACCGTATTGATCCGGTGGGCGCCTGCGTCGGGATGAAAGGGTCGCGCATCCACGGGATCGTTCGTGAACTGGGCAATGAGAACATCGACGTGATCAATTATACAACCAACACCAATCTCTACATTACCCGTGCGTTGAGTCCGGCCAAAGTCTCGTCGATCAAAATCGATGAAGAGAACAAACGCGCCGAAGTGTTCCTTAAGTTAGAGGAGGTTTCAAAGGCGATCGGCCGCGGCGGACACAACATTAAACTCGCCGGCCTGCTGACCGGTTATGAACTTGACGTCATCCGCGAAGGCAATGTTGCCGAAGAAGAAGATGATGTAGAATTGACTGAATTCTCAGACGAAATCGAAGAGTGGGTAATCGAAGAATTTGCCAAGATCGGCCTCGATACCGCGCGCAGCATCCTCAAACAGGATGTGGAAGACCTCGTCAGAAGGACGGATC
>JAEWLN010000059.1 GCA_023457535.1 Bacteroidota bacterium
GGTCCTGGCTGTGTTGTTCAGCGTCAAGCTCAGGGATTTTGGCTATGATGTCGAACCGTTCACGTTTTTGCCGCCCATTTATGCCACAATCAACGGCATCACCGCGCTGGTGCTCATTTTGGCCGTGCGTGCGATCAAAAAGGGCAACCAGAAGTTGCACGAGCGTTTGATGACGCTGGCCATTGGTTTGTCAGTGTTGTTTTTGGTGATGTATGTTGCTTACCACATGACAGCGGATTCGACGGTTTTTGGCGACGTCAACCATGATGGTGTTCGCAGCGCAGCAGAGACCGCATTGGTGGGATCCACGCGCTTTGTCTACTTTTTTATCCTGCTCACGCACATCTTGCTCTCGATCGCGATCATTCCGATGGTACTGATTACATACGTCCGGGCATTGGCGCAACGTTTTGACCGCCACCGCAAACTCGCGCGCATCACGTTCCCGATCTGGTTGTACGTGGCCGTTACCGGCGTGGTGGTTTATTTAATGATTTCCCCTTATTATGCAAACTAATCCAGCGCACCAAATAAAGACCGGCGTCCTGCCACGGCAAATGGCGGCGCGCACAAGCAGATTGACTTCGTTTTGGACGGTCATCTTTTTCGTGGCCTTTTTCCTGTGTTCGGTTTCAGCCCGTGCGCAATGTGCGATGTGCCGCGCGGCGCTCGAATCCGAAGGCGACGTGGCCAAGGCAGAAGCGGTCAATGACGGCATTGTTTACCTGATGATCATTCCGTATGTCATTGTCGCGGGAATCGCATTTGGCGTTTACAAATTGCGCCAGAAGAAAACCGCTATTTAAGCCCGTCGACCACTACGCTCACATCGCCGGTAATCTTTACGAATGCGATGATCGCCTTGTTGGTCAGTTGGATCTTCCGGAACTGGATATCGCCAATTTTGCCGTTGACCAGAACGCCCGGCATCGGGGAATAATTGGTTAGGTAGTTGAGCAGATTCGCGCGGCCTTCGTCGAGGTTGGCCTGGATCGAATACCGGCACATTTCCTGCATTTTCCGGAGTACATAACCCTGCAACAGCCAGTTTGCCGTACGCGTCAGCCTGCCTTTGGTGTCGAGCACATAATCGAGCTGGTCAAAATAGATTTCCTTCGTCTGGTCGTTGTATTGCGGCACGCCGGACAAATACACCTTGCCATTGAGACTGCCGAGCAAATCAAGCGCGATGATCATTTTTTGGTCCTTTTGCCAGATTTCGACGTTTTGCACCGTCACTTTTTTGCTGCCCGATCCAAAGGTTTGACCCGCAAAATTTTTGGTGATGATCTTCGATGCGTCGGCGTACGTGGATACCGCGACGATGTTGGCCGTAATGTGATCCGGCATTTTGGCAACGGGTTTCAGCACGATTTTGGACCTGTCGAACCGGGAAACGGGTTTTTGCCCGACGAGCGTCTCGATCGTACACTTAAGCCCCATGTCAAATAGGATTTTATCTTGTTGCAGACGCGCCTCGGTGGTATATAATTCGGTCGGGTTGATGCGCAGCCACGTATCGTATGCCTGGTTCATCTGGAACGGCGTGCACAGTTTCTCGAGTGCGTCGAGCACATTGGGTTTAAAATCCATCGATTTGGCGATTGCTTCATCAATGCTTTTTTCGATTTTGGACCTGAACAACTGGATGGCCGGATTGATCAGGTAGGTGATGGGCATGGATTTCCCCATTACGGTCATCGACGGACTTTCGTTCCATTGGATCGACCGGAATTCCGTTTTGGTCTTAACCTTCCAGTTGGTAAGTGCCACATCGCTCGACAAAATCACATTGCCGTTGAAATTGAATTCCTTGGTATTGTACAGGTCGATGCCCAGTTTGCCGGTCCCGATGCGGTAGCGCACATTGGCCTTGAGCGGCAACACCGTTTTTATTTTGCCGTTCTCGTTGGTGAGCGCAATAGGGGCGAGTTTCCAGATTTTCACGGTGTAATCGTCGTCCTCGATATTGTTGTCCTCGTAGATCAATCCGGTCAGCGCTTTGTTCGTCTGGTTTTCGATGTCCTTGATTTTCGCCACGACCGGAATGTCGATAAACGAAACCGAATTGTCATACAACAAAGGTTCTGCTTCATTGGGTTGCGGCCGCAGCGCGTCGATTTTTTGCGTGGACGAACAGCCCAAGGCGAGTGGCATCGCAAGCAAACAGGACCAGATCAGGTTTTTCATTAGGGAAATTTTGAGGTAAAATTACACAATCGGCCTACAATAGCAAGCGGGCTGTAACATTTTGGAAACCGCGCGTCCAATTGACGCTCATCGACATTAACGTTTTGTTATCAAAAAATGCCTCAGGAATATTTAATATTGTTCAACCAACCGTCAACCCATGATTGAAATTACCGATCTGCACAAATCCTATACAATGGGAAATTCGTCGCTCCACGTGCTCAAAGGCGTAAATTTTAATATCGGGGCTGGCGAACTCGTTGCGATCATGGGTTCCTCGGGCTCCGGGAAATCGACTTTACTCAATATCCTTGGGATTCTCGATGAAGCCGATTCGGGCAGTTACGTATTGGACGGCGTCGCAATCAAAAATCTCAACGAAACGATCGCATCGCGTTACAGAAACCAATTTTTGGGGTTCGTGTTCCAATCGTTCAATCTGATCAACTATAAAAATGCGCTCGACAATGTAGCGATGCCGCTGTATTATCAAGGCGTCAAACGCAAAGAGCGCTACGAAATCGCGATGCACTATCTCGAAAAAGTTGGCTTGGCCAGCCATGCCCATCATTTGCCCAACGAATTGTCGGGCGGCCAGAAACAACGGGTAGCGATTGCACGCGCGTTGGCATCGAATCCAAAAGTGCTGCTCGCCGATGAACCTACAGGCGCGCTCGACACCCAAACTTCTTACGAAGTCATGGAGCTTATCCAAGGCATCAACGACGAAGGAAAAACCGTGCTCATCGTTACCCACGAACCGGACATTGCGGCCATGTGCAAACGCAACGTAGTACTCAAGGACGGGCTCATCATAGACGACAAAACAGTAGAACAAGTCAGGGCAGCTTCGTATGTTTAACCTCGAGCGATGGAACGAAATCTTTGAGGCGATCTCAAAAAACAAACTTCGGACATTTTTGACGGGGATTTCCGTAGCGTCCGGCATTTTCATTTTGGTGATTTTGCTCGGGGTGGGAAAGGGTTTGCAAAACGGTGTGGAAAAACAGTTTGAGCGCGATGCCGCGGGAATCATCGAAGTCTGGACAAGCGCGACCACCAAAGAATACAAAGGACTCAATCCGGGGCGGCAGATCCAGTTTCGCAACAGTGATTACAATTCCGCGGTACAAAAATACCAGGACATGCTCCAATACAAAGGCTCGAGCTATAACCAATGGAACGGCGCGGTGGCGTATGGCAAGGAAACCGGCAATTACCAATACCGCGGTGTATACCCCGATTATCAGTTCATCGAAAATGCGACGATGATCCAAGGCCGGTTCATCAATGAAAACGACATGACGCACAGCGAAAAAGTATGCGCGATCGGGCTCAGGCTCAAACAGGATTTGTTCAAGGACGAATCGCCCATTGGCAAGCAGATACAGGTCAACGGCATCAGTTTCAAAGTGGTCGGCGTATTTACGGATCCGGCGGGCGAACGTGAGGAAACCCGCATCTACATGCCCCTTACAACGGTCCAGAAAGCGTATGGCGTGGGCGACAAGATCAGCAATCTGTTCTTTGTGATGAAAAAAAAGGACAATTACGACGATGCGCTTGCGGAATCCAAACGATTTGAAGAAGGCGTCAAACAAATGCTCAAAAGCAAAAACGTGGTCGCCCCTGATGACCAGGGCGGTATTGCCGCGTACAATTCGGTGGAAAATGCCAAGCGGTTTTACAGCGTGAATTTGTACATCCGGCTGTTTTTTTGGTGGGTCGGGATTTGTACGATCATTGCCGGCGTGGTAGGCGTGTCGAACATCATGCTCATTATCGTCAAGGAACGCACCAAGGAAATAGGGATACGTAAGGCCCTTGGCGCATCACCGCTGTCGATTATCGGGATGATTCTGCACGAATCGATTTTTATCACCACCATTGCGGGATTTGTCGGATTGCTGATGAGCCTGGCGTTGTTGGAATTGGTGGGTCCGCAAATTAAGAGCGAATTTTTTGTCAATCCGTCGGTGGATTTCAACGTGGCGCTCACCACTTTGTTTTTACTCGTATTTGCCGGAGCACTCGCCGGATTTTTCCCGGCCTATCGCGCGGCGCAAATCAAACCTATTGTAGCACTCAGAGACGAATAACATGTTTGACAGGGAAAAATGGAATGAAATACTCGAGGCGCTCATGGCCAATCCGTTTCGCACTTTGCTGACGGCTTTTGGCGTATTCTGGGGCATTTTCATCCTTGTGATCCTGCTCGCGGCCGGCAAGGGGCTTGAGAACGGCATTAAAAAAGGCTTTGACGGCATGGCCACCAATACCATGTTCATGTGGACGCAAAACACGTCCAAAGCCTACAAAGGACTTCCGCAAACACGCAACTACAATTTCAAGAACGCCGACATTCCTGCGCTCAAAGCCCAGTTTCCGGATTTGCTTTACGTATCGCCGCGCAACCAGTTGGGCGGTTATCAGGGAACCAATAATGTAATCCGGGGTGACAATACGGGCGCTTATACCATTTACGGCGATTACCCCGAACTGATCAAGCAGGAGTCAATGACCATCACCCAGGGACGGTTCATCAACCAACAGGACATTTTGAACAAGCGCAAAGTGGACATCATCGGGCAGGGCGTGATCGATGAAATGTATGCCGCGGGCGAAAATCCGATAGGAACATACATCAAAATCAACGGCATCAATTTTATGGTGGCCGG